>NZ_QKTF01000008.1:0-166878 GCF_003234745.1 Curtobacterium sp. MCLR17_039
GGCAAGGTCGCCGCGGCCAACGCGTTCCTGTTCGAGCTGCACGGCGGCTCCCTCAAGCCCCTCCAGCTCGAGGGCGACAACGCCATCCTCACCGGCACCACCGTCCACATCTCCGAAGACGCCGCCGGCCTGCTGAACAAGACCTTCGGCACCGACGCCGTCAAGCGCGGCCTCCTCGTCGGCACCGCCACCATCACCGCCCAGATCAAGTAACACCCCGCACCACCCCATTCGGCCCGGACCACGCAGCAGCGCGGCCCGGGCCGACTTGCGTTGCACGCCGAGCGTCGTGCGTCTGGTGGAACCGGGCGTACCTGGTGGAACCGGGCGTACCTGGTGGAACCGCGCGTACCTGGCAGAACCGGGCGTACCTGGTGGAACCGGGCGTACCTGGTGAGTTCTTTCGACCAGGTACGCCCGTTCTTGCGAACCAACGCGCGCGCGATGGGAAAGAACAGGCGGACGGGAGGCCCGGTGCCAGCTGGCACCGGGCCTCCCGTCCGTCTCGTCACGCGCCGGGCCGGCGGCCGCCGTTGTCACGGGCTGGGCGACACCTCACGCACTCACGTTCGCGAGAACTGTCGCTCAGCGCGAAACACAGCCCAGCCCGCAGGCGGGGGCGCGGGCCGCTGCCGAGAATCGGTTCCGCCGACACGTTGCGGGTACCGGGAGCCGCCGTCCGTCCGGCAGGGCGAGACTCGGTCGGCCGCGGCCACTCGCGCAACGAGCAACGCCCCGACCGGACCGGTCGGGGCGTTGCTCGTGGTGGTGCCGATCAGCGGATGATCGAGATGTTGTCCGCCTGCGGGCCCTTCTTGCCGGGCCCGATCTCGTACTGCACGTGGTCGTCCTGGGCGAGCGGCGGGGAGCCGGTCGCCGCGACGATGCTGGAGAAGTGCGCGAACAGGTCCTGGGACCCGTCGTCGGGGTGGATGAAGCCGAACCCCTTGCTGTGGTCGAACCACTTGACGGTGCCCGTCGGCATGGCGGTCAGCACGGCGTCAGTGGATGCGCAGCTGCGCGACCATGGGGCACGCGAAGGGGTCGCGGGCGGCGAGGCCGACGCGGTTGAGGTACCGGACGACGATGCCGTAGGAACGCAGCAGCGTGGTCTCGGTGTAGGGCACGTCGAGGGTGTCGCAGTGATCACGGACGAGCAGGCGGGCCTGCTTCAGCGCCGGACGCGGCATCGACGGGAACAGGTGGTGCTCGACCTGGTAGTTCAGCCCGCCCATCAGGAACGACACCCACCAGCCGCCACGGATGTTGCGCGAAGTGCGCACCTGGCGGGAGAAGAAGTCGACCTTGGCGTCGTGCGCGATGGTCGGCATGCCCTTGTGGTTCGGGGCGAACGAAGCACCCATCATCACGCCGAACACGGCCAGTTGCACCCCGAGGAACGCGCACGCCATCCCGAACGGCAGGAACCAGAACACGACGGTCAGGTAGATCGCGAAACGCGCCACGAGCAGGGCGCCCTCGATGAGGCGGTGCTTCTTGTCGGCCTTGGTGCCGTTGCCGGTGACGATCGACATCACGGCGTAGCGGTGCAGGTTCAGGCCCTCGAGCGTGAGGAGGGGGAAGAAGAGCCACCCCTGGAAGCGCATGAAGGTCTTCATCGCGCCGCCCTTGACGGCGGCGGCGTCCTCCGGCAGGAACCGGATGCCGTCGGGGGCGATGTCCGGGTCCTTGCCGACGGTGTTCGGGTTGCCGTGGTGACGCGTGTGCTTGTTCATCCACCACGAGTAGCTGAGGCCCACGAGGAACGTGCCGAGCCAGCGGCCCGCGCGGTCGTTCCACTTCTGGGACTCGAACACCTGACGGTGCGCAGCCTCGTGCGACAGGAACGCGAACTGTGTGAACAGCACACCCAGCGCCCCGGCCACGATGAGTTGGAACCACGAGTCGCCGAGGAACGCGAACGCGACCCAGGTGAGGGCGAGGCTGCCGACGAGTGCGCCGAACAGTGCCCAGTAGAAACCGGTACGACGGCGCAGGAGGCCGTTCTCCTTCACCTGCGCCAGGAGCGCGGAGTAGGTCGAGGTGCCCTTGCGGGCACCCGTAGCGGGACGAGTGCGGGTGTAACCCGGAGCGAGCGGAGTGGTGGTCATGTGGACCGCCTTCCGGTACGGAGCGGTCCTTCAACCGGTTCGAGGGAGTTCACGCGATTGCGCTTGCGGCGACCCTAGGGGCCGAACTTGCGTGTTCACCGTGGTGTCCAGAACACGTTGCGTCGTGCACGAACTCAGCCCGCGTGGCGCTCCGGACCGTCCGCGCACCGACCGGACGATGCACGCAACGTCTGCCCCGGGTATTCCCCGAACCGACGGAAGTACGTCCCCGAGAACCGCCCCAGGTGCCGGAAGCCCCAGGCCATCGCGGCCTCGCTCACACTGGTCTCGTGCCGGCTGCCGGACTCCAGCACCGCGTGCACCCGGTCGAGCCGCATCCGCAGCAGGAACGTCATCGGCGAGACGCCGTGTTCCCGCATGAAGGACGTCTGCAGGGTCCGCGGGCTCACGCCCACGGCATCGCAGATGTCGGCCAGGCACAACGTCCGCTCGCAGTGTCCTTCGAGGTAGGCCTCGGCGAGCTCGACCGTCGACGGCGTCACCGCACGGCGGAGGACCGCGGGCGTCCGCACCCCGAAGGCTCCGAGCACGGCCTCGACCAGCGCGACCTGCGCACCGGTCCGGGCGCCGGAGGTGAACCCGTCGCGTGTCGCGGTGACGGCCACCTGCTCGACGCACCGGCGCAGGTGTTCGAGGGCCGCGACGGCGGGCTCAGCACCCCGCGTCGGCAGTTCGGACGCTGCTCCCAGCGACGAGCGCACCTGGTCGAGGAGCGACCGGTCGATGCTCACGAGCTGCAGCGTGCCCTTCGGAGCGCGCACCGAGAACTCCCCGGACGTCGGCATCAGGACGGGCGTGCCCGGGCGGGTCTCGACGACGACGACGTCCTCGACGGCGATGCGGACACCGCCGGTGCTCGACCACCCGACGACGATGCGGTCGATGGGCTCGAAGACCCCGGAGAAGCCGGAGGTCGCCGATGCCGTGACGAGGCTCACGCAACCGTCCCGTCGGGTCCGGTAGCGGAACCGGAACGGCAGCCGGAAGGCGTCGTCCTCGACGTCGAACCGCACGTCACGGCCGTGCCCGGCCTGGGCGAGCACGCGTGCGGCGAAGGCCCGGTCGGTACCGGATCGTTCGGTGCGGCGTCGCTGCGCGTCGATCCTCGCGGTGACGGTCCGGGCGGCGTCGGTCCCGTGGACCGCGGTCAGCACGGTGCCTCGTCGACGTGCTGTCCGCAGCGGTGTTCGAACCAGGCGCGGGCGTCCTGCAGGCTCGCTCGCCGGTCGTGCTCGTGCAGCGCCGCCATGAGCGTGCAGTCGAAACCGTCCACCGTGCGCTCGATGAAGCCGAGGAGCATGTCCGGGTCCCCCCAGGCGGCCGCGGCGTCGACGACCCGCCAGCACCCGGCGTCGACCGGCTGGACTCGGATGTCCGTCGGGTCCGTCGCGGCGAGCGCACGGATCCGATCGGTGTGGACGACCTGCTGCCAGACGGCGGCCTCGGTCATCACGGTCGTGGATCCCTGGCGGTGTCCCATCGCTCCCTCCCTGTCGGTTCGATGTGGCGCACCGATTTCGACGACGGTGCACGAGACACTTTCAGTATCGACAGGACGATTCCGGTCATGTCAGGGGTTGACTTCGGACCGCGCAAGGTGGATCATGCGCGGCCTCGATCGGAGCCCTGGGAGCGCGCCATCGGCGGGTCCCGTACGGTCGGCACATGAGCGACGGGAGCAGCGCGACCCAGGACGGCCCGCCCCGACTCTCGAGTGCGGTCCGGGATGCGATGCGGTTCGTCCACGAGCAGGCGGCGACCCACATCACCGTCGCCGACGTCGCCGCGGCCGTGCAGCTGTCGCCGCGGAGCCTGCAGAAGCGGTTCCAGGCCGAGATCGGGCAGTCCCCGGGAACCTTCCTGCGCGCCGTGCGCCTCGAGGGGGTCCGTCGTGACCTGCAGGCGGCGTCCGGTGCGCCGGACCGGCGGACCATCGCGGAGATCGCCGAGCGCTGGCAGTTCAGCAACGCGGGCCGGATGGCTGCGGCGTTCCGCGCGGCGTACGGCATCGCGCCGTCGTCGGCGCTGCGCTCCTTCGTGCCCGAGGACGACGAGGACGGCGCACCGAGCCTGTCGAACCGGAGCCAGCGACGCTTCCGCCTGGTGCTCGACTGCGAGGTCGACGTCGACGACGCGAAGGCGGTGCTCGCCGGTGCCCTGCAACGCGCGGGGGCCGGGCCGTGGCGTGATTACCGACCGGATGGGGGCAGCGAGGACCTGATGGCGTTCCTGCTCGGCAACGCGGTGCGGACGGTGGTGCGTGAGACTCCGGGCGTGAGCCTCGTCGCCCTCGATGCGATGCTCCGGGTGCAGGACGAGCAGGGGTCGTACCCGCCCGCAGAGCTGCCGGCCTGGCGCGCCGGCCCACCGCCGAACGTGCCTGCGCCGTCCGGATCGTCCGACACCGACCAGCGCGTAGGATCGAGAGACGGCAGGGAAGGCGCCCATGGATGACGCATTCGAGCGTGCACTCCGTGCGCTCCGGTCGGCAGAGATCGCCGACGACGAACTCAGTCGGCCGTTCGCGCTCGCGCTGCCGATGGGCGGTGTCTCGATCTCGACGTTCGGTGAACTGTGCCCGAGCGAGACCGTGTCCGCGACCGACGACGTCGCCACCCGCGTCGACGAGATCCAGTTCGACCTGTCCGAAGGACCCTGCTGGACCGCGCTGGCGAACGACGCCCCGGTGCTGGAGACCGACGTCGTCCGTCGACCGAACGCCGCGTGGCCCGCCTTCAACGAAGCCGTCCGGAACGAACCCGTCGGCGCGGTCTTCGCGTTCCCGGTCGCGTTCGGGCCGTTCCCGCTCGGCGCGGTCGACGTGTACGTGCCGCAGCCCGCCACGATCGAGGACGGCACGGTGCGGCAGGCGATGACCCTCGCCTCGGCCGTCAGCCGCCGGGTCCTGCGCCGGGCGCTCCGCTCCATCGCGGACGAGGACGACGCCCTGCTGGATCGGAGCCCGTCGTCGCGGCGCGTGGTGCACCAGGCCACCGGGGTCGTGCTCGCGCAGCTCGACATCAGCCCCGAGGACGCCTACCTGCTGTTGCAGGGCCACGCCTTCGCGCGTCGGACGACGATGCGGCGGGTGGCGGAGGAGATCCTCGACGGCACGGTCCGGTTCGAGAAGCGAGGCGACCTGATCGAGGAGGTCCAGTGACGACGGCAGGCCGAGAAGCCCGGATCCTGGAGACGTTCACGTCGCTCGCCGACACCCTGGTGGACGCCTACGACGTCGTGGAACTGCTGCAGACCCTGGTCGAGACCTGCGCCGACGTGCTCGGCATCGACGCCGCGGGCATCCTCCTGGCGAACGACGACCAGGAGCTCGAGGTCGTGGCCTCCACCTCCGAGGCGACCCGGCTCGTCGAGGTCCTGCAGCTCGACGCCGAGGCCGGCCCCTGCATGACCTCGTTCGCGACCGGACGGGTCGTGACGTGCCCGGACATCGAGGTCGCCCCGGCGGATTGGGCGATGTTCCGCACGGGTGCGCTCGCGCTCGGGTTCCGGTCCGTGCACGCCGTCCCGCTCCGGCTGGGGAGCAACGTCATCGGCACGCTCAACCTGTTCGGAGCCGGCGTCGGTGCCCTCGCGGAGTCGGACCTGCGCGTCGCCCGGGCCCTGGCGGACGTGGCGACGATCGGCATCCTGCACGAACGGTCCCTGCGCGAGCACGAGGTCGTCCGCGCGCAGCTGCAGCGGACCATCGGGTCGCGCGAGGTCATCGAGCAGGCCAAGGGCGTCGTGTCGTACCTGCGCGGAGTCTCGATCGAGGACGCCTTCGCGGTGATCCGCGGGTACGCACTCGAGCACCACGAGCCGCTCTCCGAGGTCGCCCGCGCGATCGTGCAGCGCCGACTCGTCCCCTGACGACCCCGGCCGGTCCGCCGGGTCCGGTGACCCTCCGCCCGCTACGGTGAGCGGATGGGCAAGGTCACGCTGCAGGACGTCGCCGCGCACGCCGGCGTCTCGATGAAGACCGTGTCCAACGTCGTCCGCGGCTACCAGCACGTCAGCGACCCGATGCGCAGCCGGGTGCAGGCCGCCATCGACGAGCTGGGCTACCGCCCGAACGTCTCGGGCCGGTCCCTGGCGACCGGACGCTCGAACATGCTCGCCTTCGCGTTCCCCGACCTGCGGCGTCCGTACTTCGCCGAACTGGCCCACGTGTTCTCGCGGGTGTGCGCCGACCGCGGCTACCAGCTCCTGCTCGAGGAGACCGGCGGCGACCCCGACGGTGAACGCTCAGCGGTGCGGGGACGCGAGGCCGGTGTGGTCGACGGGGTCGTGATCCACCCGCAGGTGCTCACGCCCGAGGCGATCGACCGGATCCGCGGGGACACCGCTGTGGTGTTCCTCGGCGAGGACGTCCGGCCCCCGCACGCCGACCAGGTCGTGATCGACAACGCCAGGGCCGCCACCGAGGCCGTCGCGCACCTGGTGGCGCTCGGCTGCCGCCGCATCGGGTTCTTCGGGCACGAGACCGGCCCGTCGTCGCGCACGTCCGGACTGCGTCTGGACGGCTACCGCGCCGGACTCGTCGCCGCGGGCCTGCCGCTCGACGACGCGTTGCTGGTCCCCCGCGAGGTCGGCGACGCCGCCGGCGCCGAGGTCGCCTTGGGCGCCGCGCTCGACGCCGGACTCCGCGTCGACGGTCTGCTCTGCCGCGACGACCTGGCCGCGCTCGGGGCGCTCCGGGCGATGCGCCTGCGCGGCCTGGACGCCCCCGGCGACGTCGCCGTCGTCGGGTGGGACGCGGTCGGACTCGGGTCGAGCCTGGTGCCGAGCCTGACCTCCGTCGCGCCCGACACGGTTGCCCTCGCCGACACCGCGCTCGACCTGCTGGTCGAGCGGATGGACGGCTCCGACGTCCCCGGCCGGTTGGTCACGGTCGGCCACCGCCTGCTCGTCGGCGAGAGCGCGCCGTACGCGGACGGCACGTCCGACCGGGCGGCGCACCAGAGCGCGTGAACGGCGGACGGGAGGCCCGTGGCGGTGCCGCCACGGGCCTCCCGTCCGCCTTTTCCCCCGTCGATTGCCGTCAGCGGCCTGCGGGAGCCGACTCCCCCGGGTGCACGCTGCCGAGCAGCTCGACGACGACGTCCCGCAGGGCGTCGGGCAGCCCGACGGTGCCGAGCTCGACGATGCGGTCCGCACGCGGCAGGTCCTTCGCCACGACCTCCCACGCCTCGAGCTTCTCCGGGTTGCCGGCCTGCGCGCCCTCGAGGACCCGCCGCACGGCCTCCCGCGCGTCGACGCCGACGACCGGAGCGCCGACCAGCGTGACCGATCCGCCCGACGCCGAGTCGACGGACAGGTCGACCGAGAACCGGTCGGCCGCACGTGCCGACGTCGGCTGCCCGTCGGCCGGCGCGGCGAGGAACGTGATCCGCCAGTCGCGGTGGGCGGGAACGACGTCGAGGGCCCCGGTGGTGGCGTGCACCCGGAACTCGGCGTGCGCTGGGTCCCAGGTCAGGCGGGTCCGGGCGGTGCGGCTGCCCTCGCCCTCGTGGTCCTCGACCAGGGTGAACTCGCCGGGCGCACCCGGCGCGACGAGGACCTCGAACGCCGTCGGGTTGACGGTGGCGTCGAGCTGGTCGGCCGCCGCGAGCGGCAGGATCCCACCGGCGCGCAGCAGGACCGGCACCGTGTCGAGCGTGCGGTGCAGGTCCACGAACCGGTCGCCCGCGTACACCGTGCCGGTGAAGACGTCGGTCCAGGTGCCCGGCGGCAGCCAGGCCCGGGCGACCCCGTGCCGGCTGACCGGGTCGCGCGGCGTCACGATCGGGGCGACGAGCAGCTCCGAACCGAACGCGTAGGTGTTCGGCACCCGGTACGCCTCGTCGCGGCGCGGCTCCAGGTGGTACATCGGCCGGACCAGCGCGGTGCCCTCGGCGGTGCCGTGGTTCATGGTGTGCAGGTACGGCACCAGGCGGTGACGGAAGCGGAGTGCCTCGCCCATCGCGGCGCGGGCCTCGGCGGGGAACACCCACGGCTCCTTGCGGATGAACGGGTTGTTCGCGGAGTGCAGGCGCATGATCGGTGAGAACACCCCGAACTGCACCCAGCGGGTGGCGAGCTCGTCGTCGCGGACGCCACGGGTGTGGCCGCCGATGTCATGGCTCCACCAGGGGTAGCCGATGTTCGCGGCGGTGGCGGTGAACTCGGGCTGGAACGCCAGGGACGCCCACGACACGACGGCATCGCCGGAGAACCCGACGGCGTACCGGTGGCTGCCGGGGCCGGCGTAGCGCGAGAAGGTCATGCCGTCGACCGGGGCCGGGGCCGGGGCCCCATCTTCGGCCGTGGCAGTGGCCGTCTCCGCGCCGTCGTCACCCCTTGCGTCGGCGTCCCCCGATGCTGCGTGCCGCGCCGAGTCGAGCAGGTGGAAGTGGTTGAGCAGCCACAGCGGGTCGACCCCGGGCAGCTCCGTCTCACGACCCTGCTGCCAGTCGATCCACCAGAAGTCGACGCCCTGCTCCTCGAGCGGGCGGTGCAGCTGTTCGAAGTAGGCCCGCAGGAACCGGCGGTCCGTCGGGTCGAACGGGATCGGCTGCTCGGACTCCGGGTCGACGCCCATCGCCCGGGCCACCGCGGGGTAGGCGTCCTCGAACGCCCGCACGCCGTCGGCCGGGTGCAGGTTCAGCGTCGTGCGCATCCCCCGGCGGTGCAGCTCGGCGAGGAACGCCCGCGGGTCCGGGAACAGCGACGGCTCCCACGAGTACCCCGTCCACCCGTTGCCGAAGCGCGGCGGGACGGAGTCCACCCGGTGCCAGTCCATGTCGATGACGGCGACCGAGAACGGCAGGTGTTCGTCGGCGAAGCGGTCGAGCAGCTCGAGGTACGAGGTGTCGCTGTACGGGTGGTACCGGCTCCACCAGTTGCCGAGTGCCCACCGCGGCATCCGTGAGGGCGGCCCGGAGACGGCGTGGTACGTGCGGAGCGCAGCGTCGTAGTCGCGGCCGTACGCGAAGACCGTGACGTCGCGGCGCCCGGGGACCCGCGTGCCGATCCAGCCGTCGTCGGCGAACAGGAACGACTCGCTGTCGTCGAGCGCGGTGATGCCGTCGCGGGCCAGGATCCCCGGTTCGAGCGGCATCCGGCCGTCGACGTCGTCGAGGGTGCGGCCGGTGCCGCCGAGGTCGCGCGGCTCCTGCCCCCAGCGCCAGCGGTTGGCGTCCGGGCCGGTGGTCTCGACGACCAGGCCGCTCGGGCTGAAGGGACGGCCGTCGTAGCGCAGGCGGGCGCGGTCCGTGGTGACGACGACGCCGGCGGCGGTGCCGGTGCCGTCGGCGACGGCCGTCCGCTCCACGGTGAACGCCGGCACAGGCAGGCGGCGGCGCATCGCGAAGGTCGATGCGCGGTCCTCGAACCCGCCGTCGTCGCTCCACTCGATGCGGAACGCCCCGGCGTCGAGCACGGTGATGCGCCAGTGGTCGCCGGTGACGACGGCTGCGGGGTCGGCGACCGGGTCCGAACCCGGGAACGGACGGATGGTGGGGAGGACCGCCCCGGTGGTGCCGGTGGTGCTGCTGCCGGTGGTGCTGCTGCCGGTGGTGCTGCTGCCGGTGGTGCTGCTACTCACGTGGTGCCTCTCAGCTCTTGACCGCACCCTGCGTCACGCCGCTGATGACCCAACGCTGCGCGAACAGGTAGACGATGATCGTGGGCGCCATCGCCATCAGGTACGAGGCGAAGGCGACGTTGTAGTTGGTGCCGAACTGACTCTGGAAGATGTTCTGCACCACGGGCAGGGTCTGCAACCCCGGATCCGCCGTGATGAGCGACGGCATCATGAAGTCGTTCCACGATGCCAGGAACGCGAAGATGCCGACCGTCGCGTTCATCGGGCCGAGGAGCGGCAGGATGATCCGCCAGAAGATCTGCCACGTGGACGCCCCGTCGATGCGGGCGCTCTCCTCGAGTTCGACCGGGATCGACCGCAGGTACGCCGAGTAGAGCAGCACGCTGAACGACAGTTGGAACATGGCGTGCAGGATCCCGACGCCGATCGGGTTGTCGAGGCCGATCTCGGCGGTCAGCTTGATCTGCGGCAGCGCCACCACCGGGAACGGCAGGAACATCGCCGCGAGCAGGTAGACGAACGAGTACCGGAAGAACCGCTTGTGCCAGTTCCGGACGATCGCGTACGAGGCGAACGAACTGAGCAGCAGCGTCGCGACGACGGTGAGCGCCGCGACGCCCAGGGACACCGAGAAGGACACCGGGAACCGGGTCAGCTGCCAGGCCTCGGCGAAGGACCCGGGGTTGAACGGGAACGGCAGCGAGAGCGCGTTGCCGTCGACGGACTGCTCGGTCGTCTTGAACGCCATCGAGAGCGTCACGTACAGCGGGATGAGCACGGTCAGCGACGCGAGGCCGAGGACCACGGTCAGCGTCCAGTTCGTGCCGCCCAGTCGTCGGCGGTGGCCGCGGCCGGAGCGACCGGTGCCGCCGGTGGTCACGGCGCGGGTGTCGGTCGGGGGTCGTGTGTCGATGGCGGTCATGCGAGTCGCAGGTTCCTTCCGCGGGTCGCCGCGAGCTGCAGCACGGAGATGAGGACGGTGATGATGAAGAACACGGTCGCGTTCGCCATCTGGTAGGCGTAGTCGCCGCCGGTGAAGCCGCCGAAGATGGTCATCGCGACGCTGCTCGTCGCGCTGCCGGGGCCGCCGTTGGTCAGACCGACGATCACGTCGTAGGCGCCGAGGTAGCCCTTCACGCCGAGCACGGTGTTGATGACGATGAAGCCGCCGAGCAGCGGGAGCGTGATCGAGCGGAGCTGCTTCCAGCCGGTCGCACCGTCGAGCGCACTGGCCTCGTACAGCTCCTCGGGGATCGACGTCAGGCCCGCCGTGTAGATGAGGAGCGCGCCGGGCACGGTCTGCCAGGCGGACACGATCACGATCGCGAGCCAGGCGAGGTTCGGGTCGCCGAGGATGCTCTGCTCGAGCGGGCCGAAGCCGACGCTCGTGGCCAGGGCCGGCACGGTGTTCGAGAACAGGAAGTTGAACACGTAGGCGACGATGATCCCCGAGATCACCATCGGGATGACGAACACCGACCGCAACCCGGCGGCGAACCGGATCTTCTTCGCCAGGGCGATCGCCAGGGACAGCGCGACGACCTGCGTGACGACGACGGTGACGGCCGCGAAGCCGAGCGTGAAGCCGTACGACGCCAGGATCGCCGGGTCGGAGACGAGCGCCCTGTAGTTCTCGGCGCCGATGAAGTCCCACTGCCCAAACCCCAGGTAGTCGGTGAAGCTGTAGAAGACGCCGACGCAGGCGGGGGCGACGACGAACGCCGTGAACAGCACGAGGGCCGGCACGAGGAACAGGTAGTACATGCCCTCGGTGCGGCTGAGTGAACCGACACCGCGGGAACCCACACGCCGGTGCGTGCGGGCTGCGTCGGTCGCCGGTCCGGAGGTCTCCGGGTCGGTGTCGCGGGAGAGCGGGGTCTGCATGGTCATGGTGACTCCTGTGTCCTGGTCCGGCTCAGACCGTCGCGGAACGGCCGGCGAGCCGCCGCCAGTCCGAGTCGAGCCGCTGCAGCATCGAGGTGAAGTCCCCGCTCCGGATCGCCGACTGCAGGTAGTTGCCGAGCGGGATCGACGTGGGGATGAAGGTGCCGGCGCCCTGGTAGAACGCCGCGTCGTCGACGTACTGCTGCAGGCCGGCGAGGCGCTCGTCCTGCTGCGGTGGTGCGTCGATGCGGGGCGAGTACGCCAGGTTGTCGCGGTTGTAGGCGTCGATGACGTCGGGCTGCATGAGGAACTCGACGAGCTCCTTCGCCTGCTCCGGGTGCTCGGACGCCGTGGGGATCCAGAGCCCGAGGTCGATGTTGACCCGGGCCTTGCGGTCGGCCGGGTCGTTCGACACCGGCAGGGCGAAGGTGCCGACGGGCAGCTTGTCGTCGATCAGCGCGATCTGCCCGAGCGCCCACGGGCCCTGCAGGTACATCGCGGCCTCGCCCTTGCCGAACGCCAGGTTGCCGTCGGCGTAGGCCCGGGTGGCGTGGTCGCGGTTGAAGAACGACGAGATGGTCTTCGCGCGCTCCATCGGCACCGCGAAGTCCTTCTCGAACGACACCTCGGAGTCCGGGCCGACGTCGGCGCCGAGGGCCTTCATCTTGCGGAAGAACGAGCCGGTGTCGACGAGGCTGCCCACCGAGTAGTCGAACAGGCCCTGCCAGAGCGTCCAGGTGTCCCGGTCGGTGGCGTAGATCGGCGTGATGCCGGCCTTCTGCAGTGTGCGGCAGACCTCGACGAACTCGTCCCACGTCGTCGGGACCGGCAGGTCGTGCTCGGCGAAGATCCGTTTGTTGTAGATCACCCCGGCCGCCGCGAGCGAGTACGGCAGCACGCTCGTGCGGTCCTCGAACTTCGCGTACTGGTTCGTCAGGGTGTCGATGTCCGGTCGGACCCGCGCTGCCGACGGCAGGTCGCTGAGGTCGCTGAGCACGCCGCGCGAGATGTACCGGGCGAGCTCGAGGTTGTCGTTGAAGCACCCGACGTCCGCCGGTTCGCCGCGCACGAACTGCGGGGCGATGGCCGCCGTGCTGTCGTGCACGACCGAGATGCCGGTGTGCTCCCCCTCGAACTCCCGCAGCAGCTTGTCGAAGTACGCGATGACCTCCTGCTTCTGCTCGTAGAAGCGGAGCGTCGTGGCACCACCGGCGGCACGCCCCGGGGTCGCGCACCCGGCGAGCGCCATCGTGCCGAGTGCGATGCCACCGGCCGCGCCCGCGAGGAACCCCCGCCGGCTCACCGCCGCCTGGAGTGTTGCGGTCCTGCTTCCCACCATCGGGTCTCTCCCTCGTCGCGCATCGTCGCGCAGGCTCCTGTTTACAGCGCTGTAAAGCGCACGTCAACGTTGTAATCGCATGTGGCAGTGGGCGGTGCGCCGCACGGACGGGAGGCACGGTGCCAGCCCGCCCCGCGCCTCCCGGCCGCCGTACCGCGCGTCCACGGCCGCGAGCCGCCGCCTGGTGCGAGGTTGCGCACTCCGTGCGGCGCCCGCAGCGCCGCACGGAGTGGGGAACCTCGCACGGAGCGTGCCGTGCCCTCGGCACGAGCACGGCCGCTGGGACGGACACGGCACGGAGCTGGCAGGATCGTCTGATGGCTGAGGACGAACGGGACATCGCACTCCGGGTGGGGCACGAGGAGCTCCGCATCCGCGGGGTCTACGAGACGATCAGCATCATCAACGACGTGATGGTCGCGCTCTGGTTCATCGTCGGCAGCGTCCTCTTCTTCTCCGAGAGCACCACGACGGCCGGCACGTGGCTGTTCCTGATCGGGAGCATCCAGCTGCTCATCCGTCCCGTCATCCGGCTGTCGCGGAGACTCCACCTCGGACGGGTCGGCCGGGGGAACCCCACGGAGTCTGCGCGCGACTTCTGAACCACGACACGCCTGGGCGAACACACAGGATCGCGAGCAGGCACCATGGACTGCATGGCAAGCACCACTCCTCCCCTGCCCGGACCCGTGACCACGACGCCGCAGTTGCGGCGGTGGGTGTTCTGGCCCGCCGCCGTCATCGTGCTGGGGTTCGTGGCCTTCACCCTGATCTCCCCCTCCACCGCCGAGGCGCTGTTCCTCGGTCTGCAGGACGGCATCGTCAAGAACTTCAGCTGGTACTACGTGCTGATCGCCGCGTTCTTCGTCGGCTTCTCGCTGTTCGTCGGCTTCAGCCGCTTCGGTGACATCAAGCTCGGCAAGGACCAGGACGAGCCCGAGTTCTCGACCGGTTCGTGGTTCGCACTGCTCTTCGCCGCCGGCATGGGCATCGGCCTCGTCTTCTACGGCGTCTCCGAGCCCCTCAGCCACTTCGCCTCCCCGCGCCCCGGCGTCACCGGCACCGAGAAGGAGCTCGCGCAGCAGGCACTGACCCAGACGTTCCTGCACTGGGGCCTGCACGCGTGGGCGATCTACGTCGTCCTCGGCCTGGCCCTGGCGTACGCGATCCACCGCCGGGGTCGCCCGGTCTCGATCCGCTGGGCCCTCGAACCGCTGCTCGGCAACCGCGTGCGCGGCGGCTGGGGCAACCTGATCGACGTGATCGCCCTGGTCGGCACGCTGTTCGGCGTCGCGACCTCGCTCGGCCTCGGGGTGATCCAGATCGGCGCCGGACTCGAGAGCGCCGGCATCGCCGACAGCAGCATCGTCAGCCAGATCGCGATCATCGCGGTGATCACCGCCGTCACGATCGTGTCGCTCGTCACCGGCGTGACCAAGGGCATGAAGATCCTGTCGAACTTCAACCTGCTGCTCGCCGCCGCACTGCTGCTCTTCGTGCTCATCGTCGGCCCGACGCAGTTCCTGCTCCGTGACTTCGTGCAGTCGATCGGCTCCTACCTGCAGAACATCGTCGGCCTGTCGTTCAACGTCACCGCCCAGCAGGGCGCCGAGGGCGAGGCCTGGCAGGGCGCCTGGACCACCTTCTACTGGGGCTGGTGGATGTCGTGGGCGCCGTTCGTCGGTGTCTTCATCGCCCGCATCTCCAAGGGCCGCACCGTCCGACAGTTCGTGTTCGGTGTGCTGCTCGTGCCGACCGCGCTCACGTTCCTGTGGTTCGCCGTCCTCGGCGGCACCGCGATCCACCGCCAGACCGACGGCTCGGGCGGCCTGATCGGCTCCGACGGCTCGGTCGACATCGAGGGGTCGCTGTTCACGGTCCTCGGCGACCTGCCCGCCGGCATGGTCCTGACCTACGGCGCGATCCTGCTCATCGGCGTGTTCTTCGTGACCTCGTCGGACTCGGGGTCGCTCGTGATGGCGATGATCGCGTCGGGCGGTGACATCGAGCCGAAGAACTGGCTGCGGGTCTTCTTCGCCGGTGTCGCTGCGCTGCTCGCCGTCGCCCTGCTGCTCAGCGGTGGACTGAACGCCCTGAAGACGGCGGCGATCACGACCGCGTTGCCGTTCAGCATCGTCCTGTTGCTCACCTGTTGGTCGACGATCATCGCCTTCACCCGCGAGCGCCGCGCCTACGACAAGGCCGAGCGCGAGGTCCTGCTCGAGCACGTCGGCGCCTACTACGGCCTCGAGGTCGAGGCGCCGAACGAGCGTCCGGCACGGTCCGGCCTCGGCCGTCCGTGGGCCGCGGTGAAGAACCGCGTGCGCGGTGGCCGCGGAACCACGTCGCCGACGGTGGAGGCCGGCGCGCTCGACGACTTCCCGGTGCGGCCGTCGTCGGTCTCGGCCGACCCGGCGGTCGACCCGAGCCTCGACGCGCGTCCGACGTCGGACGACGGGCCCGCGACGGAGCAGCCCGAACGCTGACGCGGCGCTCGGCGCGGCGCGGCAGGCGCCACGCGCGCCGTGTGGTGCGAGGTTCCGTGTTCGGTGCGACGAACGTGCCCTCGCACCGGAGACGGAACCGCGCACGGGCCGTCGACGCGACCACCTGACGGGCGGGAGGCACGGTGCCAGCTGGCACCGTGCCTCCCGTCCGTCGTCCGTCAGGTGTCGGTCCGTGCGGACGCCACCTCGAGGGTCACGACGACCGCCACCACGGCGAGCGCCGTGACCGGCAGCGACACCGCCGGCACCGCGATCGACGCGAGGACCACGAGCACCAGGGCCACCACGACGGCATTGGCCCGTGCCGACAGCGACGGCCGGATCGCGAGCGCCCAGATCGACAGCACGAACACGGCGACCGGCACAGCGACGGTCGCCGCGACCGAGGCGGACGACAGCTCGACGTGTCCGGCGTCGGCGCTGACCGCGACCTCGATGCCGGCCGGCAGGGCACCGGCGGCGGCGAAGACGAAGTAGTGGCCGTAGCCGAACACGAGCGCGGTGGGCAGCGAGCGGATGTGCGCGTGCTGCTCGCGGGAGAAGTAGATCCACCACATGCCGACGGTGATCACCAGCCCGCAGCCCGCGAGCGCCAGCAGGGCTCCGAGGTGCTCGGTGTGCGCGACGGCGTCGATCACCGCGCCGGCCGAGGCCACCAATCCCTCGCCCAGGACGATGAGGGTGAACAGGGAGAACCGCTCGGCCAGGTGCCGGGTGTGCCAGGGGGCCGTCCCCGTCGAGGTCTGCGCCCAGATCGGCACGGACAGCTCGGCGAGCACGAGGAACGGCGCCGCGTAGGACCAGACGTCGTCGGGCAGGGCCAGGGAGACCACCCAGAGCACCTGCACGACCGTGATGCCGACGGCGTGCAGGGTGGCGGTCCGGCGGTAGCGGGTGGAGGACGCGGCGGCGCGGATCCACTGCCCGACCAGGGCCAGCCGCATGACGACGTAGCCGATGATGCCGATCGTGAAGTCGTTCTCGACCATGGCCGCGTGCACCCCGGCGGCGAGGACGAGCACCCCGGCCATCTGCACGAAGGTCATCACGCGGTAGAGCCAGTCGTCGGTGTCGAACGACGTGGCGAACCACGTGAAGTTCATCCAGGCCCACCAGATCGAGAAGAACACCAGCCCGTAGGCCAGGACGGCGGAGGTGACGTGTCCCTCGAGCTCGATCTCGTGCAGGTTCGTGGCGGCGAAGCCCACCGCGACGACGAACACCAGGTCGAACAGGAGCTCGAGGGGGCTCGCCGCCCGGTGTCGCTGGTCGGGGTCGCGCGGCACCATCCGGCGGAGTCCGATGGTCGTCATGGGGCCAACGGTAGGGCCCGGCCCGACGCCGTGCCAACGCGCGTGTCGCGGGTCGGTCGAATCCCGTCGGGTCGGGCCGGGTCCGGCCGACGATCCGTCGCAGCGAACCCGTGTTTGCCGCACACTTGACCGAACAGCCGACTACCGACGGAGCCACGATGTCGCAACCGCTCGAATCGCTCATGCACGCCAACCTGTTCGAGGTGTTCGGGGAACGGGACCCGGAGCGCCGCCGCGCCGCGATCGAGCGGACCTACGCCCCGGACGTCGTCTTCCTGGACCCTGACGAGGTCGTCACCGGCCACGAGGCCCTGCACGCCAAGGCGCAGCGCCTGCTCGACGAGGCCCGCGGGTTCGTGTTCTCGCCGGCCGGCCCGGTCTACGAGAACCACGGGATGGGGTACCTCGCCTGGCACTTCGGCCCCGACGGAGCACCGCCCGTCGTGTCCGGCATGGACATCTGCTTCATCGAGGGCGATGTCATCGCGAAGGTCTACACGTTGCTGACCGCCTGACCGCCACCTCCCGCAGGTCACTGACGGACTGGAGGCCCGGTGCCAGCTGGCACCGGGCCTCCAGTCCGGCGTGCGGCATGGTCGAGCCACTGGCGCCGTCGTGCCCGCGGTCTGCGTGTGGCGGATCGTCCGGGCGGTCCGGTTTGGCCGCGTGCCGAGGGACTGATGCCGCTCCGGGAATGTGCGGTGGAACGGCCGTGCGAGGATTCGTCAACCGCAATCCCGAGGGGAACGACCACCATGGCCACAGCTCGCACGCTCCACTGGATCAGCACCGTGCTCCTCGCCGTGGGGTTCCTCGGCGTCGGCGCCCTGATGTACGACGCGTTCTACGGCCCGGAGGGCGGCGGCGCGAACATCGGCCTCGGCCTCGTCCTCATCCCGTGTCTCGGATCAGGCGTCGTCGGGCTCGCGCTGGGGGCAGCGGCCTTGGTCGCGACGTGGTGGGACGCCCGGGCCGAGCGCTCGCGTGCCGCGGTCCGGTGACACAGGTGTCCGCCCCGTCCGCTCCGCGGCCGTGGACGCTGATCGCCGTCGCTGTGCTGGTGGGCTGGACGATCGTGACGGCGCTGCTGTTCCCGGTCGCCGGGGCCGACGAGCACGAGGGGCCCGGCAACCAGGTCTGGCGGACCTCGTCGAGTGCGCTCGGTGTGCCGCTCTCACCGGAGTGGGACGTCCTCGTCTGGCTCGCCGCGCTCGCGCTGGTGCCGGCCGTCGTCGTCGGGCTCGCGTTCCTGTTCCGCCGCCGACGACCGCACACCGCGCCCGTCAGTCCGTCGCCGGGTGGCCCTGCCCACTGAGGTGTGCGCGGAGCACGTCACGGACACTCGTCCACGACTGCACGCCGTAGCGGTCGTTGTCGACGTGGTGCAGCTGCGCCTGCCCGCTGAACATGCTCACGAAGTACTGCATCCCCTGCCATGCCGGGAACGTCTCGTCGGGGTTCTTCGACAGGCGCCGGCCGACGGCGCTCATCGCGGACAGGGTCCCGGTCGTGCCGGCCCACTGCAGCCGGAAGCGCTCCCCCGTCAGCTCGCTCATGGTGCGTGCGACGTCGCGGGCGGTGACCTGGTCGCCCGCCATCTCGATCACCCGCGGAGCATCGTCGTCCAGGGCGGCGAGGGCCGTGACCCGGGCGACGTCGTCCTTCGTGGTGAAATCGAGCACCTGGTCCGCCGACGACCAGAACAGCACGAGCCGACGGCCGGACAGGATCATCGGGGCCTCGCCGGTCAGCAGGTCGGTGAACATGCCGGTCAGGATCGAGGTCGCCTGCACCGGGGCCGCGTCGAGGTCGGCGGCGAACTCGCGCCGCAGCTCGAAGTTGCGGTTGGTGCCTGGTGCGATCCGCCGGTAGTCGGCCGAGTAGTCGGACGGGATGAACCGCCGGACGCCCGCCGCCACGGTCGCCGCGAGCAGCGCGCGCTGGGCGTCGACGATCACCGGACGTGTCCCGCTCACGGCGGAGACCACGACGTCGGCCCCGCTGACGGCCCGGGTCAGGGCGTCGTGGTCGCCGTACTCGGCGGCGACGACGTCGACACGGGCGTCGTCGCCGAAGCGTTCTGCGGCGGTCCTGCTGCCGGGCCGGGTGAGGACCCGGACCCGCACGTCGTGCTGGGTGAGCTCGCGGACGATGCGGTGCCCGAGGTCGCCGGTGGCGCCGGCGACGAGGATGGTGGTGGTCATGGGCGGGGCCTCACTGCAGTGGTGGTCGACGTGGTCGTCGCGGTGCGCCGTCGGGATCGCTCCGGGACGGCGAGGGGGTGTTGGAACGTGGGGTCCGCCTGGTCCGGTCCGGCGGCGCCGAGCCCGGCGGTGAGCGCGACGCGGGCCAGCAGCCGGCGCAGCGTCGTCTGCTCGTCGTCGTCGAGGTGCCGCATGAGCACGCCCTCGGCGCCGCGCAGGGCGGACCGTGTCCGGGCGAGCAGGGCACGGCCGGCGTCGGTGGGGTGGACCTGCCGCACCCGCCGGTCCGTCGGGGCGGGGCGACGTTCGACGAACCCGCCCGCCTCGAGCGCGTCGACGATGTAGGTCATCTGGGTCTTGTCGATCCCGAGGCGCTGCGCGAGTCCGAGTTGCGACGACGGCTCCTCGGTGGTGGTCGCGACGAGCACCTGGTAGCCACGGGGACCACCCGGCACGTCGGCGACCGCCTCACTGCCCAGCCGCGTGAAGCCCTGGAGCGCCAGCGGCAGCGCCCACCCGAGTTCGGATTCGATGCCCTCGGCACCCCAGTCGATCTCGGGGAGTGCATCGGTCGGCGTCGGACTGTCCATACCGGAGACCGTACCGGAACAAGATCGTCTTGTGCAAAGATCATCTGCGATCAAGACGGACAGCCGCCCTGACACCGAGCAACGAGGACCCCATGTCGGACACCGCAGCCATCACCCCGTTCACCCTCGACGTCCCCCAGGCGGAGCTCGACGACCTGCGCCGCCGACTGCTGGCGACCCGCTGGCCCGATGCCGAAACCGTCGAGGACACCTCGCAGGGACCCCGACTCGAGAAGGTCCGCGCCCTCGTCGAACACTGGACGACGGAGTACGACTGGCGCCGGACCGAGGCACTGCTGAACGGCTGGGGCCAGCACACGACCCGGATCGACGGGCTCGAGATCCACTTCCTGCACGTCCGGTCCGCCGTCCCCGGTGCCCGCCCGCTCCTGCTCACCCACGGCTGGCCCGGTTCCGTCCTGGAGTTCCGCCACGCGATCGGCCCGCTCACCGACCCGGTGGCGCACGGCGGCGACGCGGCGGACGCGTTCCACGTCGTGATCCCGAGCCTGCCCGGGTTCGGCTTCTCCGGGAAGCCGACGACCACCGGGTGGAACACCGCCCGGACCGCGAGGGCCTGGTCGGTGCTGATGTCCCGGCTCGGGTACACGGACTGGTTCGCCCAGGGCGGTGACCTCGGCGCCACCGTCACCGCGGAGCTCGCAGCCCTGCAGGCCGCCCGGGACATCGGACTCGCCGGGATCCACCTCAACATGGCGCTGTTCATGCCGACGGACGACGAGGCCCGGAACGCCTCCCCCGACGAACAGGTCATGCTGCAGGAGAGCGGCCACTACTGGCAGGAGCTGTCGGCCTACTCGCAGCAGATGTCGACCCGCCCACAGACCATCGGGTACTCGTTGGCGGACTCCCCCGTCGGGCTGGCGTCGTGGATCTACGCGATGTTCCAGGACGTCGGCGGCTCGCACGACGAACACGGCGATGTCGAGCGGCTCTTCCCGCTCGACGAGATCCTCGACGACGTGATGCTGTACTGGCTGCCGAACACCGCCGCGTCCGCGGCGCGCATCTACTGGGAGGCGACCCGCACCGGCTGGGCCAGCCCGGGCACCGTCGAGGAGCCGCTGACCCTGCCCGTCGGCCTGAGCATCATGCCGGGCGAGTACGTCCGCCGGTCGCGCCGCTGGGCAGCGCGCCGGTACACCGACCTGGTGTTCTTCAACGAGGTCGCGCGCGGCGGGCACTTCGCGATGCTCGAACAGCCGGAGCTGCTCGTCGACGACGTCCGTGCGACGTTCCGCGGACTCCGCTGACGGCGACCGATCGGATCACCAGCAGCAGGGCGTAGCCGATCATCACGCCGCCCAGGGTCGGTACGAGCCAGGCGCGCGCGTCGCCCGCGACGGCGGTGTTCACGAACCCCAGGCCGGGGATCGAGTACCAGACCCGGCCCATGACCTGCGCGGCGACGACCCGTTCGGGATCGACGGCGGAGTTGTTGTCGCCCTTGAACGTGAACAGGCGGCGGCCGTCGGCCCCGATCGCGACGGCGACCACCCGGTGCGAGATCACGCCGGGCCGGTCGACCCGGATCTGGTAGGTGACGATGTCGCCGACACCGATGTCCGCGGGGTCCACCGGGCGGACGACCGCCAGCGTGCCCGGTGGCATCCCCGGCTCCATCGAGCTCGTCAGCACGGTGAGCGGCACCGAACCGGTGATCCGCGGCACCAGGATCGCCAGCGCCGCGAGCCCGACCACGACGATCAGGAGCAGGACCGCGGCCGTCTGCCCCAGCAGCCGGAGCGCGCTCGACCAGCGGGCACCCCGCGGCTGCGGCTGCGACTCCAGCTCCGGCTTCGCCTGCGGCACTGCGGTCGTCACGACGTGGCCCGGAGGGAGAACAGCTGGAGTCCGGACGTGCTGCAGTCGGCGACGGTCATCGGGTTGGTGGTGGCGGACCCGTTCGACGCCGTCAGGCAGAGGTCGTTCCGGTTGCGGAACCGGAAGAGCCCACTGCCCGCGCCGACCGCTTCGGCCGTCCACTTCTGGGCGCTGATGTCGTTGTCGGGACGGAGCAGGGCGGAGCGGTCACTCGGGGCGTCCCAGTACAGCGACGGGTTCGACGGAGACGTGATCCGGAGCCAGGCGTCCTCGGGCGTGAAGCGCCACGTCTGTGTCGCGCTGGTCGTGCAGGACGTCGTGGTGATCGGCGAGCCGGAGGCCGACCCACCACTCGCGACGCAGGTGCCGGTTGCGTCGTTCCGCAGGACGTACCGGCTCGTCGACGTGTACCACCCGGTGGCGTGCTGGATGCCGGGAGACGACGGCGACGCGTGGCCGCCCGTTCCGCTGGCGACCGCTCGCACCGTGTACGCGTAGTACTTCGAGACCTGCAGACCGGTGTCGGTGAAGGACCGGACGGAAGCCGACGTCACGCTGACCAGGACGCCGTCCCGGTACACGGCGTAGGACCCGATGCCGCTGGTGTCCGCGGGCGCCGCCCAGGTGACCGTGATGCTGCTGTCGGTCTCGGCGGTCTTCGACGGCACGGACGGCGTGACGGTGTCGGCGACGCTCTGGGCCGCGCGGGCGTGCGCCGTGCCGGTCCAGGTGCCCTGGCGGGCGGTGACGGTCGCGTCGAGGGTGGTCGAGCCCCCGGAGAGGTCGAAGCGCTGGCCCTGGCTGACCGACGTCCGCACACAGGTCGAACGGCTCGCGCCGGCGGCGAGGGTGGCGACCACGGGTGCGATCGTTGTGCCCGAACCGGTGACCGCGGCACTCGACGGAACGCCGGAGCAGGGGTTGGCGTTCGTGGACTGCCAGACGTCGACCCGGACGGCGCTCGACACCGCTGACCCGGCGGTCGCTGCGAGCGAGAGCGAGGTGGTGGCGGGGACGGACCCCGAGTTCGAGACCGTGACGAGCGCCGTGTGGGACAGCGCGGCCGAGGAGTACGTGGTGGCGAGGTCCTCGACCCCGCGGATGCCGACCGAGACGGAGCCGGTCGTCGCGGCAGCCCGGACGGACTGTGCCGGGGCGGTCCACGTGGCCCACGCCGTCCCGCCACTCACGAGCTCGAGCGCGACGACCGCGGCGGCCGTCGCTCCGAGCAGGAGCACGCGTCGACGTGGCGTGGGGTCGGTCATGATCCTGCCTGCGTCCCGCTGACGGTCGTGGTGAAGTCGGTGGAGAGGCCCTGCTGCGACGCGGCTGCGTCGGCCGGAATCGCGACGGCGAGGCAGAGGACGACGGCGGCGCCCGCGGGCAGTGCGATGCCCGCGGACATCGGCGAGGTCGAGTCGAGCGTGCCGGACCACGTGGGGCGCACGCTGCCGGCCCGGCACACGGCCGCCGACGTCGCAACACCGACGGTCACCCGCAGGTCACTGCGGACGCCGGAAGCCGACGTCGCCGCGCCGGCACGACCCATCGCGATGCCGAGGTCGAGGGGGACGTCGCCCGTGTTCGTCGCGGTGACCACGCCGAACTCGGTGGCTCCCGGGTACAGCGGTGCGGACGGCAGCGCGAGGCTGCTCAGCGACAGGTCCGCGGACCCGGCGGTGATCGTCGCGGGCTCGGTCGAGGACCGGGCGCTGAGGAGTGCGAACGTGCCGCCGTCGGTGGAGACGGCGACGACCGCGACGATCCCCACCGCGGCGGCGGCGAGCAACGTCGCCGTCGCCCATCCGGTCATCGCGCCACCTCGGCGCCGGCGGCTCATGCCTGGGTCAGGGTCACGGCGATGGCGTCGAGGTCGACCGACCCGTTCTGCGTGCCGTCCTCGACACCGGGGGTGGTGCTCTTCGGGAAGGCGATGGTCACGCCGACGCGGACGTCCTGCTGCGAGCCGGTCTGCCCGGTCACCGTGTACGGCGCAGCGGCACCGGAGACCCCGTCACCGGACGCGGTGAGCACCGCGTTCGCCGACAGGTACTTCGCCAGTGCGACGTCTGCCGGAGCCGACGTCGAGGTGGCCTCGACCGATGCCGGGTCCACGGCCAGGGTGGCCTTCAAGCCCTTGCCGTTCGCGGTGACGACCATGTCCTGCGAGTAGGTGACGACGTCGCCCGGCACGATCGGGTAGCCGTCCAGTGTCGAGAGCGGCGACCCACCGTTGACGGTCCAGCTCGCCGCCTGTGTGGTCGGCTTGATCGAGAGTGCGCCGGCGACGATGGTGCCCCCGGCGGTCTCGGCGCTCGAGTTCCAGAGCGCGAAGGTGCCGGCGCCTCCGAGCAGGAGGGCGACGCCCGCTGCGCCGATGATCGAGGCGGTGATGATCTTCTTCATGGTGTGCTCTCTGCGACGTCGAACGTCGGATCTGCGTCGACCACGTCGGGCGGACAGCTCGATGAGCTGCTGGCAGCCGTGCCCGGGGAAGGGCGCGGCGCATCGACCGGAGAACGTGGTGCTCGACCTGCTGGGAGCGGCAAGTGCAGGAGACGAAGCCCTGCGAGCAGGGACCCGCCGACGGCCGGTCGTGCTGCTTCGCTGAGTATGACATGACAATGCCCCGCGTGCCGGTCTGCGCGGAGGCACAGGCGGACTGGCAGGTTGACACACCCTCACCTGGCGATGAGGGTCGCGGAGCACTTGTCCAGCAGAACAGATACTGCTACTCTCCGATAGTGCGAATATCTGAACTTGCCCGAGCGGCGTCCACGCCGGTCACCGCCGTCAAGTACTACCAACGCGAAGGCCTCCTGCCCCCCGGCGAGAAGTCGGCGCCGAACCAGACCGCCTACGACGACCGGCACGTCGAACGAGTCCGGCTCGTCCGGGCACTCCTGGAGACCGGCGGGCTCTCGGTCGCCGTGACGAAGCAGGTCCTGGCCGTGCTCGACGCCGAGACCGCACCACTGGCCGAGGTCTTCGCCGTCGCCCAGTACGCCATGACCACCCCGCGCTCCCCCGAGTCCGAGGCGACCCCGGAGGCCCGCGCCCGGATCGAGGAACGGGTGTCGGCCGCCGGCTGGTGCGCGACGTCGGACAACCCGGGACTCGAGACCGCGGCCCGGGCGCTCGACGGACTGCGCACCATCGGGTTCGACGCTCCGGACGACTAC
Source organism: Curtobacterium sp. MCLR17_039 (assembly GCF_003234745.1). Taxonomy (NCBI): domain Bacteria; kingdom Bacillati; phylum Actinomycetota; class Actinomycetes; order Micrococcales; family Microbacteriaceae; genus Curtobacterium; species Curtobacterium sp. MCLR17_039. The sequence continues at coordinate 24,582 of NZ_QKTF01000008.1, forward strand.
CTCGACGCCTACGTGTCGGCAGCGGCGAGCGCGGCACGGGCCGACGTCGCAGCACTGCAGCACCGCGACGGCCGGACCGCGATGGCGGAGCTGATGGTGATCGGGACCGTCCTCGGCGATCCGCTCTTCGCGGGACTCCGGCGCCTGGCGCAGCAGGACGCCACCCACGACCTGTTCCCCGTCGCCGACACGGACGAAGCCGGCGCATGACCGCTCCGCTGCACGTCGTCCTGGGCGGCAACGGTGTCGTCGGGCGCGAGACACTCCGTGCACTGCGTGAGCACGACGTCGACGCCGTGTCCGTCGGCCGGCGCCCGTCGACAACAGCAACGGCAGGCAACAACGAGAGCGAGAGCGGCAACGCCCGCACCGACCACGTCATCGCCGACCTGCTCGACCCCACCGCCGTCCGCCGCGTGCTGCACGGCGCCGACGTCGCGTACCTCGTCGCCGGCCTGCCGTACTCGTCGGGGGTCTGGGCGGACCAGTGGCCGAGGATCGTCGACAACACCGTCGGAGCAGCACTGGCCGAGGGCACCCACCTGGTGTACCTCGACAACGTCTACGCCTACGGCCGCGTGTCCGGGCCGATGACCGAGGCGACCCCGATCAACCCCGCCGGTCGGAAGGGTGCGGTGCGCGCGGCGGCCCTCGAGCAGCTGCGGACCGCGGCCGACCGCGGACTGGCCGTCACCGTCGGGCGGAGCGCCGACTTCACCGGCCCCGGCGCGACGACGAGCGTGTTCAACGGTTTCGTCGTCGACCGGATCGCCGCCGGCAAACGCCCGACCTGGCTGCTCGACGCCGACCAACCGCACTCCCTCACCGCCACGACCGACATCGGCGACGCGCTCGTGACCCTCGGTACCGACGACCGTGCGACGGGCCGGACCTGGCACCTGCCGACCGCTCCGGCGCTGACCGGTCGGCAGTACGTCGAGCTCGCCGGGGTCCCCGCCGCCGACACCGCCGTGATGTCGTCGGCCACGCTGCGCGTCGGTGCGCTCTTCACCACGTCCGCCCGGGAGACGCTCGAGCTGCGGTACCAGTACACCGACCCCTACGTCTTCGACTCGTCAGCGTTCGAGCAGACCTTCGGCGTGCAACCGACCCCCACCGCCGACGTCGTGGCCGCCGCCCTGCTGCACGCCCGGAGCGTGGCCCGGTGATCGCCGCCGTCCGTCGAGCGGTCGCGTGGCACCCGGCGCTCATGGCCGTGGCCGGCCTGATGGTCGTGTCCACCGCGGTCTGTCTCGTCGGACTCGTCGTGGATCCCCGGACCATCCTCGGGGCACCGGCGTGGATGAAGCCCCTGAAGTTCTCGCTGTCGATCCTGCTCTACGCCGTCACCTGGGCGTGGCTCATCGCCCACCTGCCGAAGTGGCGGACGCTCGCTCGCCGACTCGGCACCGTGGTGGCCGTGGCCCTGGTGGTCGAACAGGTGCTCATCGTGTGGGCCGCCGCGACCGGCACGACGAGTCACTTCAACGTGTCGAACAGCGTGCACGTGGTGGTGTGGGCGGTGATGGCGGTCGCGATCACGACGCTCTACCTCTCCACCTTCGTCACCTCGATCGCACTGTTCTTCCTGCGCCTGCCCACCCCGGCACTGACGGTCGCCGTCCGCGCCGGTGCCGTCATCGCGCTCCTCGGCATCGGGGTCGCGTTCCTGATGACCGGCCCGACCCCCACCCAGCTCACCGCCCCGGACGGGATCGTCGGCGCCCACACGGTGGGGATCGCGGACGGCGGCCCCGGGGTGCCGCTGCTCGGGTGGAGCACCGTCGGCGGTGACTACCGGGTCGCCCACTTCGTCGGCATGCACGCCCTGCAGGTGCTCCCGCTGGTGGCACTCCTCGTCGCCGCCGCCGGTCGGCACCTGCCGTGGCTGGCACACCCGACCACGCAGGTCCGGATCGTGGTCGTCGTCGCGGTCACGTGGGCGGCGGGCACCGTGCTCCTCACCGTGCAGGCCGCGGTCGGACAGTCGGTCGCCCACCCCGCCGGCACGGTGGCCGCGGTGGCGTGGTCACTCGTCGTACTGGCTGCGGCCGCGAGTGTGGCCGTCCTGCTCCGCGCCCACACCACTCCGGTGGCGCGACCGCGCTGACGGATCAGCGGGCCCGGAGCCCTCGGGAGACCAGGTCGGCGGCAGCACGGGCTTCCGTCGCCCACCCCGGGCGATCGATCCCGGCCCCGATGCCGTGCAGCAGCATGAGCACCGTCCCGGGGGCGACGTCGGACCGGATCGTCCCGTCACCTGCCGCGCGCGCCATCAGCTCGGCGAGTGTCCGCTCCAGGTCGCCCCCACCCTCGGCCTGCGTGGTGGCGTCGACCACGGCGGCGAGGGTGCGGGCGAGCGCCGCGTGGTCGACCACGTACTCCACGAAACCGCGCAGGAAGTCGTCGAGGCTCTCAGCCGCTGGCCGCGTCGAGTCACGAGCACGCTGGCAGAGGACGTCGACCTCGCCCCGGTAGACCGCCGCCGCCAGCGCTTCACGCGTCGGGAAGTGTCGGTAGAGCGTGCCGACACCGACGCCGGCGCGTCCGGCGAAGTCGTCGAAGCGCAGCTGCTCGTCACGCTCGAACGCCGTCCGGGCAGCGGCCACGATCGCGTCGCGGTTCCGACGGGCGTCGGCGCGCATCGGCTTCGCGGCAGGCAGGGGTTCCTCGACCGGCACGGAGCCTCCTTGACAAGTGGAAACAATCTCCATATCTTCCAAGTGGAGATCGTCTCCAGACTAGCGGACAGGTGCCTGATGCGGATCCTCATGCTCGGACGGGGCGTCATCGCCACGATCTACGGCCAGGCCTTCCAGCACTCCGGGCACCAGGTCGACCACCTGGTGCGGCCCGGGCGCGCTGCCGAGTACGGCAACAGCGTGCAGACCGACGTCATCGACGGCCGCCGCGGACCCCTGGGTCGGCGGATCCGATCGACGTCGCCGACGCGACTGGTCGAGTCGATCGACACGGACGACGCCTACGACCTCGTCGTCCTCAGCGTCGGCCACCACCGACTGCAGGAGGCCGTGGCCACCCTGGCGCCCCGCATCGGCGACGCCACGGTGCTGGTCCTCGGCAACGTGTGGGACGAACCCCTCGCCGCGGTCGCACCGCTCGCCGCGGACCGGGTGCTGTTCGGGTTCCCGGGCGCCGGCGGCGGGTTCGACGCCGACGGGGTCCTGCACGGTGCCGTCCTCCGTTCGGTCCGGCTCGGGACGACGGGCGCGGATCCGGATCGGCGGGAGCTGGTGCGGTCGGTGTTCCAGCAGTCGGGGTTCACCGTGCAGGACGAGGACGACATCCGGGGGTGGCTGTGGCTGCACTTCGTGCTCGACGCCGGCATGTTCGCGCGGGCGCTGCAGAGCGGCGGCCTGGCGACGATGGTCGGGGACGGACACGCGCTCCGCGAGGCGTTCCTGATCGGTCGGGAACTCCTCCCGGTCCTGCAGGCACGGGGCGTCGACCTCGCTCGGCACCGCTCCACGGCGCTGCCCGTCCGACGCCCGGGGGTGACGGCGGCCGTGGTGGCCGCGGCCACGGCGCTCGTCCCGATCGCGCGGGCGAGCCTCGCCGCGCACGACGACCCGACCGCCGCGGAACCCCTGGCGGTCCTCGAGGACGTCCGGCGCACCGCCGCCGCCCTGGGCGTCCCGACCCCGCGCCTCGACCGGACGGCGCAACGCGTCTGACGACGGGTGCGGGCGGTGGACGCGACCACCCACGGCCTGGAGGCGCGGTGCCAGCTGCCACCGTGCCTCCAGTCCGTCACGGCGAGCGTTCCGGACCCGCCCGTTACGCTGTCCCCGTGTCAGAGCCGCGCCGCAGTCCGGGAAACCAAGCTTCACTGCGTGAAGCCAACCGGGGCCGGGTCGTCAGCGCGGTGAAGCGACACGGCGGGCTGACGCAGGTCGAGCTCGCCGGGGTGACCGGACTCTCCCCCGCGACCGTCTCGAACATCGTCAAGGAACTCGTCGCGACCGGTGCCCTGCACGCGACGCCGAGCACCTCGAGCGGCCGTCGGGCGCTCCGCGTGACCCTGCCGCACGGCCTCGGGCTGGTCGCCGGGGTGCACGTCTCGCCGCGGCACCTGCGGCTGGCGCTGTCGGACCTGAACGGCGCCGTCCTGGCCGAGCGGCACATGCCCCTGGCCCGTGACCACCGCGCCGACGCCGAGCTCGACAAGACCGCGCTGCTCGTGCTGGACATGGTGGAGTCCATCGAGTCGTCGATGGACGAGGTGCTCGCCGTCGGCCTCGCCGTGGCCGCCCCGATCGACGCCCGCACCGGGATGACGGCGCGCGGCGGGATCCTGCGGGGTTGGGACGGCATCGCGCTCGGCCAGTCGCTCGCCCGGCGGATGGACAAGCCCGTGCAGGTCGACAACTCGGCCAACCTCGCCGCCCTGGCGGAACACCGGACCGGGGCGGCCCGCGGCCGCGACACCGTGGTGACGCTCGACGTCGGCAACGGCATCGGCGCCGGACTCGTGCTGGGCGGGCACCTGTTCCGTGGGCACCACGGCATCGCCGGCGAGTTCGGGCACACCCCCGTCCTGCCGAACGGACCCCTGTGCCGTTGCGGCAACCGCGGGTGCCTCGAGGCGATCGCCGGCGCACCCGCCGTGCTCGAGGGCGTCCGCGACGAGGTCGGCACCCTCAAGCTGGCGGACCTGATCCTGCGCGCGATGGGCGGCGACCAGGTCTGCATGCGCGCCGTGGCCGACGCCGGGCGGGCCATAGGTGCGGCGGCGGTGGGGCTCTGCAACGTCCTCGACCCGGAGCGGGTGGTGGTCACGGGCGAGTTCGCACGGGCCGGGGAACTCCTGCTCGGCCCGATGCGGCACGCCCTCGAGTCCTCGTTGATCGTCGACGTGGACGGCACGCCGGACGTGGTGCAGGGGCAGCTCGGCGAGAAGGCCTCGGTGACCGGCGCGCTGGCCCTGGCGATCGAAGCCGTCGACGTGACGCGCGCACGATAGGCGCGGGCGAGCCGGGGCGCCCCGCGCCCGCCGGATAACGTTTTCGTCACGGCGCGCGGTCCTTGCGTTCAACTCTTGCAGCCAAGAACGCTCGCTGTCACACTCAGGGCACCGCCGATGGGGGCGGTCCACTGTTGGAGGACGTTTCAATGAAGAAATCCACCACACGAGCGATGCTGGGCGTCAGCGCCCTGCTGCTCGCGATCACCACCCTGGCGGGCTGTTCCAACGGCGCGGATGCCGGGACCGGTTCCGGCGGAGGCGGCGGGGACGCGTCGAAGGCCAAGATCGGCCTGCTCCTGCCCGACTCCGTCACCGCCCGCTACGCCAGCGCCGACCGCCCGCTCTTCACCGCCGAGGTGAAGAAGCAGTGCAGCGGCTGCTCGGTCATCTACGCGAACGCCGACGGCGACGCGTCGAAGCAGCTGCAGCAGGCCCAGTCGATGCTCACGCAGGGCGTCAAGGTCCTGGTCCTCGACCCGTTCGACGGCGAGGCCGCAGCGTCCATCGTCCAGCAGGCGAAGGCCAAGAAGGTGCCGGTGATCTCCTACGACCGGCTCATCAACAGCCCCGACCTGAGCTACTACATCTCGTTCGACAACGAGAAGGTCGGTGAGCTGCAGGGCCAGGCCCTGGTCGACGCCCTCAAGGCGAAGAAGGTCCCGGAGGGCTCGGGCATCATCATGGTGAACGGCTCCCCCACCGACAACAACGCCTCGCAGTTCAAGAAGGGCGCGCACTCGGTCATCGACGACAGCGGCTACAAGGTGCTCGCCGAGTACGACACCCCCGGATGGGACCCCGCCAAGGCGCAGGACTGGGCAGCCGGCCAGATCAGCAAGCTCGGCAAGGACGAGATCACCGGCGTCTACGCGGCGAACGACGACACCGGCGGCGGCGTCATCGCGGCCCTGAAGTCGGCCGGTGTCACCGAGCTCCCGCCCGTCACCGGGCAGGACGCCTCGCTCGCGGGCATCCAGCGGATCCTCGCAGGTGAGCAGTACATGACCGTCTACAAGGCCTTCAAGCCCGAGGCGTCGAAGGCCGCCGACCTGGCGATCCAGTTCGCGAAGGGTGAGACGCCGAAGGGCGACACCACCGTCGACACCGCCGGGGGCGCCAGCGTCCAGTCGACGCTGCTCGACCCGGTCGCCGTCACCACGGACAACGTCCAGTCGACGGTCGTCAAGGACGGCCTGTACGAGGTGTCGAAGATCTGCACCGCGCAGTACAAGGCAGCCTGCGACAGCGCCGGCATCAAGTAGGTCCGACCCCCTCTGCCCGCCCGGTCCGACTGCGGACCGGGCGGGCCTCACCGATCGAGGACGACACCCGTGAGCACGACACCCGTGAGCAACGCGTCACCAGCAGCACACCCCTCCGCCGACCCGGTGATGTCCCTGCGCGGGATCACCAAGCGGTTCGGCGCCGTCCAGGCCCTCAGCGACATCGACTTCGACGTATACCCGGGCGAGGTGGTCGCCATCGTCGGCGACAACGGCGCCGGCAAGTCGACGTTCGTGAAGATCCTCGCCGGGGTCTACACGCCCGACGGCGGCACGATCACCTTCGGCGGCGACGAGGTCAGCGTCCCGAACCCCGCGGCGGCCCAGACCCTCGGCATCGCCACGGTGTTCCAGGACCTCGCCCTCGCCGACAACCTCGACGTGGTCTCGAACCTGTTCCTCGGGCGCGAGATCGCCCACCCGTTCCTCGACGAAGAGGAGATGGAGCGCCGATCGTGGGAGCTCCTCCAGCAGCTCGCCGCCCGGATCCCGTCGGTACGGATCCCGATCGCGTCGCTGTCCGGTGGGCAGCGGCAGACCGTGGCGATCGCCCGCTCGCTGATCGGCGACCCGCAGGTGGTCGTCCTCGACGAGCCCACCGCCGCACTCGGTGTCGCACAGACCGCCGAGGTCCTGAACCTCGTCGAACGCCTGCGCGAGCGCGGACTCGGCGTCGTCCTCATCAGCCACAACCTCGCGGACGTGCAGGCGGTCGCCGACCGGGTCGCGGTCCTGCGACTCGGCCGCAACAACGGCACCTTCCGCATCGACGACGTCTCCTACGAGGAGATCATCGCGGCCATCACCGGTGCCACCGACAACGCCGTCACCCGTCGCGCCGCCGCCCGCACCGAGCAGGAGACCTCCGCATGAGCAAGACCGACGAGACCCTCACCGCAGCGACCCCGACTCCTTCGGCCGCGGACCTGCAGGACGAGCGGCTCCTGCGCGACCAGGGGATCGGCGGCGCGGCGAAGGCGTTCGTCCGCCGCGTGCGCGGCGGTGACATCGGTTCGCTGCCGGTGGTCGTCGGGCTCATCGTCATCTGGGCGGTGTTCCAGGCGCTCTCCCCCGACTTCCTGTCCCCGGGCAACCTGGTCAACCTCGCCCTGCAGTGCGCCGCGGTCGGCACCATCGCGATCGGCATCGTCCTCGTGCTGCTGCTCGGCGAGATCGACCTGTCCGTCGGAAGCGTCAGCGGACTCTCCGCCGCGATCCTCGGCCAGGGCCTCACGACGCTCGGCTGGCCGCTGTGGCTCGTGCTCACCGTCGCCCTGGCCGTCGGTGCCGCCGCAGGCCTGCTCTACGGCCTGCTGTTCACCCGCTTCGGGGTGCCGAGCTTCGTCATCACCCTCGCCGGTCTGCTCGGGTTCCTCGGGCTGCAGCTGCTCATCCTCGGGCCGAACGGCTCGATCAACCTGCCGTACGACTCACCGATCGTGCAGTTCGCCTCGGCCTCGTACCTGCCGCCGTGGCTCGCGTACCTGCTGGCCGTCCTGGCCGCCGGCGGCCTCTTCTTCACTGAGGTCCGCCGTGCTGCCCGTCGCCGTCGTGCCGGACTGTCGACCGGAGCGATGTCCCTGACCGTCGTGAAGGCCGTCGCCCTGTTCCTCGGCCTCGCGCTGATGGTCTGGTACCTGTCGCGCGACTTCGGCACCGGCACCTCGTTCGTGTTCTTCGTCGTGCTGGTCGTGCTGATGAACTTCGTGCTCAAGCGCACCCGCTGGGGCCGCTCGGTCTTCGCGGTCGGCGGCAACGTCGAGGCAGCACGGCGCTCCGGCATCCGGGTGAACCGCATCTACATCTCGGTGTTCATGCTGACCTCGCTCTTCGCCACCGTCGGCGGCATCCTCGCCGCCGCCCGCCTCAACTCGGCGAGCCTGTCCTCCGGCGCCGGAGACACGAACCTCAACGCGATCGCCGCAGCCGTCATCGGCGGGACCAGCCTGTTCGGTGGCCGTGGCAGCGCCTGGTCGGCGCTGCTCGGCATCATCGTGATCCAGTCGATCTCGAACGGGCTCACCCTGCTGAGCCTCGACTCGTCGATCCGCTACATGATCACCGGCGCGGTCCTGCTGCTGGCCGTCATCATCGACTCGCTCTCGCGGCGCAGCCGCGCCAGTCACGGCGCAGCCTGAGCGGGGCCCTGGACCCCGCCACCGCGACGGACAGGAGGCACGGTGCCAGCTGGCACCGTGCCTCCCGTCCGTCGCGGTGCGCGTCTCGGATCCGGAAGACGCCGTCGTGTTCTCCCGACGCCGCCCCGTGCGCGAGACGCCTCCGAAAACGGAGGCGTCTCGGCGACTGGGCGGCGTCTCGGCGCGCGCTACTTGCTCTTCGAACCCGAGGTCCCCGGCAGGCTGAGGATGTTGTCCGTGCCCTGCGGCACGACGATGAGCGAGCCGTTGTCGCCGGCGCTCTTGAGCGCCTCGATCTCGCGCTGCTTGAGGGCGGCGTCGGAGAGCGGGTGCTCGTTGAGGACCTCGTTGGCGTCGGCCTGACCCTGTGCCTCGGCGACCTGCTGCTGCGCCTGCACCTTCTTGGCGTCCAGGAGCGCGCGCTCCTTCGTGACCTGGATCTGCGCCTGCTGCGCGGTGGCGTAGGCGTCGATGACCGACTTCGGCGGCGTGATCTCCTGCAGGGCGAAGTTGTCGACGTGCACGCCCGAGCCCTTCCACCGCTTCTCGAGCGCCTGGATCATCGCCTTCTCGACGGTGCCGCGCTTGGTGATGAGCTCGATGGTGGTGAAGTCGTTCGGCACCTGGCGCACGACGCTGCGCACCGAGTTGCCGATGAACTGCGTCTTGAAGTTCTCCTCGGTCTTGTACGACCGGTAGATGTCGGTGACCGACTTCGCGTCGATGCTGTACTGCAGGTTGAGGCTGACGTTCGACGAGACGCCGTCCTGGTCCTGCACCGTGACGTACGGGCCGGAGCGGACGTTGCCGTTGTTGTCCGAGTCGGAGCCGTTGACCGCGTTGATGTAGGTGACGGTCTGGTTGCGGATGTTGAACGTGTGCAGCGTGGCCCACGGCGCCTTGAAGTGGAACCCGGAGTCCGTGCTCTGCCCGACGATGTTGCCGGAGATGTCCACCTGCACCTTCGACTCACCCGTGTCCTGCGCGTACAGGGTGCTGCCGAGCGTGAGGCCGACGAACAGGACGCCGGCGGCGGCCGCGGTCCACGTCGCGATGAGGTTCGGGCGGCGGGTCGGGACGGCGGGGCGTGCCTCGCGACCGGGTGTGGCCGGGCGTGCGGGGGTGGAGTAGGTGCGTGTTCGGAAGAAGAGCGCGACGAGCGCGATGACGAGGAAGACGATGGCGGCGACGAACATGACGATCACTCCTGGATGCTTGTCCGTGCAGTCTGCCGTACCCGGAGGGGTGCGGGTGACGCGGGGGCGCGGGGTCCGTGTCGCCTGGTGTCCGTGTCGTCTGGTGCGCGTGTCGTCTGGCGTCCGTGTCGCCTGGCGTCCGTGTCGTCTGGTGCGAGGTTGCGCACCTGGTGCGACCCTCGATGCCTCGCACCAGGAGTGCAACCTCGCACCGAGCGGCAGCGGGCGGCCCCCGGGTCAGCTTGAGGGACTGATGCAGTCGAGGGCCAAGGCGGCCCGGATCGCCTCGAGTGCCATCGCCCCGAGCGCAGCGTCGGCGGCTGCGGTACCGCCGCGCGCCATCTCGGTCCCACCGACCACGACTGGCTCGGTCGGCAGGACCACCCGGTGCCCTGCATCCCGATGGACGACCACGGTCGTGGTGTGCCCGGCCGCGGCCCGCCGAGCTGCGATGCGGCGAGCGCTCTGGGCGCTCGGCCAGACCTGGTCGTCCTCACCGGCGATCAGGACGAGCTGCTGTATCCGCTCGACGGGTACCGCCGCTGCCCGAACCCGGTCCGGGGCGGCCTCGAACGAACGCTCGTAGAGCGATCGGAAGCGCGGTGGTTCTTCCCGCCGCCAGGTGTCCCACGCCAACGGCACGTGCGGCAGTGGCGATCCGTCGAGGGTCCAGTGCGATCGTTCCACGCCCCCGCCGTCCGGCCAGGGCCACACCACGTCGGTGGGTGCGAACGCGATGACGCCCGCGACCGAGGGGCGGTGCGCGCCGAGGACCAGCGCGGCCTCGGCGCCGAGGGAGGTCCCGACGAGCCAGACACGGTCGCAGCTCCGCTCGAGTTCGTCGATGCGGGCGAGGAAGAGCTCGAGCGGGACGGCCCACGGTCCCGGTTGCTGGCCGGCTCCTCCGAACCACCGGATCGACTCAGCGATGTGCCCGAGTCCGGCGAAGACCCGCGCGCGGTCCTCGTCGACCCGCCCGCTCGACCCAGCGAGCACAAGGACGCCGGTCCCAGATCCGACGGGCGGGACGAACCGAACGCCTTCAGGGTCCTTCAGACCGATTCGCTGCACGAGACCAGCATGACCCCTCCGATCACCCGTCGCGAGGAACGCTGTTCGCAGCGCGTGACGCCGACACCGCACCGGCGACGAGCGCGGCCAGCGTGCTCACCAGTGACAGGCCGAGCAGCACAACGTAGAGGACCGGGGTGAGCTGCGCCGGGACGGAGACGATCGCCACGATCGCGGACGTGATCAGCAACGGCCGCATGACCCGGTGCGCGGCGAGGTGCCCAGCGCGCCAGGCCGCGTCGCTCCGCATGAGTGACGGCAGCCGGATGCCCGCTGCGCGGTTCCGCCCCAGGCCGTCTGCAGCGATCGACACGATGCCCCAGATCGCCGCGTCGACGATGAGCACGAGCACGGCGCACCCGATCGCCGCCCACCAACCCGGACTGTCCATCTCGGCCTCCCCGCACCACGCTAACGCGGTGAAGGCGACGTGCCCGAGGTCAGGAGACGGGCACCCCTGCCCGATCGATCTCGGCCACGACCCGCTCACGCCGCCGCTTCTCGATCATCGACAGCACGGTGACGAACGCTGCAGTACAGACGATCAGCACGACGAACAGCCAGCGCCACGGACCCGGCGTGGCCAGTGTGGACCCCGCGAAGGCGAGGAGGCTCAGGCCCATACCGATCAGGGGCGTGATGGCCATCCGCGTCGACAGCCGCTGCCACGCGAGCATCGCCCGCACGAGCGGCACGGCCTCGGGCGCCACCGGTGCCCGCCCGCCGACCTGTCGGGTCACGGACTTGCGCTCCGCCGGGGTGAGCGCGCCGAGCGGCTGTTCCGGCGTCTCGACGAGGTAGGGCAGCAGCCTGCGGTGGCGTCGAGCACGGACCCATGCGGCCACCGAAACGACCGTTCCGGCGACGGCGAGGAGGAACCAGACCAGCGTTGTGAGCCGGAAGGCGGCGGGGGCAGTGGCGGCCACCCAGAGAACCGACATTGCGGCGAGTCCCGCCTGCTGCGACATGACGCCCATGGTCGGCCCGTGCTCGACGAGGTACTCCGCACGACGTGTCGCCTCGGCGAGGTCGCTCGGGTTCACCACCCCGGCACCTCGACCCGGACCGAACTGATCCGGCCGGCACGCGTCTGCGCCGTCACGGCCGGGTCGTAGCTGTCGGCGGTCGCCAGGTAGAGGGTGCGACCGTCCTCGCCACCGAGCGCACAGTCGATCGCGCAGTCCCCGGGTGCGTCGATGCGGTCCGTCACCTCGCCGCCCTCGACGACCCGCAGGAACTCCCCCGTGTCGACCGAGCAGACCCAGATCGCGCCGTCACGGTCGACGGTGCTGCCGTCCGGGGTCACACCGCCGGGCAGGGCTGCCCACTCGCGACGTCCGATCAGCGAGCCGTCGTCCTCGATGTCGAAGGCGGTGAGGCGCCCACCCCACGTCTCGCTGACCACCAGGGTCCGGGTGCCGGGCAGGATGTTGGCGCTGTTCGGGAACACCAGGCCCTCGGCGGCGAGGCGGACCGAGCCGTCAGGGTCGATCACGTAGAGCGGGCCGGGGCGCAGTTCCTCGCCCGCGTACAGGTCGTAGCCGAAGGCACCGATGTAGGTCCGGCCGGTCTGGGCGTCGACGACCAGGTCGTTCACGAGCGACGACTCGATGGTGGACAGGTCGGCGAACACCGAGGTGCTGCCGTCCGGGTCGACGGCGACGACCGTGCGAGATTCCATCGAACTGACGATCAACCGCCCGTCGGCGAGCCACCCGAGCCCCGACGACTGCCCGTCGACCGTGGCCTCGAGCCGGGGGCCGTCGGTCGAGGACGGGTCGACCGAGAACACCTCGCCGGTGTGCATGTCCGAGTACCAGAGCCGCCCGTCGTGCCAGCGGTTCCCCTCCGGGAAACGGATGCCGGAGATGACGATGTCGGTCGCGGAGTCCAGGGTGATGTGCACGGATCCAGCCTGCCAGCGGGACCGGGACGCTGCCCGGACGGATGCCGTGACGGCGGCCTAGGGTCGTCCCATGCCGGGTCGTCACCTCATCCACCACCTGGGCGTCTTCGCCAGCGACTTCGCCGCGAGCGACGCGTTCTACACCGCCGCCCTCGCGCCCCTCGGCATCGGAGCGGGCTACCGCACGGACGCCGTCGCCGAGTTCTGGCAGCACGGGGACGACACCCCGAGCGTCTCGCTCGAGACCGCCCGGACCCCCGAGGCGACGACGCGCGGACTCCACCTGGCGTTCGAGGCCGGGTCACGGAGCGAGGTCGACGCCTTCCACCGCGAAGCCGTCGCCGCCGGCGGGGTGTCACGGCACGAGCCGCGCTACTGGCCGGAGTACGGCGCGTACACCGCGTTCGTGTCCGACCCGGACGGCAACAACGTCGAGGCCCTGATCAAGGAGACCGGTGCCTGAGCCGGCGGCTGCGGAACGGTCATCAACGGACGAACGGCACGACGCATCTGGCACGATCGACCCATGCCCCTCGACGGAACTCCCCTGCACCGGCTCGGCTTCCTGACGATCGGGTCGTTCGACCCCGCACGACCGTCCGAGGGCCACGAGGACACCCTGCGCGTGATCGAGCGCGCCGAGGCCCTGGGCTTCGACAGCGCCTGGCTGCGCCACCGGCACCTGCAGCACGGCATCTCCTCCCCTGTCGCGCTGCTGGCCGCCGCCTCGCAGCGCACCTCGCGCATCGACCTCGGCACCGCCGTCACCCCGATCGGCGCGGAGAACCCGTTCCGCCTCGCGGAGGACCTCAGCACGGTCGACGTCCTGCTCGGCGGCCGCCTGAACCCCGGGTTCTCGGTCGGCACCCCGATGAACTTCGACCTGTACCGCGACGCGATCTACCCCGACACCCTGGAGCACGAGGACCTCGGCAACGACCGCCTCCTGCGCTTCCGCGACCTGGTGCGCGGTGACCCGGTGACGGCCACCGAGACCGTCGAACGCCGCGGCATCGAGGAGTTCGCGAGCACCGTCCAGCCGCACAGCGCCGGCCTGGCCGAACGGATCTGGTACGGCACCGGCAGCACGAAGTCGGCCGTGTGGGCGGGTGAGAACGGCTTCCACCTGCTCACCTCGAGCGTCACCCGCAGTGAGAACGGCATCGACTTCGCCACGAACCAGCGCGCTCAGATCGACGCCTACCTCGACGTCCACCCCGACCCCGCTGCCGCCCGCGTCTCGCAGGGCCTGGTCGTCATCCCGACCGACACCGCGACCGCCGAGCAAGAGGCCCGCTACCGCGCCTACGTCGACAGCCGCTCGGGTCGCGTCGGCGTGCCGCAGGGCCCCGCCGGGATGCTCTTCGCCGCCGACCTGGTGGGCACGTCGGCCGAGATCGCGGACCGGCTCCGTGCCGACGTCGGCTACCAGGCGGTCACCGAGGTCGCCTTCGCGCTCCCGTTCTCGTTCGAGCCCGACGACTACGCCCAGATCATCACGGACATCGCCGAGCGGCTGGGTCCGGAACTCGGCTGGGCGCCGAGATCCGACGGGTGGGACCCGCAGCACGGATGACGAGTCGGCCGATTGCACCGGTGGTGGTCACGGCGCTCGATGTCGGGCAAGATCAACGCGAGGGTCATCAGCACCCGTCGACTCTGGGGGGTCACATGCACGACCAGCGTCCCGAAGAACCGGTCCGACAGCACTCGACCGACTTCCTCCCCGGGGTCAGCGGCAACCCGGTCGCCCCGTTCCAGCGAGACCATCGACCGGGTAGCGCGCCGATCCGGAACGACTGGATCTTCTTCGTCCCCATCGGCGGTGTGGTCGTCCTCGGGGTCGTCGCGTACGTCATCTGGGGCTCGTGATGCGGCTCCGGGTGGGGTTCGCAGAGTCAGAGCCCGGCAGCACGCCGACGATCGAACACGATGAACGGCTCATCCGGACCTTCCGGCACACCGCGAGCCGACTGTTGTTCTGGGGGTGCGTGCTGTGTGCGCTCGGCGGCGTCTCGATCGGCTGGTCAGTAGTCGGCCCGATCCGCCTGACGGGGCTGGCTCTGGCGGGCTTCTTCGTCCTCGTGGGCTCGGGCTTCCTCGTCCTGCGGGGCCGAGTGATCCGACGGGCTCGGCCTGCCGTGGCGGCCGCGCAGGGTCGCATCGACCGTTTCCGATCATGGCAACGCTCGCAGCCAGGATGGGTCCCCCTCGACGCCCTCCGCCGGTCCGGTCGGTGACGGCATCCTCGATGCCGTCACCGGGTCGAGTGACCCCGTCAGTCCTGCTGGTCCGCCTCCACCGCGTCCCGCAGCCGGTCGAGCACGTCCGGCACCGCTGAGCGCACCCGGCTCCAGCTCGGGATGAACGGCTTGTCGTTCGGCCGCGCCGTGAAGGCGCCGCCGGCGTCGAGGATCGCCTTGGTGAAGAGCTCCACCGCGGCTTCCTCGGCGTGCTGGTCGAACGCGAGCCCGCTCATCTCGGCTTCGTGCCGGTACACCTCGACGATGTCGAGCGCGTTCCGGTAGTACGTCGCCTTGAGCACGCGGAACGAGTCGGACGTGAGCGGGACGCCCATGGTCGCGAGCTTCCGGAGCAGCGACTGCACGATGTCGTTGCCCATCCGGGCGAGGCCGCCGGTGCCGTCGGCCTCGGCGAGGGGCTGGTGCTTGTGGTCGTACGCGTCGGCGATCTCCACCTGGCACACCTGCCGGGTCGCGTAGTCGCGGTACACCTCGGACAGCATGCCGATCTCGAGTCCCCAGTCACCGGGGATCTTCAGGCCGTTCAGCACGTGGGCACGCATCGCGAACTCGCCGGACAGCGGGTACCGGAAGCTGCTCAGGTACTCCAGGTACTCGGACTCCCCGTAGACCTGGCGGAGCGAGCGGAGCAGCGGCCCGACGAGCAGCCGCGCGGCGCGGCCGTTGATCCGACCGTCGGCGACGCGGGCGTAGTAGCCCTTCGAGAACTCGTAGTCGAACGCGGGGTTCGCGACCGGGTAGAACAGCCGCGCGAGCATGCCCCGCTCGTAGGTGGTGATGTCGCAGTCGTGCAGGGCGATGCAGTCCGCCCGCTCCGACGCCAGGGCGTACCCGGTGCAGTACCAGACGTTCCGGCCCTTGCCGGGCTCCCCCGGTGCCAGTCCCGCGCGCTCCAGTTCGGCGTCGAGCTCGCGCAGCCGCGGCCCGTCGTTCCACAGGATCCGGTGCCGCTGCGGCAGCCGCGAGAAGAACTCGCGGGCGTGCTCGAACTGCGAGCGGTCGGCCCGGTCGAGCCCGATCACGATCTCGCTGAGCCAGTCGGCCTCGGCCAGCTCGTCGACGATCCGCGACAGGGCCGGGCGCTCGAGCTCGGAGTACAGCGCCGGCAGGATCAGGCTCATCGGGCGTTTCTCGGCGAAGCCCCGCAGGTCCTCCTCGAGGCTCGCGGTGCTGCGGCGACCGAGGTCGTGGAACGTCGTGATGACGCCGTTCTGGTGGAAGTCGCTCATCGGTGGCTCCTGACGGACGGGGTGGTGAACCGGGTGAGGCCCTCGGTCCAGCCCTGCGGGCCGGGGGCGGTCGTGCGGTGGACGCGCTCGGGGCGGTCGTCCGCGAGTGGTCCGGGTGCCGGGCCGTGCCCGCGGACCACGACGGCGAAGTCGACCGCGTCGAGCAACGCGGTGTCGTTCGGGCCGTCACCGAGTCCGATCGTGCGCGGGACAGTCCCCGTCCGACGCTCGCGGTCGGCGATCAGCGTCCGGACCGCCGCGCCCTTGTCGCGGCCCGCCGGCAGCACGTGCCAGAACCGGCCGCCCCGCACCAGGTCGAGGCCGACCGCGGCGAGCGCCGCGCGGAACGCGTCGGCCCGGTCGTCGTCCTCGGCGTGCCAGAGCAGCACCTCGGACGCCTCGCGCTGCTGCGCGCGTCCGGCCGCTTCGAAGTCGAGCCCCGTCCACGCGGCGACGACCGCGTCGGTCACGCCACCGAAGGTCTCGAACCGCAGATGCAGTGCCCGGCGGACGCGGGCGAGTTCGGCGTGCAACCGCTCGAGGTCGCCGTCGACCGGTCCGACCAGCACCTCGCCCGCCGATCCGACCACGACCGCGCCGTTCTCCGCCACGAACGCGTGCCCGTCGAGCCCGGTGCGCGCCTGCAGCGCCGTGATCTCGGCACGCGTCTTGCTGCTGCAGAACACCACGGGGACGTCGTCCGCCCGCAGCTGTTCCAACATCGGCAGGGCCGCGTCGAACGAGTAGTCGTGGTGGTCGAGGAACGTCCCGTCGAGGTCCGTGACGATCATCAGGTCGGGTGTTGGCATCGTGCTCCGCTGGCGGCTGGCTGGGCTGCGGGCGACGATGCCCCGGACCACCCTGCCACGCGCATGCGTCGGTTGGGTGAACAAGCCGGCGTCGTTCGCGCGACGCGACCAGCGGACGGACTGGAGGCACGGTGCCAGCTGGCACCGCGCCTCCAGTCCGTCGTCACGCACGCTCAGAGCCAGTGCCGCCGCTTGAACACCGCCCACAGCACGACCGCCAGCAGGACCATCGCGACGATCGCCGCGGGGTACCCCCACGCCCACCGCAGCTCGGGCATGTGCTCGAAGTTCATGCCGTAGATCGACGCCACCAACGTGGGAGCGAACAGGATGGCTGCCCACGACGAGATCTTCTTCACCTCTTCGCCCTGCTCCATCGACGCCCGAGCCAGCCGCCGGCTCTCCTCCCCCTGCGCCAGGCTCGCGCTGGTCATCCGGCGCATCGCGTCGTTCTGCTCCTGCGTCACCAGGGTCGAGTGCAGCGTGAGGGCGTTCTCGAGCAGCGTCCGGAACGTGTCCACCCGCTCGGTGACGCGGATCGCGTGGTCGAGGACGTTCCGCAGCTGGTTCTGCACCTCGGTGTCCGTGCCGTACTTCTCGGCACCCCGCAGCAACGCGTTGAGCATCCCGGGCAGCGGGCCGATGGCACGCTGGAACCCGATGACCTCGCTGAGCAGCTGGTAGATCCGCCGCGAGGACGCCGGGTCGACGTCGCCGTCGAACAGGTCGTCCTCGATGTCGTCGATGTCGTCCTGCAGCCCGGCGACGACCGGGGCGTAGCTGTCGATGACCTCGTCGAGGACCGCGCAGAGCACCGCCTCGGACCCGCGCCCCAGGGCGTCCGGGTCGGCTTCGAGTCGCTTCCGCACGTCGGCGAGGTTCGGCCGTTCCGCCTGCCGGACGGTGACGACGAAGTCGCGCCCGGTGAACAGGTGCACCTCACCGAACTCGACCGTCTCCTCGTCCTCGTCGTACCAGGCGGGTCGCAGCACCACGAACAGGGTGTCGCCGTAGCGCTCGAGCTTCGCCCGCTGGTGCCCCTTGTGCGCGTCCTCGACGGCGAGCGGGTGCAGCCCGAACTCGTCGGCGACGGACGCCAGTTCGGTGGCGGTCGGTCGGAACAGCCCGATCCAGGCCATCGCGCCCCTCCCGGCGGCGTCGAGCGCTTCGTACGTGCGTCCGAGGTCCGCGGGCGAGTCCGTCCGCGTTCCGTTGACGTAGATGCCGTTGTCGATGAGGGCCACCGGTGTCCTCCTGGTTCCGTGGTGCGTACGGGCAACCTGCCGATCATGCCGGACCGCCGACGGCGCGAGCGCTTCCCTGACGGAGCCCTCACGCTCCGCGCCGGATTCCTGTCGGAGTCCTGACACGCCCTGGGCGCGACCCAGGGACGGACTGGAGGCGCGGTGCCGGCTGGCACCGTGCCTCCAGTCCGTCAGCCGTTGCGTTCAGAACCGCCGGCAGCCCGATCCGCTCGTTGCGTTCAGGGCACGTCCTCGCCGAAGGCGAGCAGCGTCCACGGCTCCAGGTCGTGCATCCCGACGCTGGTCTCCCGCTCGGTACGATCCGGCCGGAACTCTCGCTTGACGTAGTCGACGAGATCATCGCCGTAGATGACCACGTCCGTCTGGTACACCGAGAAGACGGGCGCCCCGCTGCCGACCGGCGCGGCAGGCAGGTAGCGGTGCGAGTACAACGGCACCAGCTGCGGCCACCGCAGCAGGTGCCGCTCGGCCACCTCGAGACGCTGCGACTCATCGCTGGGTCGCTCGCCCCACGACCCGGGCCAGAAGGCGTCGTGACGGACGTCGAACAGGACACCCTCGACCGGCCACCGGATCGCCCGTCGCAGCCGTTCGTCGTTCCGAGCGCGCCAGTCGAACCAGCCGTCCCCGCTCGGCACTGCGAGGGAGAGCAGGGCTCGGTGGTCCGCGCCGAACCGGACGCCGTACCGACGCTCGGCCCGGGCCAGTTCCCGTTCGGACAACCCGCGTTCGATCGCAACGCCGAACGTCCGGAGGAGTTCGACGGTCAGGGCTGCAGACACCCCCGCAGCCTAGGCGGACGGATGCGAGCCCCACGAGCACGTGGCAGACGAGACGGCGTGGATCTGACGGAACCCTCGGCACGACAGCGAAGATGGCCAGGTGAATCGCACCGATCGGCTCTACGGCCTCGTGGAGGAGTTGCGCGCCGTCTCCCCGCAACCGCGGAGCGCGCGTCGTCTCGCGGAGCGGTTCGAGGTGTCGGTCCGGACCATCGAACGGGACATCTCCGCGCTGCAGCAGTCGGGTGTGCCCATCTGGGCGGAGCCCGGCCGGACGGGTGGGTACGTCATCGACGCGTCCGCGACGCTCGGTCCGGCGGGCTTCACGCCGGATGAAGCCCTCGCGGTGCTGATCGGGCTCGGCTCGCTGGGGCGCAGTCCGTTCCGGCACGCGGCGCACACCGCCGCCAGGAAGACGCTCGCGGTGATGCCCGCCGGCGATGCCGCACGAGCCAGCGCGCTGGCCTCCCGGGTGCACTTCCTGGAGGACGACGAGGACGACGAGGACACGGTCGTCCCGGCCGAGTTCGCGGCGGCCCTGCGTGCCGATCGAGTCGTGCGACTCCGGTACCGGGACGCCGACGGAGCGGAGTCCGTCCGGGACGTCGAACCGCTGGGGTCGATCGGGAAGGACGGTCAGTGGTACCTGATCGCCTGGTGCCGGATGCGCGACGGGGTGCGGGCGTTCCGGGGCGACCGGATGCTGTCCGTCGAGGTCACCGACGAGCGGCCCGCGCAGCGCGTCCTGCGATCCGAGGACCTCGCGATCCAGTACGGACGACTCCGGCCGGTCCTCGACGAGTAGCTGCGCCGTCGGTTTCCGGAAACACCGACAGGACGGTGTCGCGACGGCCGGTGAAGCTGGTCGCTCCGAGTCAGCAGCACCACCGTGAGGAATCCCATGTCGTTCGCATCCGTCCGCATCATCACCGACGACCTCGAAGGCATGGTCGCCTTCTACGAGCGGATCACCGGCCAGCCGGCCGAGCGCCCCGCACCGGTCTTCGCGCAGTTCAGCGGCCCGGGTGGGACCCTCGCGATCGCCAGCACCGCCACGGTCGCCATGCTCGGCGGCGCGCTGACGCCGGCCACGAACCGTTCCGTGCTCATCGAGTTCGAGGTCGCCGACGTCGACGGCGAGTTCGCCGGACTGCAGCTCGGCAGCGACGACGTCGTCCTGGAGCCGACCACGATGCCGTGGGGCAACCGCTCCGCACTGGTCCGCGACCCGGACGGCAACGTCGTCAACCTGTTCAGCAGGCCCGCCGCCAGCTAGTCGGGGGCGCTCAGGCGGCGGCGGCGTTCGCCGACGAGCGGCACTCCTCCGGCGGCCGCCCCGCGACGGACTCCGCCGCGATGTCGCGGAGCCGCGCGAGGCGGTCGTGGGTGGCACCGAGGGCCTCGATCTGGCGTCGGATGCGATCGCTCTCCTCGTCGAAGTGGTCGAGCATCGTCCGCGTCGCGACCCCGGTGTCGAGGAAGGGCAGGATCTCGACGATCCGACGACTCGGCATGCCCGCCGCGTAGAGCATCTGCATGAAGCGCACCCGCGCGACATCGGGCTCGCGGTACTCCCGGTGTCCG
This sequence comes from Curtobacterium sp. MCLR17_039, assembly GCF_003234745.1. Lineage (NCBI taxonomy): Bacteria > Bacillati > Actinomycetota > Actinomycetes > Micrococcales > Microbacteriaceae > Curtobacterium > Curtobacterium sp. MCLR17_039. Next base: position 45,096 of record NZ_QKTF01000008.1, read on the forward strand.
CCCGTGGTCCGCTCGGACTCGAGGAGGCCCTGTTCCTCGTAGTACCGCAGCGACCGGACGCTGACGCCGGCCCGTTCTGCGAGTTCACCGATCCGCATCGTTCTGTCCCTCGGGCTTGATTCTCACGTTGACGTCAGGTTCTACCGTAGCGGCATGAACCTCTCTGGAGCCACTGCCCTCGTCACCGGAACGAACCGCGGTATCGGACGCCACCTCGCCGCACAGCTGATCGGACGCGGGGCGAAGGTCTACGCCACCGCCCGACGCCCCGAACTGATCGACCTCGAGGGCGTCGAGCGCCTCGCCCTCGACATCACCTCCCCCGCGTCGGTCGCAGCGGCCGCCGCGGTCGCCACCGACGTCGATCTCCTGATCAACAACGCCGGGATCGCGACCACGGCGACCCTGCTGGGCGATCTGGACGCAGCGCACGCCGACATGGACACGAACGTCTGGGGCACCCTTTCCGTGATCCGCGCGTTCGCGCCGGTCCTGGCGGCGAACGGCGGTGGGGGCATCGTGAACATCGCCTCGGGTGCCTCGTGGCTCGCCATGCCCGGAGCCTCCGCCTACGCGGTGTCGAAGGCCGCCCTGTGGAACATGGGCAACGCGTTGCGTCACGAGCTGGCCGGCCAAGGAACCACGGTGATGTCCGTGCACCTCGGAGTGGCCGACACCGACATGACCGCGGGGATCTCGATGGCCAAGACCGACCCGGCGGACGTGGCGCGCGCGACCCTGGACGGGGTCGAGCGCGGCGACTACGAGGTCGTCGTCGACGAGCAGACCGCGTTGATCAAGCAGATGCTCGCCGGCCGCCCCGAGGAGCTGTACGCGGTGGTGGCGCAGATGCTCGCGTCGTAGGCGCCGGCTTCACGCAGCCTTCGGCACGGCCGCCAGCGTGCGGCCGTGCCGTCCCGCCTGGTCTTCGGCGCGGACCCGCAACTCGTCGGCCAGCTCGGTGAACTGGTCGAGGGCGGGGTTCACCCCGACGAGCGTGAACTCACGCGTCACCACATCGAGGTCGAGCTGCCAGACGTCCTCCAGGATGCGGCGCATCCAAGCCGTGGCGTGGTCCCAGCCCTCCCTGGGTGTGCCGGCGGAGTAGTTGCCGCCCTGCACCGTCACGAGGACGGCCGGCTTGCCAAGGGTCGCGGGCACGGCGCCGGGCGACATGCGCGGGTCGGTCAGCACGAGGTCGACGTAGGACTTGAAGTGCTGCGAGACGCCGAAGTTGTAGAGCGGCACGGCGAACAGCAGCGCGTCGGCACCGGCGAGCTCGTCGGTCAGCTCGGCGGCCAGGTCGACCGCGGCGACCTGGGCCGCCGTGCGCTCGGACTCGGGCGTCGCGGAGGCGGCGACGGCGTTCGCCCAGCTGTCGGCGGGCACGGGGTCGGTGCCGACGTGACGGCGCGTCACCTCGGAGCCCGCGTGCACGGCACTCCACTCGGTTTCGACGATGTCGCCGAGTGCTCGGCTGGTGGAGCCGTCGGTGCGGATGCTGGCGTCCAGGCGGAACGGGATCATGACACTCCTTCGATCGTTCCCGGGTCGGCGACCCGGGCTTCGGTTACGATGGGTAACCCTGCCCGCCGGGTTCCCGTTACCGCAAACGATCCCCTGTTACCCGGCAGTAACCACGGGAGACCCCATGACGGACCAGACCGCGCTGGAGACGTTGCAGGCCAGGCTCCACCAGTCGATGCCCACGATGGCCGAGCTCTGCACGAGCGAGGACCCGGAACTCTTCCGGTCGCTGCTGTCCCGGATGGGCGACAAGTGGACGCTGTTGGTGATCGGGGTGCTCGGCGACGAGCGGCAGCGGTTCACCGAGCTCGCCGAGGTCATCCCCGGCATCTCACGCCGGATGCTGACCGTGACGCTGCGCGCACTCGAGCGCGACGGGCTCGTCTCGCGGACGGTCCACGCCGAGGTGCCGCCCCGCGTCGAGTACGAGCTCACCGACCTCGGACGGTCGCTGCAGTACGTGGCGCTCGCCCTCGCCGACTGGGTGCGGGAACACCAGCAGGTGATCGCCGGCAACCGGCAGGTCTTCGACGGCGACGGGGACGCCCGAGATCGATGACGACGGCGGCGCTCGCGCGCGACAGCCGACCGACTACCGGGACGGCCTGGTCGTGAGTTCGGCCACCTCGACGATCGCATCGTCCGGCATCTCGGGGTAGTAGTTCTAACGGAGCTGCTGGCCGAAGAGCTGCATGTCCGTCTCCGGCGGCTGATGCGCCTGTTCTGCCGTGAGGGTGTCGAGCCGGTACCGGTGCACGGCGGTGATCGTGCCGGCCACCGGTTCGGCGGTCGAGTGATCGTCGAAGACGAACATCGCTTCGCCGACCTGCACGGACTCGTTCCACCGCACGGTGGTGACCCTCTCGCCGCGGATGATCGCTTCGTGGTGCTTCTGGTGGAAGTGGACGGTCCCTGGGACTGTGTCGGCCATTCCCCCAGCTTGCCGGACGTCACGCGCAGTGAGCGCGCCCCGTGCCGCGCTGAGGACTCAGCGATCGAGGAGGACCGGCAAATCGCGATCGGTCTCGGCGACCTGGGTGAGCTTCATGGCGACTGGTCGGAGCGGCCGTGACATCAGCACCTTGTTCAGGAGCCCGCGGAGCGCGAGCGCGAGTCGGGACTGCGGGTACGCCAGGGCCTTGAGTCCGCGAGGGAGGTCCTGCACATCGTCGACCAGCGGGCGCATCCACTTCTCGTACGCGGTCAGCGCTGCCTCCTGGTCCTTCGTCGCGTCTGCGACCTCTGCGGCCAGGACGTACCCGGCGGTGAGCGCGAGTGAGGCACCGCCGCCACCCATCGGCGTGACGCACCATCCGGCGTCACCGGCCATCACGACGTGGCCGCGGTGCCAGGTCCGCATCCGGATCTGCTGGAGCTGGTCGATGTAGACGTCCGGGGACGTGTCGAGCGCGTCCAGGACCCGCGGCGCCTCCCACCCGACTCCGTCGTACCTGCGCCGCACCGCCGCCAGTGTCTGCTCACGAGTCAGACCGATGACGTCGTCCCCGGGAGAGTAGGCGAGGATCGCGCGCGTGGTGCCGTACGGGTCGGGTCGCAGGTGGACCTGGCGTCCGCGGACGGCGTTGTGCCACCGCCACCGGTCGTCATCACCGTCGGTCCGCGGGATGGTCCCGAAGACCATGGTGACGTCGAGGTCGCGCTGGTCGACGTCGTCCTCGTCGAAGACCATCGCACGGGTCCGGGACCGCACCCCCTCGGCGATGACGAACAGGTCCGCGCGGAGGCGCTGCCCCTTCGCGGTCGTCACGGTGACTCCCGCAGCGTCGTCGTCGACGTCCGACACAGTGTCCCCGTAGACGAAGGAGACGCCGGGCGGCAGGTTGTCGAGGATCGTCCGAGCGAGGTCACCGCGCAGGATCTCGAGTTCCGCTGTCGCACCGCCGACCCCGTCGGAGGGCAGTTCGGCGGTGACGGCCCCGCGCCCGTCAACGAGGACGGTGCCCGTCTCGGTGGTGTTCCGTGCCTTCACGGCGTCGAACAAGCCCATCTTGCGAAGCACGTCGCGCGCGACGCCTCGAACATCAACGTTCTGTCCGCCGTCACGGAACGCAGCGGCGCGTTCGATGACGGTCACGTCCCATCCGGTCCGGCGAAGCCAGTAGGCGGTCGACAGGCCAGCGATACTGGCTCCTGAGATGACAGCGGTGCGGTTTGCCATGGTGTTCCTCCGTTGCGAGCTTTACAGTAAAGATACTACACAGTAAAGGAATCTGATGGACGACGTGTTCGAGATGGAGTGGGACGCACCCCAGGTCGAGGTGATGGAAGCGCTCCAGACGTGGGCGGTGGCGTTCGCCGAGCTCAACCAGCTGATGTCCTCGTGGCTCGACCTGCCGACCACGGATGCGAACGCCCTCGGACAGGTGCTCTGGGCCGACTCGTCCGGAGACCCGCTGTCACCCGCACGGCTCGGGCAGCGGATCGGTATGACCTCCGGCTCCGTGACGGTGCTGCTGAACCGCCTGGAGGCGGCCGGTCTGCTCGCACGCAGCCGCGAGCACACCGACCGGCGCCGGGTGACGCTCCGTCCGACACCGGCGGCACGGGAACGTGCGCGGGCGTTCACGGAGCGATCGACCGCCGAGATCGCTGCCGCCCTGCAAGAGGTGCCTGCAGCAGAGCTCGAGCACCACGCGGCGTTCATCCGCCGCATGGTCGGTGCCGCGTCGGACGCCGCGGACCGGCTCCGTGGACAGACGCCGTCGAGGTTGCCCGGCTGAGAACCGCACGGCGTGGATGCGGCGGCCGGCAGCACCATCCGGTCACCCCCAGGTCAAGGGCTGTTCACCCGCTGCCGCTACCTCTGCTTGTCGGACCGCCGCCCGAGGGTCCCGATACCGGAGGCCCCATGAACACCCGCACCGCGCTGTCCTGCATCGCCGTCGCTGCCCTCGCCTCGCTGATGCTCGGAGCACCGGCACACGCCGCCGAGGCCAGCTTCTACAGCAGCAAGCAGCCCTACATCGCCCCCACCCAGTCGGACATCGACGCCTACTCGCCGGCACCGACGGGCTACGCACCCGTCGCCACGGAGTCGGTCGCACGCCACGGATCCCGGGGGCTCTCCGCGTACAAGTACGACGCGCTGCTGCACCGTCTCGCCGCGACCGCGCAGGCCGAGAACGGGTTCCTGACGCCGGAGATCGGGAAGGAGTTCTCCGCGAACCTCGATGCCATCACCGCGGCGAACGTCGCGAACGGCTACGGCATGCTCACCGGCCAGGGTGCCACCCAGCACCAGGGCATCGGAGCGCGAGCCGCGCAGCGCAACAAGCAGCTGTTCGCAGCTGCGGCGAAGACGGGCGGGCGAGTGGTCGCCGAGACCTCGGGTGAGTCTCGCGCCACGGAGTCGGGCGAGAACTTCTTGCGGGGCTTCGGCGCCGCGGGCGTCAAGCTCGAACCGCGGCCTGATCTGCTCTACTTCCACGACGTCGAGAACCCGGACGGCACCGACAAGGCCGAGGGGTCGCCCGAGCGCGAGCGCGCCCAGGCGTACGAGGACTACGTCGCCGCGCAGACCGGTGACGGCGGCACGATCGCCGCAGCCTTGCAGTACATCGAGGCGAAGCCGCGATCCGTCGAAGCGGCGAACGATCTGCTCTCCGGCATCTTCACGCCCGGGTTCATCGCTGCGATCGGCACGGACAAGGCACACACCTGGTACAACACTGCCGACGGCTCGAAGGGCGGCGCGGTGGCGTGCGCGCCCGGCGCCGACACCAAGGCCGATCCCGATGCCTGCGGCGATCCGAAGAAGTCGATCAAGAGCACCGTCGACGCGGCGATGTCGCTGTACAACCTGTACATCATCGCGGCCGACATGCAAGAGGAGAACGTCGCTCCGCACGCGTTCGACTTCGCCCAGTACTTCGCTGGCCGGCCGGCGGATGCCGAGTGGTTCGGGTACCTGCTCGACGCCGAGGACTTCTACGAGAAGGGCCCGAGCCTCGCCGGGCACGATGAGACCTACTCGATCGCCGAGCCCCTGCTCGACGACTTCTTCGCCACGATCGACGCCCGCGTCGCTGGTGGTGATGTGGTCGCGACCTTCCGCTTCGCGCACGCCGAGACGATCATCCCGTTCGCTGCGCTGCTGCGTTTGCCCGGATCCACCGTCGCCGCGCCCGACAACGCTGCTCCGACCTCGGACGCCGACGTCTACGACGACGCCACCAACCCGTGGCGAGGCTCCCAGGTGACGCCGATGGCCGCGAACGTGCAGTGGGACGTCGTGTCACGAGCAGGCATCGACCCGGCTACCGGAGCGGCCTACACACCGCTCGTGCGCATGCTCTACAACGAGCGGGAGATCGCGTTCGCGTCCGGTTGCCGTGCAGTCGCCGCAGGTTCGAACTGGGTGAAGGAGACCGAGCTCAAGCACTGCCTGACCGGCACGGCGATGACCGAGAGCCCCCTGATCGCTGCAGCCACGCCAGGACCGACCGCGACGCCCACTGCGGAGCCCGCGCCGACTCCGACCGTGACACCGGCGACCCAGGGTGCCGGCACACCGACGACCCCGACGACGGCGACGGGAACGCTGGCCGCGACCGGAGCGGAGTCACCTGTCGGACCGGCGTTGCTCGCGACACTGCTCCTGCTGGCCGGTGCCGGGACCCTGGTGCTGCGTCGCGGGCGCCGTCGCACCGAGTGACACCGACGCGGAGTCGCGGCTTCTCGACATGACCAGCCGGTACCGGCGCCCCGCGCCAGTGGGGTGACGGCCGGACTGGAGGCACGGCGCCACCTGGCACCGGGCCTCCAGTCCGTCATCGGCCCGAGTCCACGGCCGCGGACGACGCGACCACGCCGCTCACCGGAGCGGCGCGCGCCGCGAAACGCGCCGACCCCCGGCTACCCCTTCCTCGGAAGCCGTCCTGGTCGTATGGTTTACAGCGTTGTAAACGGGCCGCCGCAGGGACGGCCCGCTGGTCACGGCCGTTGCACGGCCCGATGGACGACGACGTCCACGAGGAGCACCCACTTGCGCCCCATCTCCTTCCGATCCCGAGGGCTGCGCCGTGCGCTGTCGACGGGCATCGTCGCTGCGACCGCCCTCGGCATGCTCGGGATCGCCGCGATCCCGGCCGCCGCGGGCCCCGCAGCGGACCGCACCGTCGTCTCGGGCCAGGCCCGGTTCGAGGTGCTCTCCCCCACCCTGATCCGCACCGAGTACGCGGGTGACTCGCAGTTCACCGACGGCAGCACCTTCAACGTCATCGGCCGCGACGACTTCGCACCCACGACCTTCACGAAGACCGAGCGGGACGGCTGGCTGACCCTCGACACGGGGGCGATGACCGTCCGGTACAAGGAGGGCTCGGGGGCCTTCACGCAGGACACCCTGCGGACCACCGTGACCACGGCCTCCGGGCAGCGGGTCACCGGCACGCCGTGGGTGTCGACGCCGACCCCCTCGTGCACGATCGGGTCACTCTGCGAGGCCGAGGCGCTCGGACTCACCGGCCTGTCCCTCGCGACGGACCACGCGGGCTTCACCGGAGCCGGGTTCGCCGCGGGCTTCGAGTCCGTCGGCAACGCGATGACCTTCACGACCACGGCGGCACGTGCCGGCTCGTACGACCTGGCCCTGCGCTACGCGAACTCGCAGGGCGGCGACGGCCAGGTCGCCACCCGCACCCTCAGCGTGAGGGTCGACGGCGGTGCCGCGAAGACGATCAGGCTCGCACCCGGCGCGAACTGGGACGACTGGAAGACCACCGCCGCCACGACGCTCGACCTGACGGCGGGCGAACACAGCGTGCGCATCGAACGCACCGCGGACGACTCCGGCCGGGTGAACGTCGACAGTCTGGCCCTGGTCAGCACCGGCGCCGCCTACCCGGCACCGTCGACCACGATCACCGGCGAGGACTGCGCGTTCGGCACCGTGTGCCAGGCCGAGGACTCGGCACGCACCGCTTCGGCGACGACCGCCACGAACCACAACGGCTTCGCCGGGGACGGCTTCGTCGCCGGTTTCGAGCGTGCCGGGGCGCAGCTGACGACCCACGTCACCGGGGTGCCGGCCGCGGGCGACTACGCCCTGCAGGTCCGCTACGCCAACGGCTCCGCCGGGGCGCCGGCGCTCACCGCGGCCCCGACCGGTCAGCAGTCGACCACTGCGCCGCTCCCGAAGACGAGCGGCTGGGACTACTGGAACACCGCCACCGTCCCGGTGCACCTGGCCGCTGGCACGAACGACGTCGTGATCGGGTGCCCGACCGTGGCGAACAACTGCAACGTGAACTTCGACACCGTCGCCGTGGTCGACACCGCGTCGCCGGTCCTCGCCGCACATGCACCGCTCGGCGGGTACCGACGCGACCTCGACACCGCCAACGGATCGGTGAAGACGAACCCGGGTCTGCTCTACCAGGACGGCTGGTCGCTCCTCGACGACAGCGCCTCGGCGCTGTACGACCAGGCGACCGACACCGTCACCCCCGCCGGCGACCACGGCGGCGAGCGCTACCAGGACGGCTACGTCTTCGGGTACGGCAGCGACTACCGCCACGCCCTGCAGGAGCTCGCCGTCCTGACCGGTCCGACGAAGCTGCTCCCCCGCTGGGCGTACGGCGTCTGGTACTCCGAGTACTACGACCGATCACAGGCCGACTACCTGGCGATCGCGAAGCAGTTCGACGACGAGGACGTCCCCGTCGACGTCATGGCGATCGACACCGACTACAAGATCGGCAGCCCCACCAACCAGGGTGACAGCAAGTGGAACGGCTGGTCGGTCGACCCGTCCCGGATCCCGGACATGACCGGCCTGCTGGCCGACTGGCATGCCGAGGGCATCCACAACACCCTCAACATCCACCCGTCGATCTCGAGCCAGGACCCGCGGTTCGCGAAGGCCCAGGCCACCGCGAAGGGCAAGCTCACCAAGGGCGACGGCGACCGGTACCTGTTCGACTGGTCCGACCCCGACCAGCTCAAGGCCTACTTCGACCTGCACACCTCGCTGCAGCCGAAGGGCGTCGACATGTGGTGGCTCGACTGGTGCTGCAGCGAGAACTCGAAGTACTCCGCGAACGGCGTCACCCCCGACGCGTTCATCAACCAGCAGTACGCGGAGTACACGGACCAGGCGCTCGGCGGCCGGGGGCTCGCGTTCTCGCGGGCGTACGGCTCGCTGACGGCCGGTGGCTACGGCAACCCGCAGTCGGTCCCGACCGGCCCGTGGGCGGACAAGCGCACGACCGTGCACTTCACCGGCGACACCACGTCGTCGTGGGACATGCTGCTCGCCGAGGTCGGCTACACCCCCGGTGAGTCCGCCGCGACCGGTCTGGCCTCGGTCAGCCACGACATCGGTGGACACAACGGTGCGCAGTACGGCATCGAGGGCGCCGAGAAGGGCACCACCCAGCTGCCCGAGGACCTCTACGCCCGCTGGGTGCAGCTCGGCGCCTTCCAGCCGATCGACCGTCTGCACAGCAACCACAGCGACCGACTGCCGTGGCAGGACCCGGCCGCTGCCGAGGCGTCGGCGAAGCGGTTCCTGAACCTCCGCGAGGCCCTGGTCCCCCTGACCTACACGCTCGCCGCCCAGGCCACCGAGACGGGCACCCCGATCCTGCAGCCGCTCTACCTGCAGTACCCCGAGGCGCAGGAGTCCTACGCCCAGGCCGGGTCCGAGTACCTGTACGGCCCGGACGTGCTCGTCGCCCCGGTCACCACCGCGAACGACGACTCCGGCAAGGCGACCCGCTCCGTCTGGTTCCCGGCCGGCAGCTCGTGGACCGACTGGTTCACCGGCAAGACGCACGCCGGAGGCACCACCGCCGACGTGACGACCGACCTGAACAGCATGCCGGTGTTCGTGAAGAGCGGCGGCATCGTCCCCACCCGGACGGAGCAGGTCGGGAACGACGCAGCACCGCTCGACGCCGTCACCCTGACGGTGGCGACCGGAGCGAACGGTTCGTTCGACCTGCACGAAGACGCCGGTGAGGACAGCGCCGCGGACGGCGCCGCGAAGTCGAGCGCGATGACCACGGCCACAGCGTCCGCGAAGGCCGCGGCGGGCAGCGCCTCCACCGCCGTCCGCTACACGCAGCAGGCGACCGGCGGCTCGCTCACCATCGCCCCCGCCGACGGCTCCTTCGCCGGCCAGGTGCAGGACCGCTCGTGGACGGCGACGTTCACGAACGCCGACCGCCCCCGCACCGTCACCATCGACGGCCGGGTGATCGCGGACACCGCCTGGACCTACGACGCCGACACCCGCACCATCAGCGTGCCGGTCGCCGAACGGTCCGTGACGAAGCGCACGGTCGTCGCCTTCAGCAGCAAGGCGGCGGCGACGCCGGTCCTGCGGGTCGAGTCGCCTCGGGTGGACGCGGGCGACACGCAGACCGTGACCGGCGCCGGCTTCCCGGCCGACACCGACGTGGCGCTGGCGACCGCGCCACGCATCGGTGGTGCCACCGCGCACACCGACGCGAGTGGTGCGTTCTCGACCGACCTGCGGGTGCCGGGCACCGCGTCCGGTCGGGTGACCGTCACCGCATCGGTCGACGGTGTGGCCCTGGCTCGGGCCGCTTTCACCGTGGTGGCTGCGGCTGCTCCGTCGCCGACCACCTCGCCGGGTGCGGGCACGCCGGGCAGCGGCGCTCCGACGCCGGGTGACAACGGATCCGATGCACCGGGCGCGGCAGCGCCGGGCAACGGCGGCGCGGACGCCGGCAGCGACCCGGGCGGCGCACTGGCCTGGACGGGCGCGAACCTGCTCCCCCTCGGGCTGCTGGCGGCGGCACTGCTCGCGGCCGGTGGACTCGTGTGGACGCTACGGAGCCGGCGACGTCGCCCGCGTGCCTGAGACCGCCTGAGCGGTCACCCGTCACGGGCGGATGACCGACGGACGGGAGGTGGGCCCCACCAGCCGGTACCGGCGCACCGCGCCAGCGGGGTGACGGCCGAGCCTGGAGGGACGGTGCCAGCTGGCACCGGGCCTCCAGGCTGTCCGTGGTCGCGCTGCAGATCCCCGATCGCCGGACCGCGATGCGGCTGCGGCTGCGGCTGCGGGCATCGCCCGCTCGCTCGCGTGGGCCGCGTCCGCTCTGCCGTTGATCGACGTCAGGATGGCGACGGAGGAGTCACCTGCGTCTGCGCCTGGAGGAACGCGACCGCTGCAACACTCTCGGGCGAGGAGGGGAACAGTGGCGTGATCGTCAGTCCGTCCGTCCCCGGGACGACGAGGAGCTCCCACTCGAAGTCGAGCCGCCCGAACGGCGGCACGTCCTGGACGAACGTGCCGTTGGTCAGGATCGCCACGTCGTGCCGTTCCCAGAGGTCCGCGAACTCGGCGGAGCGCGTCATCAGCCCCCTGAGCACCTCGCGCATCCGGTCGTCGCCGGGGTCGGCGCTGAGCCGGAAGACGGCGACGATCTGCGCGGCCCGTGCACGCCATTCCTCGACCGGGTACTTCGCGCGGCAGGCCTCGGAGAACACGTACTCGATCCGGTTCTGCCCACGGCTGAGGACGCCGCCGCCGATCGCTTCGCACAGTGCGTTCGACGCGACGATGTCGAGGTTCCGATCGGCGACGAAGACCGGGGTGCCGTCCCAACGGCGCACGAGCCGTCGGAGTTCGTCGCCGCTCGGCTGCCGGCCGCGCGCCGTTGCAGCGGGTGCCGGTGCAGGTTCCGCCACGCCTCTGAGGTACGCCGCGCCGTCGGCGTCCAGTCGCAGGGCGCGCGCCAGGGCCGCGATCACCTGGGCCGAGGGCACGTGCTCCCGGCCCTGCTCCAGCCGCACGTAGTACTCCGTGCTGATGCCGGCGAGCTGCGCGACCTCGGTCCGGCGGAGGCCCTGGACGCGGCGTCGGTCGTCCGCGGGAAGGCCGACGTCGGACGGGCTGAGCGCCGCTCGTCGCGCCCGGAGGTAGCTGCCGAGCAGCGAGGCGTTGGCCGTCAAGGTGACCCGTGCCGGCAGTGAGATCCGACCATGCGCCGATCCTAGACGGACACCGCTCCGTCCTGCGCTCGCAGCTGACGCACCGCGCCAGCGGGGTGACGGCCGAGCCTGGAGGGACGGCGCCAGTTGGCACCGGGCCTCCAGTCCGTCAGCGGTTGCGCTCCAGATCCGCGATTACGCGTGCGCAGTACGGTCGCGACTGAAGAACTCGGCGAACATCTCCCGTTTCGCCGCGTGTGAATCGGGCTCGAGCTCGAGTCCCTCCATGTTGAGGTCGGTCCCGAACAGTCGCAGGATTCCCGGGCCGTTCGGCCCCGCGGTCTCGAGGGACACCGAGAACAGTGTCGGCGGAATCTCGCCAGCAGCTAGTCGTCGGGCCTCTGCAAACGCCGCACGGTACGCCGCGTCGGTGACGCGGATCACACTGACCGACCAACTCGTGGCGTCCCAGTCGGGCGCGACCGTCTCGCCGCTCGGTGCATGGAAGAAGTGCACGACGAACGTATCGCGCTCGCCTTCGGTGCCGTAGTGCCGCTCGTCCACTTCTTCGATCTGCACGAACCCATCCTGTCAGCGTCAGCCGGGGCGTTCGAGGCCGCGGACCAGCCGAAGCGTGCACCTTCGCCGGTACCATCTCGCCATGGCTGAAGCAGGTCTGCTCGCAGCGAGCATCGCAGTCCTGGTGGGTACGGTCGCGATCCTCGTGAATCTTGTGCGGACCCCGGCCTGGGTGCGTGACGCGCAGCTCACGTTGAACGCCAGCCCCGTGACCAGCCTGCTGCTGTTCCTGGTCGGTGCACTCCTGGTCGGCCTCGTTCTCGCCTTCGGGATCTTCTTGGTCGTCACCAGGCACGGCGTCGTCGGGTGGGCCATGGTCTGTCTCGCTGCGACCGGCATCGCTCACCTCGGGGTGACCGTGTGGATCCGGCGACAGCAGCTCTCGTGATCCGGTGCAGAGCTCGCCGGTGGAGAAGAACCGATCGAGGCACTCGTGAATGAGGACACGCACCACAAGCACACCTCGGGAAGGGCGTGCTGCTCGCGGCGACCTGGTCATCATCTGGGCTTTCGTCGTGGAACCTGTACGCCTACGGGCTCTGCTCGACACCTCCAAACACCGGGTAGCGGTCACGAGTGGGGCATGCTCGACTCATGACGTTCTCCTGGTGGATCTGGTCTGCCTTTGTGCTCGTCGGGCTCATCGGAGCGGGACTGCTCTTCCGTTCAGTTGTGGTGACGGTCCGCGAGTACGGATTCGGACGAGGTCAAATGACCAGACGACCGGGGGCGCCCTGGTTCTGGACGGGACTCGCGACTCTGATCATCGCGGGGTTCCTCGTTATCGGCTGGGCCTTCATGCTCGACGGGTGACTCCGCAGGATGGCGAGTCTCGGCCGCGTCTCGACGACCGCGTTGCGTTCGGAGCTCCGGCGGAGCGCGCAGCAGTTCACCCGCGGCCGCTGACCGATCGTTTACCGGTCAGGCAGGCAGGTACTGACTAGGCCAGGTCCTTTGGCTCGCGAAGCTCACCCCAGGCGAATGTGGTCTCTGCGAGGAAGTCCTGAAGATCACTTTGGACAGACAACACCATCTCTCGGGTGCCTTGAGCCAGCTGCAACGATCCGGAGCCCCCGTCCTCGCCAAACACCGCCCAGCGAAGCCAGGTTGAGCCGCTCTCGATGATGTCGGAGTCGAAGAGCTCGTGCCCGTCGGCGATCTGCTCGACCCGTACCGTGAGCGTTTTCCGTTCACGGGGAGTGAACATGGGGTCGAGTAGCCGCATCAGATCCGCCACGGACAGCAAGGTGCTCACGCGGTCACCATAACGCTGCCCATCCGGCAGCCGATCCATCAACGGTCTCCTCTCCCGAGTGGCCCGACATCTCTGCGTGTGCCTGCGAGACTCGCACGATGGACCTCGACGAGCTCGGTCAACGGATTTGCATCCTCGGGCCGTCCAACAGTGGCAAGTCGACCCTTGCGGCCGCTGTCGGCCGAGCCCGCTCGCTGCCGGTCGTGCACCTCGACCAGTACCGACACCTACCCGCAACAGACTGGCTCGAGCGACCGGACCTCGATTTCGAATACATGCACAACGAAGCAATGAGCACCGATCAGTGGGTCATCGAGGGCAACTATTCGCGTTGGTTGCCAGCCCGGTTGCAGCGAGCAACCGGTCTGGTGCTGCTGGATGTCTCGACCGCCGTGGGCATCGTCCGCTACTTTCGGCGCACCTTCTTCGAGCCCGACCGTGCTGGACGCTTGGAAGGCACTCGTGACCGAGTCCGCGTCGAGATGCTGCGCTTCATGCTCGGGCCCGCCAGGAGGAACCGGCTCCGTTATCAGCAGGCCTTCGACGAGTTCGACGGGCCGAAGGTGTTCCTGTCGGACCGCGCTGCCTCGGAGACTTTCTACCGCCGCAACGGACTGGCCCGTCGAAGCCGATCACGCTGTCCGACAGCCGATCGGCTATCGGTACAGCTCATCCTCGGAGCGACAGGCCGATAGCGTGAAGCGATGGCAACCGGCGTGAAGTACGACTCTCTCTGGGATGAAGCGCACCGGTCCTTCGACAGGGGCACCCTTCGCGTGGATCCCGCGCCCGTCGACGGTGACCCACGCTGGGGTCTCAGCCTCGTCCTGCTTCCGCCGGCGCACGTCGCTGACGCGGTGGACGCGGCCGCCGCTGAAATCGGCAGCCTCTACGACGGCACGCACCAGATCTACAACGCCGCCGACCTGCACCTAACAGTCACAAGCCTGGAGCCCTACCGCGACAAGGTCGCGGACAATGATCGAGCACTACGTCGACGCGGTCGAGCGTGCCCGCGATCTGCTGGACGTCAACGTTCGGCTGGTTGGGCTCGGCGGCTCGCCGTCCGGCGTGTTCGTCCAGGGCTTCGACAACGAGACGCTGGTACCGATCCGGCGACAGATGCGTGAGGCAGCGGCGGACTTACACGACCGCGTCGCGCCGCCGATGGCGTTCGTCCGCGACACCGCACACATCTCCATCAGCGTCCACCGGGAAGCAATCCCCGAACCCCGGGCGGCCGAATACGTCCAACGACACAGGCGCTCTGAATTCGGCGACATGGCGGAAGCCACAGTCGCGCTCGCCCGGTATCGGGCGTCAGATCACTCGATGAGTGTCGAAGTCATTCACACCGTCCGGTAGCCGACCGTCAGCCGGACACTTGCGACTTCAAACCGAACCCGCTCGGTCCTGGGTTGATGGATGTGAGCAGCTTCGCTCTGTGTCGCCTTTCTCGCTGCGCTCTGTGTCGTGATCGCGTCCCGGTAGCCGATGCACCTCCGGACGCACCGCGCCGACTCGTATGCCAACCTTCAACATATGGGAATCGAACTCGTGGAGCACCGCAGCGCTAAGGACGTGCGCCGGATTCTCGAGGCGCTACCCGAATGGTTTGGTGACGTCGACGCCATCGACAACTACGTAGCGGCGGCGGAGAACGACGACTACGGGAGCCTGCTCGCTGTTGCCCCTGACGGGGTTATCGGCGCTGCACTGACACGACGTCACTTCCGCGAGGCCGCCGAGCTGCACCTCATCGCGGTGCATCCAGAGGCTCGCGGGACCGGTGTCGGGCGGTTGCTCGTCGAGCGCATCGCGTCACGGTTAGCGGTTGATGGTTGCACCCTGCTGTCGGTGCACACGGTCGGGCCGTCCTTTGAGAACGAGCCGTACGCGCAAACACGGGCGTTCTACCGCAGCGTCGGCTTTGTGCCGTTGGAAGAGCACGACGGACTTGACTGGCCCGGACCCACTCTCATCCTGGTTCGCCCGTTGGTCGTTCAGATGCAACAGGACGGGTCCCGGTAGCCGATCCTTCAACGGAGCATCGCTTTGCTTGCCTCCGCGGTTGGTCGCACTTACGCTGCCCGCATGTGGTGGTGGATCGGAACCGGCTTGGTCTTGGCGGTGCTCCTCGTGCTGTGGTTCGTCATGCACCACTACACGAACTTTGGCTCTCGGGCGGCGAAGTTCGAGGGGACTGACCCCGAAGTCGCGGAGGCCCTTCGGCAGGCCGAGGCTGACATCGCGCGGGGGCGCATGTACTTCTGACGCTCTCAAGGGCCAGCGAGCCCACGGCCGTCCGGTAGGCGATCGGCTATCGAACACCCCACCTCTCGTGTTCGAGTCACCATCAGCAGTACTTTCCCCAGAGGAGGGGTAGATGGCCAGTCACAACTTTCAGAGCTTAAGGGCCACGGTGATCGCTGGATCACGGGCTAACACCTGGGCAGCCGCGGTCGAGGAGTGGGAAGTGGCTGGCCTGGAGGAAGATCCAACGAGCATTGGCATTTGTGTGTGCGGCAACACCGGACTTCGCTACCTCTACGCGATCCGCAATCCCGACACTGGCCACGAGCTATCCCCGATCGGAAGCGTGTGCGTCGAGTACTTCGAGGTTCCCGAGTTGACGGAAGGCGCGTCTGCCCTCCGGAGGCTGTTTGACCTCCGAGCTGCGTACGTCGACCTGCGGCCCGTGGCCCTCACGACCGAGTACTTCTCTCGCGCACTGCTCGCTGACCTGTGGGAGAACGGCGCGTTCCCCGACAACGGCTACAACAGGAACAACGGGGAGAACGACTACCGGTTCCTTCTCGACTGGTTCAACAGCCACGGTGCGCCCAGCGAGAAGGAACGACGGAAAATTTGGGTTCTGGTGAACAGGACCATCCGGCGGTTTGTCCTGAGTGACGAGCGGCTGAGCTAGCGGGTAGTCCAGGCTCACCGGAGAGAAGACCCGGGCTGTCCGATAGCCGGCTGGCTATTGAGACGAGTCCGAAGGCGGGATAGTAGATTTGACCTCATGTCGGATGAGTTACAGGCCGCAGTGATTGGCGCGATCGTCGGTGGGGCTCTCTCTGGGGTGCTCGCCATCCTCGTGTTCGTGTTGCAAGAAGTTGCCGCGTCGCGGCGCACCGTCAGACAAGCACGCATCGCGCTCGCTCGAGAAATCATTCGTCTCCGCGGTAACCAGGCGGAAGTGACCGGGGCGCTGAATGAGATTCCGGTGCTGTTTGGACATGATGATGAGCTTGTGACGAACTACCGGACGATGGTGACGGCGCGGAACGATGTCAGCGCTCGCACGGAAGCTCTGACGAGGATCGTGATTCGTATGGCCAAGGTCGCCGGCGCCAAGGATCTACCCGCAACCGACGTGACGTTGTTCCTCTACTAGGGTTCCTAATGAACGGGGCCCGGTCACCAATGGTGACCGGGCCCGAGCTCGCATAAGACCTCAGGACCAAGCTGCCTGAGGTACTAACGGGCTTCACGCTCGCCTGCCGATGTAACGAGGATCAGATTAGCTCGCTCTTCCTGCCGGCTTCCATGACGTAGGACACGAATGCGGAGCACGCGACGAGCATGTACTTTGCAAGACTTTGGTCGGCATCCGCCTGGTCGATAGCCGCGTGACGGATACCCTGCGCGTCAGACGTCCAACCGTACATCTTTGACCAGGCGCTCTCCAGCGCGGGGTGCAGCTCGATACCAGCCGCCTTGAGTTTCCTCAACCCCGCGCCGAGCGTGCCCTCTCCCGTAACCGTCGCCACAACGGATTCCACCGCCGAAATTGCTTCCTTGATGGTGTTCGGGTAGTCCGGCGTCTGCCGATCGGCAAGCAATTCTGTTGCACGAAGGAGATGGTTCCGGGCACCGGTGAGCTGGACCGTGAGATCCAGCGCGTCCGTTACCGCGGCGACCGACATGTCGTCACTAAGGGGAACGAGTTCTCGCTCGATCAGTCGGTACCCGACGAGGTACCGTTCGAGGGCGGCATTCAGAAGGTCATCGAAAGCGTCCGGAACCTGGTACGTGAACTGGTTCGAGAATCGGTGCAGGTATTTGCCGTATGCCTCGATACAGTCCAAGGCTTCGAACCACTCACCGTCCATGATGGCCGACTTGACCCGCCCCCAAACCTTTTCGTCTCGCGGCTGCTCGTCACGGGCGTTCTTGAAGTACCAAGCCCAGATTGCGGCAGTGATCGCAGTGTCGACGTCGTAGGCCATCACATCCTGCCGGGTAAGTCCGCGGATGACATAGACGGTGTTCCAAAGTTCAGTCCTGGTCTCCGTGTCGAGCGCGTCTGTCTGCGTTACGGACCGCGGTGACGTGAACCCCATACGTTCGGCGAAGGACATAGGTGAACCGTAGCGTCTACCACTGACCGTCAATCATCTACGGACCCAGTCGATGCCGTCTCGATAGGCGGTCCCCCGCGGTCTCCCGTAGTTGACTCGAACCGGACGCAGCGTCGACCAGAGTCGTGTCTCACATAGATGGTCCGCTCATCGTCGCAGTGAGGGAGCCCTATGCGTACGACCCACGTCAGCCACCGAAACGACGAAGCCCACCGAGATCATCGGTGGGCTTCGTCGTGGTCTCTCACACGCTTCGATGGGCTGTGTCAAGAACTCTTCGAGGCCCGGAACGGCGCGGTCTTGGACGGCTCTCCGGTGCGGCCTGTCCTCCCTGGGACGTCGTCTACTGTCTCGCACCCGCGTTCTCCGCGGTGAGGCGCGTCCGGCCTCTGCCATCGATCTCTGCCTGCTGCACTCAAGACCGCAGTGCGTCCGGGTTCATACTCAATTGCTCACCGATCCGACACGGCGTGGCTGCTCTGGTGTCGGCGCGCGGCGCGCTTCCACCGCGAGCTGGAGCGCTCGCCCCCGTAGTTCCTCCGGAAAATACGCCGGTGCTCCATGCGCTTTCCTCCTTCCGTGGGTCGAGATTCACCATCGGACCTAGGGCGGATCAGACCAGGTCTGACGGTCAACCGGTCACGGAGTCGATGACGGGTACTCATCGGCGTTGTCAGTGGCGGTCGTGCGCATGTACTGGGCCCAATCACCGGGAATAAGCTTCTCGCCGTCGTGCCAATCATGGACTACTTTGCTCGTGAACCACGGATCCGTGTACCGGGCATGATCGATGACGATCACTTGCATCTTCTTGCTGTGAGCATCGGCGAAGTCAGCGACTGTTTTGAACATGGCCCACACCTTCTCGCCTTCAGCGTCGCGTTTTCCGTCCTCACCCACGGACACATCACCTTGGAAGTGCGCCTGGCTGGGTTGATCGAGCATCAGAAATCGTGGCACCGGGCGGTTCTGACTGACGAAGAATTGATGCAACGCCAGATGCGCGGCAACGTGGAACCCGACCCAGTTCGCGCCGCTCCCGAAACCGGTGAGCTCGACAGGTCCAAATTCCTCGTCGACGACGATGGTGAGCGCGTTGATGTCGAGCCGCATCGGCCGGTTCGCGCTCTCCGCCTCGAACCGGCGGCTGTAGTCACCCAAGTAGCCGCCGATGATGTTCAAGCGGGACATCGTCTGTTCACGGAGTTCATCGCTGCTGAGCTCGTCATCCAACCGGGCGACCTGCCGTTCTGCATCCCGCTGCCGGGAGCGAAGGAACGTCAGCCGGTCCTCGTCGACGCTTTCCGCGTCGCGGAGAATCGCGTCCATCCTTCCGCGGACGAACGCCTGACGTTCGGAGATAGCGGTCGGCCCGTCGCCGCCTCCACGCCGAACGGCTGCGTCGAGTGCGGCGGACGTCGAGTCGAGGCGACGGCGGAGTTCGACGACTCGTTCCTCGAGGCGGCGGACCGCTTGCGCACGACGTGGCTGCACCTGCTGCACGTCCTCGAGGCTTTCATGCAGTTGCTGCAGCCGCTCCTGCATCTGCTCGATGCTGGCGTCCGCAGCCGGAAGGTCCTGCGCGCAGACCGGGCAGGTGTGCACGTCACCGTCGTGGGCGGGAAGCAGCCCGATGCTTTGCAGTCGGCCGGCACCGGCTTGCAGGGAGTCGGAGTACTCCGACTCCCCGGTGTCCTGGTTGAGCAGGAGGTCCCGGTTCGCGATCGCAACGGACAGTGCGGCACGGTCACGTTCTTGTGCAGCTTGCAAAAGCCGCCGCTGGTTTTGCGCCCGAATGTCGACGTCCGGGTCCGCAGGGACTGGTTCCGTGTCCGCCGCAGTGGTCGAGTCGTAGACGATTGACAGCGCTGCGGCTCGGTAGTCGCCTGCAGCGATGAGCCGTTCGTCGGGAACTAGCCCGACGGCGCGCGCTTCGCCGAGCATGTCACGGAACACGGCGTTGCGGTCGGCTGCTTCTGCGATGGCGCGGTCGTGTGCTGCTTCTGCGCGGCGAAGGGTGCGCTTCGCTTCGCGGAGCGCTTCGCGCTTGCTTGCTTGGTCCCCGTCGACGGCGCCGAGGAAAAACGGGAAGGTGTCGCGGAGGTCAATCTTGATACCGTCGTCCGCCTGCCGGTGGAACAACGTCGACTTCGTGCCGATCTCTTCCTGTTCCTGCAGGCAAAACAGCGCTGCGGTGCCGAGGCCGACGTTGCGGCCGGGGCGGATGCCGTAGTCGTTGGGTTCCAGGTAGACGTTGTCGAGTCCGATCCGTGCACCGAGTTGTATCCGGAGGGCGTCAGAGTCGACGTTCTCGCGGAGCTCGCGGAGTTCTGGCATCCGCATGTCTGGGCCACCGAATTCCAACATCGCGCGGGAGTTGCTCTTGCCGCCGCGCATCGCTCTTCGTCCGGTGACGGCGCGACTGCCGTCCGGGAACTCCCACATGACCGCGTACCAGTCGATCGAGGAGAACATCTTGGTCCGAGGAACGGTCGGTTCGTCCCTGCCGAGGCAGTAGTCGACGATGGTGAGCAGCGCGCTCTTGCCGGTCCCGGCCGGGCCGGTGATGATGTTCAGTTCGCCGGGTCGGAATTCGACGTCGCGAGTGCCGCCGATGGGGTTGTAGATCCTGACGTTGCGTATCTGCACTACGGTGCCACTCCAAGTTGGGTGAAGACGTTTGCGGGGGTTCCGGCGCGTGCGAACCACCCGCCGACGAGGGCGGACGACGTGGCGATGCTGCGCAGTTCGGTCTTGGACGGGATGGTTGTGTGGGCCGCGATGGTGGCGGTCAAATCGCCGGCGTCATCGAGGGTGATGAGCCCGGAACGCACACCAGTGCGGATGCCCTCACGGACATACGGGACGAGAGCACCCGCGCGTCGGGGGAAGCCCGCGAGCACTTCCGCGTTGTGTGTCACCCAGGTCGGGAAGTGCGACGTCACCTTCTGCGGAAGTCGCGCACGCGTCGGCTCGTGGAGAACGAGCGGCGCGACGAGGAACGAGAGTGAGAACGGAAGCGCGGCGCCGTCCGTGTCGCGCTCGTATCGTTTCGCGGCCCAAGCGACGCAGACAGAGCTGATCGCGGGGTTGAGGATGTCGGCGGCGGGTTGGGCGCGTTCCGGCCATGAGGGAAGCGGTGTCCGCATCAGATCGCACCCTCGAGGACGCCGGCGAGCCTTGCTTTGAAGTCCGGGTGCCAGCCATGCTCCCCACCGTTCGCGATGCCGTTGCGTGTGCCGCGGGCATGGAACGGGGCTTCGAACTCGGGTCGAATGCGCACTTCGACGGACCGACCGAGTTCGCGAAACAGTTCCCGACCTCGGACCGCTCGAGCGTCTGGGTCGGTGACTCCGTCGGTTTCGAGGTCCTCCAACATCTCGTGGAAGCGACGCGACCATTCGTCTTTGAGGTCCCGTTCGTAGCGGTTGAGGTCCTCGTCGAACAGGTCGCCGTTCTGCACCCATTTGGTGGTGTGGGCGTAGGCGCGAAGGTAGTCGATGACGGCGGTGTGGAGTGTCGCGTCACCGACTTTCACCCATCGCAGTTGACGGACGAAGTCTTGACCGTGCCCGAAGGCGAGCTCGTCTTCGTCCGGATCGAAGTCCGCGTCGACGATGAGCGCTCCAACGGAGAATTGGTCCCGGATCAGCCTCATCCGTTCGTGCAGCTCGGCGGCGGAGACGGAGAGCACAGGTTCTTGCCGCTGGTTGGCGAGGAGCATGGCCACAGCGCGACCGTTCCACCATCCCCACAGCCGCTCTTGATAGACGGCCAGGTGCTCGTTCGGCACCAAGGGCCGCAATTCGGCGGCGAGGATGTCGTCGATGTCGCTGATGTGCGCCTGCTGCCCGAGCACTACGACGCGCTGCAACAGGGCCGCGCGCACCGACTCAGGCGCCGATTTCCACGCTGTTCGCCCGGCTTCTGTCGCCTTCGCAACGCTGTCCGCGGCAGCAGCGTTCAGCAGCTGCAGCGCGGTATCGACATCACGCGACGCCGCGTCAGCGGTGAGGACCGAAGCAGCGCTACCACCTGCGATCGGGGAGGTCGTTGCCAGTGTCAACATCGGCCCGTTGGCGGCACGCAGTGACGGTATCTCCAACCACACTCGGAGTGTCTTCCAGAGGTCGGGGCTGTTGTCGGTGAGCGGGCCGTGGCCAGCGTGCTGTTTCAACTGCACTGCGTGGAGCGGTAGGTCTGCAGCGTCCGTGAGGGCGATGTCGTCGTACGCTTCGATGGTCATTCGGACGGTCTCATCGCGTGAGCGTTTGGCGGCGAGCAGGAGCTCGATCATCGCCCACCGGATCTGATGCAGGAACCCGAGCGCAGACGCAGACGCATCAAAGTTTGCCATCTGTCTCCTACCCCCTGGCCCCGTTGTGATGACTGCTCATTCATTGTGTTGGTCTATGCGGCCGATGCCAACTTGGACCCGCGAGTCTCCCCAGAAGTGGTCACAACGTTCGCGGCCTGCGTCTTCCATCCGAACGCGCCACCGCGGCGCTGGAAGTTGGGTCGCCCCGGGCGCATGCCGGCCGACGTTGACGCGCTCGGCCAGCGTGCGTGCTGGACGCCTCAGACGCGCCGGCTTACGCCACAATGTGGACGGAAGACCGGTTCCGTGGCTTTCCGACTCACGTCGTTGATGGTGTCTGCGGCAGTGGCGTTACTGGTCTGACGAGGACGCGTCCCGCGAGTGCGACTTCGGCGGCGTCGGTGGTGAGACGTTCCAGGACTCTTCTGTCTTCGCCCGGTTCGAACCTGAGTCGACCGTCGTCGAGGCGTGATGCGGTAGTGGCTAGGCACCGTTGGACAATGTGTCCCAGGCGCAGGTCTCTGTCGCCGATGCGGACACGGAGTTCGACAACAGCCAGCAGCTCAACGGGAAGATCGGGAAGTGCTGTCTGCTGCGACTCCGAGTCGAGGACGATGTGGTCCCAGGCGGTGGTCCGTTCTCCGGAAGTAAGCAGGTCTGCGGCGCGGTGCCAGCTGCGCAGGGAGTCTGCGAGGCTGGTCGCCAGGGCGGGCACCCTGATCGGTTCGATTGTGGCGCGTTGGATCACTTGCAGCGCGAGCATCGCGTCGATCGCAGCGTTCAGGGAGCGCAGGTTGTCTGTGTCGGCTTCGTCGGCGATGGCGGTCATGGAAAGCGCCAGCGGTCCGTGCGGAACTTCAAGGCGAAATTCGCCGCCGACGGACAGGGTCTGTTGGAGGCGGAGGATGAGGAGGGCGTCGTTGGGTGTGAGCATTTCGACCGTGAACGGACCGATTCGGATGCCGTGGCGGGACCGGTCGTAGGATCCGAAGACCGTGAAGCCGATGCGTCCGCCGACCTTCCCGTTCCAGCTCCAGCCGCGTTCCGCCCGGATATAACCGTCCATGTGCACTGTTCCGGACACGGCGTCGGCGCCGCTGGCGGCGACGACGAGTGTGTAGTCGCCGCTGCGGCGGCCACCCGCTGCTGGGAGCACGGTGATTTCGGATGCGAGTTCACGTTCGATGTCAGCGCCAGGTAGCGTGCCACTGATGTCCGCCGGCATGCCCTCCAGCGGTGTACCGAACTCGGTGAACGCTTGCAGCGCCTGCCGCTGCATTTCGTCTTGCGGGCGGAAGGCGACGTTCAGTTCGAAGTCGAGGGGACTGTCTTCGTTGGCTAGGTCGTACCGCCGGAAGACGTTGGTCCGTACCTGCACATCGTTACGGACTACTTCGGACGTCCACACCAGGTTTGGGTCGTCCGGCGGGTTGTCGAGGAGGCTGCCGCGGTGCAGTCCGACACTGAACTCGTACACGAAGTGCGGATCGGCTTTATTGACGGCGTTGAAGATCGACGTAAGTCCGTCACGGGCGTCATCGACGCTGAAACGGAGATCCGATGGCACGTCGCGTTCCAGGCGTGCAGCCTTGAAAAGCTGCATCGCCATTTCGAAGGCGCGCTGCTCCCCACCGCGCAGGTAGTAGTCCACGACCTCCGGGAACTCGGTAGCCCAAGCGTCGAGATTGGCCTCGCCGAGCCACTGTGACGGGATGCCGGCGGTCGCGGTAAGCGCTGCCAACCATTCCGTTTCCTCCGTCGTGGCGTCCCGCGGGCGCACGACAATCCATTCACGCACCGTCAGTCCGCGGCTGCGAACGTAGGTGTGAAGCCGCTGCCACGACTCGACGATCGAGTCCTTCTGTTTTGAGGTGAGCGGTTTGGTATACCGCTTGACCTGATACACAGTCCAGGTGCCGTCGTCGTTGCGGACGAGCACGTCAATGCCCTTGTCCCCGCGGGAAGGCTTCCGGCGTTCCCCGTGTCGGTGCATACGGAGCAGGAAAATCGCGACGACCGCCTCAATGGCGTCGCCGTCGTAGCGGTCCCAGGAGATGCGGTCTGACACGACTCCAGCCTACGGAAGACGGCCGACCTCAGGACCGGTGTCGGACGCTTAGAGCGGCGGCACGCCGACTTCAACGACTACACAGGCACCCGGCCAAGTGGAGTGCCGGACCTCGAGGTTCGCCAGGAGCGAGCCAAGGCACGACGAGAGAAGGCGCCGAAGTCGGCTGCTGAGAAGGCCAAGCGATCCACACGGTCGCGGAAGGTGGCAGCTCAGTAGGCCTGAACCTGCCGACGACAACGAAGAGAGGCTCGCAGCCTGTTGGCTGCGAGCCTCTCTTCGTTGTTGGGTTCTTAAGACAGTTCTTAAGACACCCCTTCGGTCGGGCTGACAGGATTTGAACCTGCGACCCCTTGACCCCCAGTCAAGTGCGCTACCAAGCTGCGCCACAGCCCGCGAGTTCCGGAGAACTCAGGATCCCGGAGGATCCTCGCCCACGTCCGACCGGAGCGCGAGCGACCGGTCCAGCATAGCGGACGTCAGACCCCCTCCGTGCCACGGCGAGTCGGAGCAACGCGACCCGAACGACACGCTCAGCCCGGCCGCACCACCTCGCGCCGCGCCGCCAACCACGGCAACCCGAGCCCGACGAGCAACCCGCCGGACCCGTCCGCCGCCAGGTCCCCGATCGTGTCGTCGTACCCGACGAAGATCTTCGAGTCGACGAAGTTGTGCCCGAGCCACTCCCCCATCTCCCAGACCGCCCCGACCGCGAGTCCCGCACACAGCGCGAGCACCGCGACGACCACCCGGCGCTCGGCGTGCGGGGCCGGTACCGCCCGCAGATCGGCACCGATGACGTAGAGCACCGCCGCGAGCAGCCCCGTCAGCACGACGTGCATGAACTTGTCCCACAGGAAGACGGTCGTGTACCACTCGAGCACGCTCGACCACCCGGCGAGGAGCACGAGCACGCACACCGCCACGTCGAACGCCGGCCGCAGCCCGAGCATCCGCGGCACCACGACGCCGAGCAGCGCCAGCGCCATGACCGGGAACGCCGTCCCACCCCACCCGACGCTCGCCACGACGACGCTCACGAGCGTCAGCGCCCGTACCACGTCGGCCACCAGGAACCGCGGCCGCAGGAACGTCGGTCCGAGCGCGCGGATCACGACGCCCACCGCACGACCGCGTGCACGGCAGCGTGGTCGGACGGCCACACGCCGCCCGGCCGCCGCACGTCGACCGCGACGCGGTCCACCTCCGCCTCGGAGGTCACGAGCACCCCGTCGATCCGCCGGCCACCGGCGCGCGGACTCCCGTAGTGCGGGTACGTCCCGTAGGGCTCACCCACCTGCCTGGAGGCCCGCCCCCAGCTGTCCTCGACCCCCGCCTCCGCCAGGGCTCGCCATGGTGCGGAACCGGCGGGGCTGTTCCAGTCGGCCATGACCACGGCGGGCAGGCCGCGCTGCCGGACGATCCGGCCGAGCAGTTCGGCGGACCGCAGTCGGGCCCACGGCGAGGCGACGTCGAGGTGGGTGGCGATCGCCAGGAACCTGATGCCGGTCGCGCGGTCGTCCACGACGGCTCCGACGGCGTGCCGGGGGAAGGACGTGGCCCACGACCGCGAGCCGGGGCGGTGGGGTGTGCGGGAGAGCGCCCAGGTGCGGCGCTCGACGACGTCGAGGCGGGAGCGGTCGAGGAACAGGCCGACCTGTTCGCCACCGCCGCGCGTTCCCCGCCCGGCCAGGACGGGCTCCCAACCCGACCCGAGGCCGGACGTCAGGTCGTCCGCCTGCGTGGGCAGGGCCTCCTGGACGGCGAGGACGGTGGGCGCTTCGGACGTGACGAGCGCGAGCACAGCGTCGCGGCGACGATCCCAGGCGTCCGGGTGTGTCGGCTGTCGCGGCACGCGGCGACGCACGTTGAGCGTCATGCAGTGCACCTCGGGCGACCGGACCGGTCCGATGAGCGGGCGGTCGTCGGGGTGGTGGGGCATGCCTCCCTTCTACGAGACGACACCCGTCGGATTCCCAGGGACCTCTCCGTCTGGCTCGTAGGGTGGCTCGATGCGTTCTCGTTCCACCCCTCGCTTCCTGTTCGCGATCGCGGTCTCCGGGCTGCTGCTCGGAGCCGCCGGGTGCACGTCGAGCGGACCGGACACGAGCCGCCCGACCCTGGCGAAGGCCTCGGCCGACACCGTCTCGGTGGCCGACGCCTCGGACGCCGCCGCCCGGTCCGTCCGCGTCAGCAAGGCCCTGTTCGCGAGCGCTCCCGGAGCGGTCGTCGCCCGGGCCGGCGACACCGACGGGATCCGTGGTGCGGCGAAGGCTGCGGCGAGCGCCCACGTCCCGGTGCTGCTGACGGCCGAGAACAAGAGCACTGCCGTCGCCCGCGAGCTCGACCGGCTCGGCGCCGACTGGTACCAGGCCGAGGGCGACGTGTCGGTCGACACGGACGTCGAACAGCGGCAGGCGCCGGACGGCGGTGACGCGCCGGAGTCGACCCGGGCCTCCCGGCAGGCGACGGTGGTGGTGGCGGACGCGAGTGCGGACGCTGCTGCCGTGGCGACCGCGAAGGCCGCCGGCGCCCGCGTCGTGACCATGCCGGAGGGCGTGACCGACCCGGCTGCCGCACCCGACGTGGTGACGGCGCTGCACGAGCGGGCGAAGCACCCGACCGTCCTGGTCGGCGCGGCGTTCGACGCCCTGCCCGACCCGGAGTGGACGGTCCGGGCTGCCGAGGGTGGGTTCCAGCTGCGGAACGGCGGCCAGCGGCCGTTCGACGGGCACCGGTACGTCGCGCTGTACGGGGCTCCCGGGGCGCCTGCGCTGGGTGTGCTCGGCGAGCAGGGGCCGAAGGAGACCGTGCACCGTGCCGAGCAGGTCGCGAAGCCGTACCGGGCCGAGTCCGACGAGCTCGTGACGCCCGCGATGGAGGTCATCGCGACCGTCGCCGCCGGGGACGCCGGCGCCGACGGCGACTACTCGACGGAGCTGCCGGTGTCGACGCTCGAGCCCTACGTCGATGCCGCGCACGAGGCGGACATGCCGGTCATCATCGACCTGCAGCCCGGACGGTCGGACTTCCTGTCGCAGGCCAAGAAGTACGAGTCGCTGCTGAAGAAGCCGGGCGTGTGGCTGGCGCTCGACCCGGAGTGGCGGCTGACGAAGGACCAGGTGCCGCTCAAGCAGATCGGGAGTGTCTCGGCGTCCGAGGTGAACGAGGTCTCCTCGTGGCTGGCTGCGCTGGTGCAGAAGGAGGGGCTGCCGCCGAAGGCCCTGGTGCTGCACCAGTTCCGGCTGTCGATGATCCAGGACCGCTCCGCACTGCAGACCCACCCGGAGCTCGACATGCTCGTGCACGTCGACGGGCAGGGGTCGCAGCCGGACAAGCAGGCGACGTGGAAGGCACTGCACCAGGGCGCGCCGGAGGGGCTGCACTGGGGCTGGAAGAACTTCTACGACGAGGACACGCCCATGCTGACGCCCGCGCAGACGATGCAGGACGTGCAGCCGACGCCGTCGTTGGTCACGTACCAGTAAGCGCGCCCCGTCGCGTTGTCCACAGATAGGAGGCTCGGGTCGGGTTTCGTCGGTCGGTGCTGACAGCATGGGGGCATGTCTGGTCTTGGTGTCGGGTCCACCGCGTCGTCTTCCGTCTCCCCCTCTGCGGACATCGCCGCCGAGGCGCAGCAGGCGCTCGCTGCGCTCACGGGGCGCCCCGACGCGGTGTTCCACCCCGGCCAGCTCGAGGCGATCTCGGCGCTGGTCGAGCACCGGCAGCGCGCTCTGGTCGTGCAGCGCACCGGGTGGGGCAAGTCCGCGGTGTACTTCCTCGCGACGCTGCTGCTGCGCCGACGCGGGGGCGGCCCGACCGTCCTGGTGTCGCCGCTGCTCGCCCTGATGCGCGACCAGGTCGCCGCTGCCGCGCGGGCCGGTGTCCGTGCGGTGTCGATCAACTCCGCGAACGCCCACGAGTGGGGCGAGACCCAGGCCGCCCTCGCCCGTGACGAGGTCGACGTGCTCCTCGTCTCCCCCGAGCGCCTGAACAACCCGAAGTTCCGCGACGAGCAGATGCCGACCCTGATCGCCCGGATGGGCATGCTCGTGGTCGACGAAGCGCACTGCATCTCGGACTGGGGCCACGACTTCCGGCCGGACTACCGCCGACTGGCAGAGCTCATCCGATCACTCCCCCACGGCGTCCCCGTCCTGGCCACCACCGCGACGGCGAACGAGCGCGTGGTCGAGGACGTCGCCGAACAGCTCACCGCCGGTCCGGCCGACCCGGTGTTCACCATCCGCGGGTCCCTGGCTCGCAAGTCCCTGCGCCTCGGCGTGCTCACGCTGCCCGATGCCCGGCAGCGGCTCGGCTGGCTCCTCGCGCACCTCGGCGACCTACCCGGCAGCGGCATCATCTACACGCTGACCGTCTCGGCGGCCGAGGACATCGCACGGCTGCTGCGCGACAACGGGTACGCCGTCCGTGCCTACACGGGGCGCACCGACACCGACGAGCGCGAACAGCTCGAGCAGCAACTCAAGGGCAACGAGCTGAAGGCCCTGGTCGCCACGAGCGCGCTCGGCATGGGGTTCGACAAGCCCGACCTCGGCTTCGTCGTGCACGTCGGGGCTCCCTCGTCGCCCGTCGCCTACTACCAGCAGATCGGTCGTGCGGGTCGTGCGACCGACAACGCCGACGTCCTGCTCCTGCCCGGGCGTGAGGACCGCGAGATCTGGCAGTACTTCGCCAGCGCCTCGATGCCGACCGAGGCCCGTGCCGCCGCCGTGCTCGGCGCCCTGTCCACCGACACCGCGATGTCGACCGTGGCGCTCGAGGGCCTGGTCGACATCAAGCGTTCCACCCTCGAACTCCTGCTCAAGGTGCTCGACGTCGACGGCGCCGTCCGGCGCGTCACCGGTGGCTGGGTGTCGACCGGGCAGCCGTGGGAGTACGACGCACCCCGGTACGAGCGGGTCGCAGCGGCCCGCGCTGCCGAGGCCGCGTCGATGCTCGACTACGAGTCCACCTCGGCCTGCCGCATGCAGCTGCTGCAGCAGGACCTCGACGACCCCTCGGCCGAGCCCTGCGGCCGGTGCGACAACTGCGCCGGGGCGTGGTTCCCGACCGCCGTGTCCGACACCGACTCGTCCGGAGCGGCGGCCGCGCTCGACAAGGTCGGCGTCGAGATCGCCCCGCGTGCCCAGTGGCCCTCGGGGATGTCGTCGCTCGGGGTCTCGGTGCGGGGCAAGATCGGCGCGGACGAGCTCGTGCAGCCCGGCCGTGCGGTGGCCCGTCTGACCGACCTCGGCTGGGGCGGCCCACTGCGTGCGCTGTTCTCGACGTCCACCCCCGATGCCCCGATCTCGCGCGAGCTCGTCGACGGTTGCGTCCGGGCGCTCAAGGACTGGCCGTGGGAGACCCGGCCGACCGGCGTCGTGGCGATGTCCTCGCGGTCACGGCCCGAGCTCGTGGGGTCCCTCGCCCAGGCGCTGTCCACGATCGGTCGGCTGCAGTTCCTCGGCACGCTCGGCCGCGCTGGCGGGACCCCGCGCGGCGACGGTGCGACGAATAGCGCCTACCGACTGTCCGGCGTGTGGGACACCTACGTGGTCGATCCGTCGCTCGCCGCAGCCCTGCAGGCGCACGAGGGCCCGGTGCTGCTCGTCGACGACCTGGTCGACAGCCGGTGGACGATGACCGTGGCAGGCCGGGAGCTCCGGCGCGCCGGGGCCGCCGCCGTGCTGCCGTTCGCCCTGGCCACGGTGGCGTAGCCCGGTCGCGCCGCCCCTGCACCTGTTTTGCGACAGTCCACGAGTCGATCGACGCGTGTGCTGTCGTGGTGCCGGTCCGCCCGCGCGAGCGTCGACGCCGAACGACATCGCCGACGTCGTACGACACCGACATCGTCGCTCCCGAGCGTGCGCAACAACCCGCGCCCGCAAGAAGCGACACCATCGACGTCGTACGACACCGACATCGTCGCTCGGCGTCGGTACCCGCCCGCCGGAGCCTCAGCGCCGGGCGGGCTTCGGGAACGTCGCCCGCATGTGGTCGCTCGTCAGCACGTCGCCGATGCCGACCATGAGCACCGAGAACACGATCTGCTCGATGACCATCCAGAACGGGTAGAGCCCGGGGATCGCCGCGACGATCAGCGTCACGATCGGGAAGATCCGGCTGAACAGCCGCAGCCGCTGGTACGCCCAGTAGTACCCGAGCTGCGCCCGCCAGGCGAACACGTAGAGCGTCAGGGTGATGAGCAGCACCACGGTGGACCGGAACCACACCGCCCACGACAGGGACTCCCCCGCGCGGGTCAGCAGCACGGCGACCACGATGGCGGTGAGCCCCACGACGGTCTCGGCGACGAGCAGCCACCGGATCCACCGGAACGAGCGGACGGTGTCCGGGTGTCCGAGCATGTCCTCGCGGATCACGTACCCGGACTGCCGGCCTCCGGCCAACCGGTCGAGCCGCAGACGGCACCACACGCGGTCGGCGAGCACACCGAGTCCGTCGTTCTGCTGCGTCACCAGTACATCGTGCCCCATCCCGGCGGCGGCAGCGGACGCGGCACAGCCACGAGCACCGATGCGGAACGACACTGTCGACGTCGGACGACCACGACAGTGTCGTACGGCGTCGGCACAGCACACCGGCACAGCCCTACCAGCGCGCCGCGCTCAGTCCGACGGGACGAGTGCCGCGCCGCCCAGCACGGTGCCGGTGTCGGCGTCGAGCAGGACCAGGGAACGGACCTCGTCGGGCAGTGACCACGGATCGCTGAGCACGACGGTCAGTCCCTGTTCGACCCCGGCGGCCTGGAACAGGTCGTAGGACTCCCCGGCCGGCGTCCACACCGGCTTCGAACCACCGCGCACCGTTCCCGCGGACAGCACGACGTCGACGGGGCCGTCCCCGCCGGTCTCCAGGTGGTCGATCTCCACCGCGAGCGTCTCGTCACTCGTGTTCGCGGCGATCCGGACGTGCCCGGAGGCCGCAGCCCCGATGCCGACGACGTCACCGGACACCGGCGGGACGCGGCGCCACCACGGGTCGATGGGCGAGCCGTCGACCGGACGGACGGGTTCGGGCTCGATCGGTTCCTCGAGGCCGTTGGACGGCGGCAGTCGGACGTCGGGCGACTGCGCCGGCTCGGAGGGCACGGGCTCGGCACGGGTGACCGTGTCGCCGTCGTCGGACGTGTGCGAGATCGTCCAGAGGGACACCGAACCCACGACGACCACACCGACGAGGACGCCCACCAGGGCGAGCCGACGTCGGTCCGCTGCCCACGGCCCGGTACGCACGCCCCTATGATGCCGCACCGGCGAGACGGACCGGCTCCGGGCCTCCAGGCCGAACACGGGGAGCCAGCCCACCGGAGCCCGGGCGCAGAACGCGCCCCGACGGATCGAGGCGCGTTCTGCGTGACGGGTGGGACGGCTCAGCGCTTCCGGCGCTCGCGCACCCGCATGTTGACGTTGATCGGCGTGCCGGAGAAGCCCCAGACCTCGCGGAGGCGACGCGTGATGAAGCGTCGGTACTGCGGGTCGAGGAACGCGGACGTGAAGAGCACGAAGGTCGGCGGCTGGCTCGACGCCTGGGTCCCGAACAGGATGCGGGGCTGCTTGCCGCCGCGCACGGGGTGGGGGTGTTCCTGCACGAGCTCGGCGATGAAGGCGTTGACCTTGCCGGTCGGGATGCGGGTGTCCCACGACTCGAGGGCGGTCTCGAGCGCCGGCACGAGCTTCTCGAGGTGGCGGCCGGTACGGGCCGAGATGTTCACGCGCGGGGCCCAGGCGACGTGCGCCAGGTCCTGCTCGATCTCGCGCTCCAGGTAACGGCGTCGCTCGTCGTCGAGCAGGTCCCACTTGTTGTAGGCCAGCACGAGGGCACGGCCGGACTCGAGGACGAGGTCGATGATCCGGAGGTCCTGCACGGACACCGGCTCGGTGACGTCGAGGACGACGACGGCGACCTCGGCCTTCTCGAGCGCGGCGGTGGTGCGGAGCGAGGCGTAGAAGTCGGCGCCCTGCTGCATGTGGACGCGCTTGCGGATGCCGGCGGTGTCGACGAAGCGCCACACCTTGCCGCCGAGCTCGATCTGCTCGTCCACCGGGTCGCGGGTGGTGCCGGCGATGTCGTTCACGACGACCCGCTCTTCACCGGCGGCCTTGTTGAGCAGCGAGCTCTTGCCGACGTTCGGGCGGCCGAGGATGGCCACGCGGCGAGGGCCGCCGACCTCCTGCTTGGCGACGGCCGAGGTGTCGGGCAGCGTCTTGATGATCAGGTCGAGCAGGTCCGCGACGCCGCGTCCGTGCAGGGCCGACACCGGGTGCGGCTCGCCGAGTCCCAGGTTCCAGAGTTCGTAGGCGTCGAGTTCACGGCGCTCGTCGTCGGCCTTGTTCGCGACGACGATGACGGGGCGGTCGGTGCCGCGGAGCATCTTGACGACGTGCTCGTCGGTGGCGGTGATCCCGACCGTGACGTCCACGACGAACAGCACGGCGTCGGCGAGGTCGATCGCGACCTCGGCCTGTGCGGCAACCGAGGCGTTGATGCCCTCGGCGCCGGGCTCCCAGCCGCCGGTGTCGACGAGGGTGAAGCGCTTGTCGTTCCAGTCGGCCTTGTAGCTGACACGGTCGCGGGTGACGCCGGGGACGTCCTGCACGACGGCCTCACGACGACCGAGGATGCGGTTCACGAGCGCGGACTTGCCGACGTTCGGGCGGCCGACGATCGCGAGCACCGGGTAGGCGGGCAGGTAGTGGACGCCGTCCTCGCCGACCTGACCGGCCTCGAGCAGGGCGAGGTCTTCGTCTTCGAGGTCGTACTCCTCGAGCCCGGCGCGGAGCGCGGTCGCGCGCTGCTCGGCCTCGGCCTCGTCGAGTCCGGCGAGCCGCTCGCCGAGGGCGTCGTCGTACTGGGGGAAGTCGTCGTTGTCCGGGTTGTCCAGCTGAGCCATCTTGGGTTCCTCGCGAGCGGCCGGGGCCGCGGTGTCGGTGGCCGTTGCCGGCCGGGGCCGGGGGTCCGGCCGTGGTGGACCGTCCCGCCGAGGCGGTCCGGTCTGCGTCAGTGCGTGATCGGCCCGCCGAAGCGGTCCGGTCTGCGTCAGTGCGTGATCGGCCCGCCGAAGCGGTCCGGTCTGCGTCAGTGCGTGGCCGCGCGGGCCAGGTCGACGACCGCCTGCACGGTCTGGTCGAAGTCGAGGTCGGTGGAGTCGAGCGTCGTGACGCCGTCGGCGGCGTTCATGAAGTCGACGACTTTCGCGTCCGCCGCGTCGCGACGAGCGAGTGCTGCGGAGGTCTCGGCGGCCGACTGGGTCGTGACCTCTGCCGAGCGTCGGGCCATTCTAACGGACTCGTCGGCCGTCAGCAGGATCCGGACCTCGGCGTCGGGTGCGACGACCGTGGTGATGTCCCGGCCCTCGGTGATGATGCCCGGGGCGTCGGTCTTCCGCATCACGTTCCGGAACAGCTGGACCAGGCGCTTCCGGACGTCCGGGAGCTTCGCGATGTGGGCGACCGCGCCGGTGACGTCGGGGGTGCGGATGGCCTCGGTCACGTCGGTCTCCCCCACCTTGACGTAGTAGTCGTCGGGGTCGGTGCCGATGGCGTAGTCGAAGGTGTCCCAGCTCGCCAGGATCGCCGCGGCGTCGTCGAGGTCGACCCGCTGCTGCAGGGCGTGCCACGCGAGAGCACGGTAGGCGGCGCCGGTGTCCTGGTAGCCGTAGCCCAGGGCGCGGGCGGCCGCGCGGGAGACGCTCGACTTGCCGCTGCCTGCGGGGCCGTCGACCGCGATGACGATCTTCGCCACGTAGGCGCCGTCGGCCAGGCCGGACGGCATCGGGGCGCTGGTCGAACCGGGCTCCCCGCCGGGTTCGCCGAGGCCGCCGGCCGGACCACCGAGGGGGCCACCCTCAGCACCGCCGCGTGCCCCGCCGCCAGGAGTCGGGGTCGGCGTCGGCAAGCCGGAGTCGGGCCCGTCGGTCCCACCGGCCGGAGCGCGTCCACTGATCACGCCGGAGTCGTTCGTGTCGTCGTTCAGGCCCATGCTGCTGCGATCCTCCATCCGCGCCCCTCGAGTTCCTCGACGAGTCGCTGTTCCTGCTCGGGCAGCACCGACACCTCGACGATGCCGATCTGTGCGCCCGGTGAGTGCTCGAGGCGCATGTCCTCGAGGTTGATGCCGATCTCCCCGATGAACGTCAGGAGTGCGGCGATCTGCCCGGGGGTGTCGTCGACCAGGACGACCACCTGGGCGAAGCGCTTGGTGGTGCCGTGCTTGCCGGGGAGCCGTTCGACCCCGCGGTTGCCGTCGGCGATCGTCTCGGCGATGGTGCGCGGCGAGCCGGCACCGTCCGGGTCGCCGAGCGCGTCGATCACGCGGGACAGGTCGTCGCGCAGGTCGGTGAGCACCGGCCGGATGTGCCCGGCGTTCGCCCCGATGATCTGCACCCAGAGCCCCGGGTCGCTCGCGGCGATCCGGGTGACGTCGCGAACGCCGCCGCCGGCCAGGCCGAGCGACCCGTCGGGGGCGTCCCGCAGGCGCGAGGCCATCAGCGTCGACACGAGCTGCGGCGCGTGCGAGACGTACGCGACAGCGAGGTCGTGCGACTCCGGGTCCATCGGCACGACGGTGGCGCCGACGTCGAGCGCGAGGTCCTCGACCACCGCGGCACGCTGGTACGTGATGCCGTCGTGCCCGGCGATCACCCACGGACGACCGACGAACAGGTCGGCGCGGGCGGCGGTCGGACCGCTGCGCTCGCGTCCGGCCATCGGGTGCGACCCGATGTAGCGGGAGACGTCGGCCCCGGCCGCCACCAGGGCGGCGAGCGGCCCGGACTTCACGCTGGCGACGTCGGTCACCACGGCGTCGGGGTGGGCGGCGAGCTCGCGCTCCACCACGGTCGCGACGACGTCCGGCGGTACCGCGACGACGACGAGCTCCGGCTGGTCGCCGGCAGCCGGTCGACGCCCGGCGCCGTAGTCCACGGCGAGCGCCAGCGCGGCGGGCGAGACGTCGTCGAGGACGACGTCCACACCCTTCTCGCGCAGGGCGAGACCGATCGAGGCGCCGAGCAACCCGGCACCGACGACCCGGACCGGGCCGCGCAGACGGCGGACGATGTCGGTCGGGGTCACGTCGGTCACCGGGCAAGCCTACCGATCGACGCTCGGGCATCGGTCGATGCCCGAGCGTCGGGTCCGGTCAGTCCGCCGACTCGTCCTCGTACTCGTCGTCGTCCTGGTCGAGGGCGACGTCGCGGTCGTCACGAGCGGACGGCTTCGCGTCACGGACGGTGCTGAGCAGCTTGCCCACCTCGACCGTGCCGAGCTCGCGCATCTTGCCCGGCGGCAGGCTGCCCAGGTGCAGCGGTCCGAACGACCGGCGGACGAGTTCGAGGACCGGGTGGTCGACGGCCTCGAGCATGCGACGGACGATGCGGTTGCGGCCGGAGTGCAGCGTGATCTCGACGAGCGACTCACCCCGCGAGGACTCGAGCAACCGCACCTTGTCGGCCTTGATCGGACCGTCCTCGAGCTCGACGCCCTCGGTCAGGCGCTGCACCACGGCGGGGTTCACGTTGCCGTGGACCTTCGCGATGTACGTCTTCTGCACGCCGAACGACGGGTGCGCCAGCACGTGTGCCAGGTCGCCGTCGTTCGTCAGGACGAGCAGTCCGGA
This sequence comes from Curtobacterium sp. MCLR17_039, assembly GCF_003234745.1. Taxonomy (NCBI): domain Bacteria; kingdom Bacillati; phylum Actinomycetota; class Actinomycetes; order Micrococcales; family Microbacteriaceae; genus Curtobacterium; species Curtobacterium sp. MCLR17_039. Next base: position 80,780 of record NZ_QKTF01000008.1, read on the forward strand.
GGTCTCGGTGTCGAGACGGCCGACGTTGAACAGGCGCTCCTCGTAGCGGTCCACGAACTCGGTCAGGTCGCGGCGACCGCGCTCGTCCTGCAGGCTCGAGACGACACCGGTCGGCTTGTTCAGCACGATGTAGCGCCGCGACGAGTCGATCTGCACCGGCACGCCGTCGACGCTGATCGCGTCCTTCTCGGGGTCGACACGACGCCCGAGGGCGTCCACGACCTCGCCGTTGACCGTCACGCGGCCCTCGACGATCAGGTTCTCCGCGACCCGGCGGGATGCCACGCCGGCAGCGGCGATCACCTTCTGCAGGCGCTCACCCTCTGCCTGGAGGCTCGGCTCGGCTCCGGCAGGCGCCGTTCCGTCCGCCGCGTCCCAGTCCTCGATGATGGGCCGTTCGGGCGTGCCCTCGGCCGGGTTGCCCCGGTCGTCGCGCTGCCCGCTCGGCTTCGGCGTGGTGCGGTCGCTGTTGCGGACACTCGTGGTGCCGCCGACGTAGCGGCGGCCGTTGTGCCAGACGCGGCTCTGCTGGCCGTCCGGGGTGCGGCGGTCATCACGCGGCGCGGAGCTGCCACGGTCGTCGCGGCCGCGGTACCCACCACGGTCGTCGCGCGGGGCCGAAGCACCACGGTCGTCACGGCCCCGGTAGCCACCACGGTCGTCCCGCGGGGCGGAGCTGCGGTCGTCGCGGCCGCGGTAGCCACCACGGTCGTCGCGCGGAGCGGAGCTGCGGTCGTCACGGCCCCGGTACCCGCCACGGTCGTCGCGCGGGGCCGAGTTGCCGCGGTAGCCACCACGGTCGCCGCCGCCGGATCGGTCATCGCGACCCCGGTAGCCGCCACGGTCGTCGCGCGGAGCCGAAGCCCCACGGTCGTCGCGGCCGCGGTAGCCACCGCGGTCGTCACGCGGTGCGGAGCTCCCGCGGTCGTCGCGACCCCGGTACCCACCACGGTCGTCACGCGGAGCCGAGCCACGGTAGCCACCGCGGTCGTCGCGCGGCGCGGAAGCCCCACGGTCGTCACGGCCCCGGTAGCCACCACGGTCGTCACGCGGAGCGGAGTTGCCGCGGTAGCCACCACGGTCTCCACCACCGGAACGGTCGTCACGACCCCGGTACCCACCACGGTCGTCACGCGGAGCCGAGTTGCCGCGGTAGCCACCACGGTCGCCACCGCGGTCGTCGCGCGGCGCGGAAGCCCCACGGTCGTCACGACCCCGGTAGCCACCACGGTCGTCACGCGGAGCGGAGTTGCCGCGGTAGCCACCACGGTCTCCACCACCGGAACGGTCGTCGCGACCCCGGTAGCCACCGCGGTCGTCACGCGGAGCCGAGGCCCCGCGGTACCCGCCGCGGTCGTCACGCGACGGGTACCCGCCACGGCGGTCGTCGTCACGCGGCGGGCGTGCGCCCCCGCGGTCGTCGCGACCGTACCCGCCGGAGCGGCCACCGGCACTGGAACCGGCCCCGCCGCGTCCGCCGGCCGGGCGGCCCGAGCGGTCCGGGCCTCCTGAGCGTCCGTTGCGGTCGTCTCGGTCTCGGGGCGCGCCGCGCCCCCGGTCGTCAAACCCTGCCATCGGGGATCCCTTCGTTCTGCTCGAAGCCGTCCGCACCGTCGTCCAGGAGGGGCGAGATGAGCGGCAGCTCGTCGAGCGAGTTGATGCCGAGCTGCTGCAGGAGCAGGTCGGACGTGACGTAGTTGATGGCGCCGGTCTCGGCGTCGGTGAACGACTCCTCGATGAGGCCGCGTGCCACCAGGGTTCGGACGACGCCGTCGACGTTGACGGCGCGGATAGCAGCGATCTGCGAGCGGGTGATCGGCTGCTTGTAGGCGACGACCGCGAGGGTCTCGAGCGCGGCCTGCGACAGCCGCGAGGGACGCTCGGCCTCGACGAACTGCTCGACCACGGGGTCCAGGTCGGCGCGGACGTAGAAGCGCCAGCCGCCACCGACCTCGCGCAGTTCGAAGCCACGGCGGATCGTGCCGTCGACGCCGTCGAAGTCGGCGACCAGGCGGTCGATCGCCTGGCGGACGGCGGGGACAGGCGACCCGACGGCAGCGCCGAGGGCGACGAGCGACTGCGGCTGGTCGGCGATCATCAGGATGGCCTCGAGCTGGCGGTCGATGGGGATGGTCGGGTGGGCCTGCGATGCGGTGCGCTCGTGGATCTCGCGCTCGATCGCGCGGGCGTCGGCCATCTCGTCGGCGCCGCCGGGTTCGGCGCTGGACGTGTCGTGCACGTCATCCGTCATAGTCGGCTCCCAGGTTCGCGAGGCTCTCGTCGGACCAGTCCTCGGCGGTCCACCGCAGTGTCAGCTCCCCGAGCGGCTCGAGCTGCTCGAACGAGATCGACGCGTTCCGGTACAGCTCGAGGATCGCGAGGAAGCGAGCCACCACGATACCCGTCTGGTCGACGCCCGCGACCAGTTCACGGAACGAGACGCCCTCACCATCACGGGTGCGGAGGATCGAGACGACGATCGCGGCCTGTTCGCGGATGCTGATGAGCGGGGCGTGCAGGTGGTCGAGGCCGACGGTCGGGATCTCCCGCGGGGCGAAGGCCAGCGCGGCCAGTGCTGCGAAGTCCTGCACCGACAGGGTCCAGACGAGCTCCGGCGTCCGCGCACGGAACCGCTCCTCGAGCCGGACGCTGCGGACGTGCCGGCGCGACTCGACGCCCCAGCGCTCCCCGAACCAGTCGGCGGCCTGCTTGAACGCCCGGTACTGCAGCAGTCGGGCGAACAGCAGGTCGCGGGCCTCGAGCAGGGCGACGTCCTCGGCGTCCACGAGCTCACCCTGGGGCAGCAGCCCGACGATCTTCAGGTCGAGCAGGGTCGCCGCGACGACCAGGAACTCACTGGCCTCGTCGAGCTCGTCGGCGGACTCGGCCTGCCGGACGTACTGGATGAACTCCCCCGTCACGGCACCGAGCGACACCTCGGTGATGTCGAGCTCGTGCTTCGTGATGAGCGACAGCAGGAGGTCGAACGGTCCGTCGAAGTTGGCGAGCCGGACCCGGAACCCCGCGTCAGACGACGGCGCCACGCTGGACGAGCTCTCGTGCGAGCTGCCGGTAGGCGTGGGCGGCAGGGTGGTCCGGCGCGGTCTGCGTGATCGGGCGTGCGGACACCGTGGCGTCCGGGAACTTCACGGTGCGGCCGATGACGGTGTCGAGCACGCGGTCGTCGAAGGTGTCGACGACCCGCTCCATGACCTCGCGGGAGTGCAGCGTGCGCGAGTCGTACATGGTCGCCAGGATGCCGTCGAGCTTGAGCGCCGGGTTGAGGCGGTCGCGCACCTTGTCGATCGTCTCGATGAGCAGGGCGACACCGCGGAGCGCGAAGAACTCGCACTCGAGCGGGATGAGCACGCCGTGCGCCGCGGTCAGGGCGTTCACGGTGAGCAGGCCGAGCGACGGCTGGCAGTCGACCAGGATCACGTCGTAGTCGTTCGCGACCTTGCGCAGCACGCTCGCCAGGATCTGCTCGCGGGCGACCTCGTTGACCAGGTGCACCTCGGCCGCGGACAGGTCGATGTTCGCCGGGATGACGTCGAGGCCGGGGGTGTTCGTCGGCTGGATGACCTGGTTCGGGTCCTTCACGGCACCCATCAGCAGGTCGTACACGGTGTGGATGTCGTGGGTCCGGACCCCGAGGCCGGCGGACAGCGCGCCCTGCGGGTCGAAGTCGACGGCCAGGACCTTGCGGCCGTACTCGGCGAGCGCGGCGCCCAGGTTGATGGCCGTCGTGGTCTTGCCGACGCCACCCTTCTGGTTGCAGAGCGCGATGATGCGGGCGGGTCCGGTGCTGTCGAGCTCCTCGGGCACGGGGAAGTCCCGGACGGGACGCCCCGTCGGACCGTGGGTGGTCGCGCCGGTGGGGTTGGTCGTCGGGTTCGGGCTCACCCCGTCATCGTACCGGCGACCTCGGGCTGGGCCGGGTCGCACCGCCGCGGGACCGTTGCGCTGCTGGCTGGCAGCTCGGCCGCGGGCGCTGCTGCTCGTCAGGCAGCGCGCAGGGCGACGCGCATGCTGTCGACCCGCTCGGCGATCACGGGGTCGGTCGACCACCGCTGCTGCAGCCGACCGACGAGCTCGCCGACCTGCTCTCGGTCGAGCCCCGGGTGCAGCGCCAGGCCCACCGTCAGCTCCGGCCCGGCGAACCGGCCGACCGGGTCGCCCGGCGCGAGTTCGACACGGGCGACGCTCGACTCACCCTCGACCGAGGCGGCGAAGGCGCGGGCCACGTCGGGGTCCTCGAAGCACGGGGCCCACGGCAGGTCCTGCCCGAGCGCCCACACCGCCGGACGACGCAGCACGAACTCGGTCGGCGACTTCGGGTCGAGCACGACGAGCTGGGTGTCCTCGCTCGCCGCGGCCATCGCCACACGGCGGGACTCCACCGGCACCGGGCGCGCGTCCGGGTCCCACGCGTGCATGGCGTCGACCGAGGTGAACGCCGGCATGACGCTGCGACCGTCCGGACCGGCGACCGTCACGATCGAGAGTTCCTGGGTCTTGTCGACGAGCTTGCCCTCGTCGGTCTCCCCCACGTCGCCGGCCTCGGCGATGAGCGGGATGAGCAGGCGGGCGGTGCGGAGTGCCTCGACGATCGCCGCCTGGGAGGCACCGCCGGCGAGCGCACCGATCGCGGCGACCACCGCGGGGTCGGCGAGTCCGTCGTCCTCGGCGAACGCGGTGTCGTGGTGGTCGAACGTGCGGCCTTCCCACGAGAAGCCCGCCGAGTCCGCGGCCCCGCCGGGCGTGTGCGCGTCGTCGGCGTCGGGCCCGGTGCCACGGCCGTTCGAGATGCCCGCCACAGCGTTACTCGGAGGCGATGTCGAGTGCGGCCGGCAGCGTGAACGCCCCGGAGTACAGCGCCTTGCCGATGATCGCGCCCTCGAGCCCGTACGGCACGAGTTCGCGGAGCGCACGGAGGTCGTCGAGCGTGGAGATCCCGCCCGAGGCCACCACGGGCTGGTCGGTCCGGTCGCACACCTGGCGGAGCAGCTCGACGTTCGGCCCCTGCAGCGTGCCGTCCTTGGTGACGTCGGTCACCACGTAGCGGGCGCACCCGGCGGCTTCCAGCCGGTCGAGCACCTCCCACAGGTCACCGGCGTCCTCGGTCCAGCCGCGGCTCGAGAGCGTGGTGCCGCGGACGTCCAGCCCGACGGCGATCTGCTCGCCGTACTCACCGATCACACGGGCGGCCCAGTCGGGGTTCTCGAGCGCCGCGGTCCCGAGGTTCACGCGTGCCGCACCGGTCGCCAGTGCCGCTTCGAGCGAGGCGTCGTCACGGATACCACCGGACAGCTCGACGGAGACGCCCTCGACCTCGCGGACGGCGTGCGCGATCACCCGGCGGTTGTCGCCACGGCCGAACGCCGCGTCGAGGTCGACGAGGTGGATCCACTCAGCGCCCTGGTCACGCCAGGTCCGGGCAGCGGCGACGGGGTCGCCGTAGCCGGTCTCGCTCCCCGCCTCGCCCTGGGTGAGTCGCACGGCCTGTCCGTCGACGACGTCGACCGCCGGCAGCAGGACGAGGGGTGGGGTGTCGGTGAGGTCGGTCATGGTCCTGTCGGTTTCGTTGCGGTGGAGAAGGGGTTGCGGACGGCCGGGAGGCCCGGTGCGCGTCCGGCACGGGCGTCGCGCCCGGCAATGGCCGGGTTCAGAGCGAACGCACCCAGTTGGAGAGCAGGCGGATGCCCGGCTCGCCGGACTTCTCGGGGTGGAACTGCGTGGCGGTGAGCGGTCCGTTCTCGACCGCGGCGATGAACGGCTGCCCGTGCTCGGCCCACGTCAGACGGGGGGCACGGAACGGCCCGTACGCCTCGAGCGGGAAGTCGGTCACCCCGTAGGAGTGCACGAAGTAGAAGCGCTCGTCGTGCAGCCCGTCGAACAGCACGGAGTCCTCGGGGGCCTGCACGGTGTTCCAGCCCATGTGCGGCAGCACCTCGGCCTGGATCTCCTGCACGGTGCCGGGCCACTGACCGAGCCCTTCGACGTCGGCACCACGCTCGATGCCGCGCGAGAACAGGACCTGCATGCCGACGCAGATGCCGAGCACGGGTCGCCCGCCGGCCAGACGGTGGTCGACGATCTCGCCGCCCTGCACGCCCTCGAGCTGGTCGATCACGGCGGCGAACGCCCCGACACCGGGGACGAGCAGGCCGTCCGCCTTGAGCGCCGCCTGCTTGTCGGAGGTCAGGGTGACCTCGGCCCCGGCGCGCTCGAGCGCCTTGGCGGCGGAGTGGACGTTGCCCGACCCGTAGTCGAGGACGACGACGTTCGGCTTGGCGGCGGTCACAGAGCGCCCTTCGTCGAGGGGATGCCGTCGACGCGCGGGTCCAGTTCGACCGCCTTGCGCATGGCTCGGGCGAACGCCTTGAACTCGGCTTCGGCGATGTGGTGGGGGTCGCGGCCCTCGAGCACGCGGACGTGGACGGTGATGCCGGCGTTGAACGTGATCGCCTCGAACACGTGGCGGACCATCGAGCCGGTGAAGTGGCCACCGATGCGGTGGAACTCGAAGCCCGCGGGCTCGCCGGAGTGCACCAGGAACGGGCGCCCGGAGACGTCGACGACGGCCTGGGCCAGCGCTTCGTCGAGCGGCACGAGGGCGTCGCCGTAGCGGCCGATGCCGGAGCGGTCGCCGAGGGCCTGCTTGATCGCCTGTCCGAGCACGATCCCGGTGTCCTCGACCGTGTGGTGCACGTCGATGTCGGTGTCACCCGTGGAGCGCACGCGCAGGTCGATCAGGGAGTGCTTGCTGAACGCGGTCAGCATGTGGTCGAAGAACGGGACGGAGGTCGAGATCGACGAGGTCCCGGTGCCGTCCAGGTCGAGCTCGAGTTCGACACTCGATTCGCTCGTCGAACGGCTGATCGAGGCGGTGCGGGCGGTCATGCCTCAACCCTAACCGGCGGCTGCTCGGCGGCGACCTGCCGCATGGCGTCGAGGAACGCGGTCGTCTCGGCCTCGGTCCCCGCACTCACCCGCAGGTGGTTCGGGATCCCGAGGTCGCGCACGATGACGTCACGCTCGAGCAGCGCTTCGAACGCGGCGTGCGGGTCCGCCACACCACCGAACAGGACGAAGTTCGACCAGGTCTCGTAGGTGCGGTACCCCATGGCCTGGAGCTCGGTGACCATGCGGTCGCGCTGCCCCTTGATGTCATCGACCATCGCCAGCATCTCGGGGGCGTGCCGGAGTGCCGCGATCGCCGCCGCCTGGGTCAGCGCGGACAGGTGGTAGGGCAGCCGGACCAGCCGGACGGCGTCGACGACGGCGGGGTGCGCGGCCATGTACCCGACCCGGGCACCGGCGAACGCGAACGCCTTGCTCATCGTGCGGGAGACCACGAGGCGCTCGCGACCGGGCAGCAGCGTGAGGGCACTCGGAGCGTCGGACGGCATGAACTCGGCGTACGCCTCGTCCACCATCACGATGCCATCCGTCGCGTCGTAGGCGGCCGCGATCGTCTCGATCTCGAGCGGCGTGCCCGTCGGGTTGTTCGGCCCGCACAGGAACACGATGTCCGGCTGGTGCGCACGGATGGCCGCCACGACGGTCTCGGGCGAGATGCGGAACTCGTCGTCCCGCTGGGCCGGGATCCACGTGGTGCCGGTGCCCGACGCGAGGATCGAGTGCATCGAGTAGGTGGGCGGGAACCCGAGCACCGAGCGACCGGGCCCGCCGAACGCCTGGAGGAGCTGCTGCAACACCTCGTTGGACCCGTTCGCCGCCCAGAGCTGCTCGGCGGTCAGGTCGTGCCCGAGGTAGTCGGCAAGTGACTGCCGGAGCTCGGTGAACTCGCGGTCCGGGTACCGGTTGACCGTCAGCAGGGCCTGCCGGATCGACTCGACGATGTCCGCAGCGACGTCGTCGGGAACCGGATGCGTGTTCTCGTTGACGTTGAGCTGCACACGGACGTGCTTCTGCGGAGCGCCGTAGGGGCTCTGCCCGCGCAGGTCGTCTCGGATCGGGAGGTCTTCGAGCGTGAATGCCACCGATCCATCGTAGGCCGCTGTCACCGTGCGACGACCAGCCGTCTGGACGGCGCTGCTCGAGTGGCTACTCGCCGTCGGTGTACTTGGTGGGGATGGAGATCTCTTCGCCGGCCTGCAGCGCGGAGCCGTCGAGCGCGTTGAGGCTCACGACGTCCTGCACGAAGTCGCGCGGGTCCGAGTCGGGGGCCGTCTGCTCGGCCAGCTGCCAGAGTGTCTCGCCCGGCTGGATCGTCACGGTCTCGAACTGGGTGCGGGCGCCGCCGGCGGTGGCGTCACCGGCGGAGGCCTGTCCACCGTTCAGCACGCCGAGCGCGACGACGATGAGGAGCGGGAGCGCGGCGAGCGTCGTGAAGACGATGCGGCCGCGACGCGTCAGACGCAGGCGGGTACGCACGGCGGGCGCCGCGGTGCGCTGGATGTCAGCGATGGCGATGGTGCTCATGTCGTTCTTGCCTTCCCGTTCGGTGGAACCGAAGTCGTGTACCGAACATAGTTTCGAATCAGATGACGCACAAGTCCTGGGAGGGGATTTCTGCGGGGTTTTCTTGCGACACGCTCGAACAGGTGTTTGTCCGGCCCTGGCTGGTCGGATACTGTTTCGATCGACTGGGACAAGCCTGACGGGGACCACCGACATTCCCGCCGCGGCCGGACCGGCACCGACGAAAGCGAGACGACGTGGTGGACGAACTGCGGGGCCAGAAGCCGCTGACGCCGAAGCAGCAGGCGATCTTCGACGCGATCCGTGCGTCGATCGCCTCACGGGGCTACCCGCCGAGCATGCGCGAGATCGGCGACGCCGCCGGACTCTCCTCGCTCTCCAGCGTCTCCCACCAGCTCGGCCAGCTCGAGCTCGGGGGCTGGATCCGGCGCGACCCGAACCGTCCGCGTGCGCTGGAGGTCCTGGTCGACGAGCCGTCGACCGACGTCGGCGGCCCGGACATCGACGCCACCACGCTCGTGCCGCTCGTCGGCCGGATCGCCGCCGGTGTCCCGATCACCGCCGAGCAGCACGTCGACGAGATCATCCCGCTCCCCCGACAGCTCGTGGGCACCGGCGAGCTCTTCATGCTCAAGGTCGTCGGTGAGTCGATGATCGACGCCGCGATCTGCGACGGCGACTGGGTCGTCGTCCGGTCGCAGCAGACCGCCGAGAACGGTGACATCGTCGCGGCCATGCTCGACGAAGAGGCGACGGTCAAGGTCTTCCGCCAGCGCGACGGTCACACGTGGCTGCTGCCGCGCAACTCCGCCTTCGAGCCGATCCTCGGCGACGCCGCCTCGGTCCTCGGCAAGGTCGTCGCGGTCCTCCGCTCCCTCTGACCGCGACCCGCAAACCGCGCTGCACTGACGCGAGACGCCGTCGTCACCGTACGACGCCCCCAGCACGACGAAACGCCGCCGGATTCGGCGGCGTTTCGTGTGTTCCGGGGCGTCTCGCTGACGCGACGGCGTCCGGCGGACCCGTGACGGGCCTCCAGGCCGCGCGGCAGCGCTCTCCAGCGCCCGCCGGAGCCGGGCGTCAGACCGTCGGGACCGGCGTGACCACGTAGGGCTCGAGCTCGGCGACCTGCCGCTGGAAGACGCGCACCCGCAGGCGCGTGCCGTCCTCGACGTAGTCGACGGACTCGACCGAGCCGGTGTCGTGCAGCGACGACACCAGATCGCCGCGGTCGTACGGCACCACGATCGTCAGGTCGACGTCGGGCTCGGGCAGGCGGTCCTCGATGACGCTGAGGAGCTCCGGGATGCCCTCACCGGTGCGTGCCGACACGAACACCGCGTCCGGCACGAGTCCGATGAGCACGAGGCGCTGCGCGTCGTCGATCAGGTCGGCCTTGTTGAAGACGACGATCTCCGGGATGTCACCCGCACCGACGTCGCCGATGACCTCGCGCACGGTGGACAGCTGCGCCCCGGGGTCGGGGTGCGAGCCGTCGACCACGTGCACGATGACGTCGGCGTCGCCGACCTCTTCGAGGGTGGAGCGGAAGGCCTCGACGAGCTGGTGCGGCAGGTTGCGCACGAAGCCGACGGTGTCGGCGAACGTGTACTCACGGCCCTTCGTGCTCTCGGTCCGGCGGACCGTGGCGTCCAGCGTCGCGAACAGCTGGTTCTGCACCAGCACGCCCGCGCTCGTCAGCCGGTTGAGCAGCGAGGACTTGCCGGCGTTGGTGTAGCCCGCGATCGCGACACTGGGGACCTCGTTGCGGTTGCGCTCGGCACGCTTGGCCTCGCGCGCGGGTCGGAACCCGGCGATCTGGCGGCGGAGCTTGGCCATCCGGGTGTGGATGCGTCGGCGGTCCAGCTCGATCTTGGTCTCACCGGGGCCACGCGAACCCATGCCCGCACCGCCGGAGACCTGGCCACCGGCCTGCCGGGACATCGAGTCACCCCAACCACGCAGTCGCGGCAGCAGGTACTCGAGCTGGGCGAGTTCGACCTGCGCCTTGCCCTCGCGGCTCTTGGCGTGCTGGCTGAAGATGTCGAGGATCACGGCCGTGCGGTCGATCACCTTGACCTTCACGACATCCTCGAGCGCACGGCGCTGCGAGGGAGCGAGCTCGGTGTCCGCGATCACGGTGTCGGCGCCGGTGGCCTTCACGATCATCGCGAGTTCCTCGGCCTTGCCCTTGCCGAGGTAGGTCGAGGCGTCCGGGTGGGGCCGGCGCTGCAGGAGCCCGTCGAGCACGACCGCGCCGGCCGTCTCGGCCAGGGCGGACAGCTCGCGCAGGGAGTTCTCGGCGTCCTGCGCGTCGCCCTGGGGGTACACGCCGATGAGGACGACCTGCTCGAGCCGCAGCTGGCGGTACTCGACCTCGGTGACGTCCTCGAGTTCGGTGGAGAGGCCGGCGACACGGCGCAACGCCGCACGGTCCTCACGGTCGTACTGGTCACCGTCGCCGGTCCAGCTGCGGTCGTCGACCGACTGCGTCTGGATGGCCTGGGCGGGTGCGAAGATGGACGATGCTGCGCGGTGGTCTGCGTTGCGCAACACCCTCTCGACGAGACCGTCTGCGCTGTCGTCGTTGGTCTGGTGGTTCTGCTGATGGGTATCCGTCATCCTGTGCACAGGCTACCTCCGGACGCCCTCCGACACACTCGGTTGCCGGTACGGTTCATCCATGGCGAACGACCACTACTTCTCGGCCACCCCCGAGAGCGAACTCCGGCCGCGCCAGGTGCACGTCACGCTCGCCGGTCAGCCCCTCACCCTGTCGACCGCGGCGGGGGTCTTCAGCCCCGACGGCGTCGACCGCGGCACGAAGGTCCTGCTCGGTTCGGTGCCGGCACCGGCTGCCGACGGTGCCCTGCTCGACATCGGATGCGGCTGGGGCCCGATCGCGATCACCATGGCCCTGCAGTCCCCCGACGCCCACGTGTGGGGCGTCGACGTCAACGAGCGGGTGCTCGGGCTCGCGCGCGCCAACGCGGCTGCTGCCGGGGCGTCGAACGTCACGATCGCGCTGCCCGACGACGTCCCGGCCGACCTGCGCTTCCGCACGATCTGGTCGAACCCGCCGATCCGTGTCGGCAAGGACGAGCTGCACCAGATCCTGCTGACGTGGCTGCCCCGGCTCGAGGTCGGGGGCGACGCCTGGCTCGTCGTGTCGAAGGACCTCGGGGGCGACTCGCTGCAGAAGTGGCTCGTCGGTGCGCTCGGTTCGGGGTTCTCCGTCACCCGCGAGTCGACGGCCAAGGGCTTCCGCGTCATGCGGGTGCGCCGCAGCGCGTAGCGCGCGAGCGCGCACCGCGCGAGCGCAGCGCGCGAGCGCACCGCGCGAGCGCGCACATCGTGAGCAGAAATGGTCGGGTCGCCGCTGGGCACCCGACCATTTCTGCTCACGAAGCGCAACGGGGCGAAGCGCAACGGGGCGAAGCGCGCCCGCGTCAGACCGTCAGGTCGCCCGAGAACACGAGTTCGGCGGGCCCGGACAGCGACACGTGCTCGCCGTCCTCGGTCGCCGTCATCCGCACCGTCAGCAGCCCGCCCGGCACTCGCACACGCCAGGTGTCCGGCGCCCCCGCACCGACCCAGTAACGCGTGGCGAGGGCTGCCGCGACGGCCCCGGTACCGCACGAGAGCGTCTCACCGCTCCCCCGCTCGTGCACCCGCATCGTGATCTCGCCGACGCCGTCCTTGATGAGGGGGTCGCCGGGCAGCACGAACTCGACGTTCGCACCGTGCTCCGGTGCCGGGTCGAGCACCGGCAGGAAGGTCAGGTCGAGGTCGGCCAGTTCGTCCTCGGTCTCGACGGCGACGACCACGTGCGGGTTGCCCACGTCGATGCCGATGCCGGGCCGCGCCCCGTCGAGGTTCTTGGCCCGCACGAGCACGTCGTCGGAACCACCGCCCTCGATGCCCAGGCCCCAGCGGCCGAGGTCGGCGGCGAACCCGTTCGTGGTGCGCTGGATGTCGACCAGCCCCTTGCGGCTGCCGACGGTGAGCGTCTCGCCGGGAGCGAGCTCGACCAGGCCGGACTCGGTCAGGTACCGGGCGAACACGCGGATGCCGTTGCCGCACATCTCCGCGACCGTGCCGTCGGCGTTGTGGTAGTCCATGAACCAGGTCGCCTCGGGCTCGACGGCCACGAGCGCACGCCCCTCGGGGATCGCCTCGGACCGCACCGCGCGGATCACGCCGTCGCCGCCCACGCCGAAGCGACGGTCCGCGATGGCGCGGATCCGCTCGGGAGTCAGGTCGACGGTGGCGTCGGGGTCGGCGAACAGGACGAAGTCGTTGCCGGTCCCCTGGCCCTTGGTGAAGTGCAGCTCGGTCACGGCACGATCCTACGGGCCAGTTCCGACAGGTCGCCGCGGTCCGCCCCCGTGACGTCGAGCGTCTCGGCCTCGGCGTACCGGCGGAACCACGACACCTGCCGCCGGGCGTACTTCCGGGTCGCGATGCCGGTCGCCTCGACCGCCTGCTCCCGGGTCGACGTGCCGGCGAGCACCTCGAGCGCCTGCGAGTACCCGATGGCGCCCCGCGCGGTCCTGCCCTGCTCGAGTCCCTGCTCGCGGAGCGCCGCGACCTCGTCGACGAGTCCGGCCTCGAACATCCGAGCGGCGCGCTCGTGCAGCGCCGACACGAGCTGCTCGCGGTCACGCCGCAGGTGCAGGATCCGGGACGGTCGCCAGGCGCGGGGCGCGGCCGGGAGGCTCGGGGTCACGACCTCCGATCGGCTCGCGATCTCGAGTGCACGGATCAACCGCCGTGGGTTGCGTGCGTCGATCGTCGCGGCGGCCGACGGGTCGAGGGCGCGGAGTCGCTCGAGCAGGATGCCCGGGCCGAGCTCCTCGTGCTCGCGCTCGAGTTGCGCACGGAGCGCGGGGTCGGTGCCCGGGAACGCCAGGTCGAAGAGCACCGCGGAGACGTAGAGGCCGCTGCCGCCGACGAGGACGGCCACGCCGCCATCGGCCTGGATCCGGTCGACGTCGGCCCGGGCGGCGACCTGGTACGCGGCGACGCTCGCCTCGTCGGTGACGTCGAGCACGTCGAGCTCGTGGTGCGGGATGCCGCGCCGTTCGGCCGGCGGGAGCTTCGCGGTACCGATGTCCATGCCCCGGTACAGCTGCATGGCGTCCGCGTTGATGATCTCCGCGGGGCGGCCGGCAGCACGCAGCCGCTCCGCGATCGCGATGCCGAGGTCGGACTTCCCGGTGCCCGTCGCCCCGACCACCGCGATCAGGTCGGCAGTGGCAGCCGCAGTGGCACCGGCACCGGCACCGGCACCGGCGGGCGGCAGGTCAGCGCCCGACACGGAGCGTGGGCAGCCCGAGCGAGACCGGACGGGGCCCGTCGCCGGCGGCGGCAGCGGGCGTGGGCACGCCGCAGCTCTCGGCCTGCGCGCGGTCCCAGGCGTCACCGGCCCGGGTGCGTCGGATGCGCAGCGGAGCGTCGTCGTCGGCGAGCAGGAAGTGCGGTGCGGCACGGGTGATGTCGACGGTGACCACGTCGCCAGGGCGCGGGACCTCGGACCCGGAGGGCACGGTGAAGTGCACGAGCCGGGAGTCCTCCGCGCGACCGGAGAGCCGGCGGGTGGCGTCGTCCTTGCGGCCCTCCCCGGAGGCGACGAGCACCTCGACGCTCCGGCCGACCTGCAGCGCGTTCTCTTCCGCGGTGATGCGTTCCTGCAGGGCGACGAGTCGCTCGTAGCGCTCCTGCACGATGTGCTTCGGCAGCTGGTCGTCCATCGTCGCCGCCGGCGTGCCCGGGCGGATCGAGTACTGGAACGTGAACGCCGAGGCGAACCGCGCCTGCTCGACGACGCGCAGGGTGTCCTCGAAGTCGGCGTCGGTCTCACCGGGGAACCCGACGATGATGTCGGTGGAGATCGCCGCGTTCGGGATCTTCGCGCGGACGCGGTCGAGGATGCCGAGGAACCGCTCGCTGCGGTAGCTCCGGCGCATCGCCTTGAGCACCCGGTCGGAACCCGACTGCAGCGGCATGTGCAGCTGGGGCATCACGTTCGGGGTCTCGGCCATCGCGTCGATGACGTCGTCGGTGAAGGCCGCCGGGTGCGGGCTCGTGAAGCGGACGCGCTCGAGCCCCTCGATGGTGCCGGTGGCCCGCAGCAGCTTGCCGAACGCCTGTCGGTCGCCGAACTCGACCCCGTAGGAGTTCACGTTCTGCCCGAGCAGCGTGACCTCGATCGCGCCGTCGTCGACGAGCGCCTGGATCTCGGCCAGGACGTCACCGGGTCGGCGGTCCTTCTCCTTGCCGCGGAGCGAGGGGACGATGCAGAACGTGCAGGTGTTGTTGCAGCCGACCGAGATCGAGACCCACCCGCTGTGCGTCGAGTCGCGCTTGGTGGGCAGCGTCGACGGGAAGACGTCGAGTGCCTCGAGGATCTCGATCTGCGCCTCGTCGTTATGCCGTGCGCGTTCGAGCAGGGTCGGCAGGGACCCCATGTTGTGCGTGCCGAAGACGACGTCGACCCACGGCGCCTTCTCGAGGATGACGTTCTTGTCCTTCTGCGCCAGGCACCCACCGACGGCGATCTGCATGCCGGGGTGCTCGCGCTTGATCCCCGCGAGCTGCCCGAGGTTGCCGTAGAGACGGTTGTCCGCGTTCTCGCGCACCGCGCACGTGTTGATGACGACGACGTCGGCCTGCGCACCGTCCGCCGCGGTGTAGCCCGCGGCCTGCAACGACCCGCTCAACCGCTCGGAGTCGTGCACGTTCATCTGGCACCCGTAGGTGCGGACTTCGTAGGTGCGGGGGCGCGCTTCGACGGTGGCCATGGTCGTTCCAGTGTAGGTCGGAGCGACTACTCGAATCGTACGGTCCCGCGGCCGGGCTGCGGCCGTTTCCCGCCACCGTCGAGGGCACGTGCCACAGCGATCCGGACGACGCCGGAGCTGTAGCCCTTGCGCATCAGGAAGCCGGACAGCCGGCGTTCCGCCGTGGCCCGGTCGAGCCCGCGCATCTGCGGCGCCCGCTTGTCTGCGAGCTCTTGCGCACGGAGGAACTCGTCGTCCTCGTCGTCGGCGGCTTCGTCGAGTGCGGTGTCGATCGCCACCTGGTCGATCCCACGGCGACGGAGCTCCGTCACGACACCTTGTCGACCGAGACCCTTGCGGGCGTGCAGTCGGTCCACCAGGTCGGTGGCGAGGGCGACGTCGTCGAGGAGCCCGACACGGGTCAACCGTTCGATCTCGTGCTCGACCACGTCGGGGTCGAGGTCCTGCTGCAGCAGCAGGGTCCGCATCTCGGACTCGCTCACGCCCTTGCGGCCGAGCGCGCGCAGGCTGATCCGTTCGGCATCCGCCCGCTGTTCATCGAGCGGACGCGGTGCGTCGGCCGGGTCGATCTCCTCGCCGCCGGCGATGGAGAACACCGACGCGGTGGTGGCATCAGCGGTCTCGGAGTCGTAGCCGTCCTGCTCCGCACGGCTCGAGCGCCCGCTGCCGTCGCCGATCACGGGCGACACCCACGCTGCCGGCCCCCGGGCACCGTGCAGGGGCACCGGCGAATCGGCGTCGAACGATGCGGGGAACTCGTCCGCCCGGCCTTCGTCGGACTCGGGCAGGACCCAGCCGTCGGAGTCGCGCGGTTCGTCCGGTGACACCGGAGGCTCGGGGATGGCGGGCATCACCGGCGTGACAGGAGCGCGACGACGCGACCTCGCACCGAACAGGTCGGTGACCGGTGCGAGGCCGTCGTCGTCGTGGTCGGTGCTCACGCGCCCTTGCGCTCCGCGAGCTTCGGCGCGATCGACTCGACCGGGGCATCTTCGGCCTTGGCGCCGCCGACGCCGAGCTTGGCGAGGATCTTGCCTTCGATGTCGGCAGCGATCTCGGGGTTCTGGATCAGGAAGGAACGCGAGTTCTCCTTGCCCTGCCCGAGCTGGTCGCCGTCGTAGGTGTACCAGGCACCCGACTTCTTGACGATGCCGTGGTCGACACCGAAGTCGAGCAGCGAGCCTTCGCGCGAGATGCCGACGCCGTACAGGATGTCGAACTCGGCCTGCTTGAAGGGCGGCGCCATCTTGTTCTTGACGACCTTGACGCGTGTGCGGTTGCCCACCGCGTCGGTGCCGCTCTTGAGCGTTTCGATGCGACGGATGTCGAGACGGACGGACGCGTAGAACTTCAGCGCCTTGCCACCCGAGGTGGTCTCGGGCGAACCGAAGAACACGCCGATCTTCTCGCGCAGCTGGTTGATGAAGATCATCGTGGTCTGCGTCTGGTTCAGGCCACCGGCGAGCTTTCGCAGGGCCTGGGACATGAGGCGGGCCTGCAGACCGACGTGCGAGTCGCCCATCTCGCCCTCGATCTCGGCACGGGGCACGAGGGCCGCGACGGAGTCGATGACGATGAGGTCGATGGAGCCGGAGCGGACCAGCATGTCCGCGATCTCGAGCGCCTGCTCGGCGGTGTCGGGCTGCGACACGAGCAGGGCGTCGATGTCGACACCGAGCTTCTTGGCGTACTCGGGGTCGAGCGCGTGCTCGGCGTCGATGAAGGCCGCGATGCCACCGGCGCGCTGGGCGTTGGCGATGGCGTGGATGGTGAGGGTCGTCTTACCCGACGACTCCGGGCCGTAGATCTCGACGATGCGGCCACGGGGCAGGCCGCCGATGCCGAGCGCGACGTCCAGCGCCACCGACCCGGTCTGGATGACGTTGACGGGGGCGCGTTCGTCCGAACCGAGGCGCATGATCGCACCCTTGCCGAACTGCCTGTCGATCTGTGCGAGTGCGGTCTCGAGGGCCTTCTCGCGGTCTGCCGGTGATGGCATGGGGTGCTCCTTCGTGCTCGTGTTCGGCCGCCTGTAGGCTGTCGCGTCCACGCCGGCCGATGGTGCAAGGCCGATGGTTCTGCGACAAGGCTTCGGGCTGTTCCCGATGTCCATCAACCTATGGCGAGCCACCGACATCACTGCCGACGGTCACGCGATCTGTGGATGGAACACCCGGGCGACGCCGCTGTGGAGGAAGCTACCACCGATCGAACACGCGTTCGAGCAACACGCCGAACACAGTTTCGGATGATCGGCCCCGCGGAACCGGCTCAGTCCTGGGGTTCGGCCAGGCCCTTGCCGTGCCGACGGTCCATCGGGACGTCCTGCGAGTCACACAGCGCGTCCCACACCCGGCGGGCGTCGACACCGGCGGCGAGGGCGTCCACGGCGGAGCGACCGCCGAGCCCTTCGAGCACGACGTCACGGGTGACCACGGAACCGTAGGCCTCACCGAACACCTGGTCGACGGCTCGCCAGAACTCACTCACGCGCATCCGACCAGCCTAGGCGCGTGGTCGCGGGCCGGAACGCAGAACGCCCCCGCCGGGAAGGACCGGCGAGGGCGTTCGGTGCGATGCGCTCAGCGCACCGCGAGGTCGTTGTCGAACTCGGCGACGAGGTCGTCCGGGAGCGTGTCGGGGACGGGGGTCAGCCCCTCGACGATCGCGAGGCGGTCGCCCACTTCGCGCATGATGGTCGAGATGGGCGTGTCCAGAGCATCCGCGACGGACGCGAGGATCTCCGAGCTGGCTTCCTTCTGCCCGCGCTCGACCTCACTGAGGTACCCGAGCGCGACACTGGCCTTGGACGCGACCTGACGGAGGGTCCGGCCCTTCTGCAAGCGGAAGTCCCGGAGCACATCGCCGATTTCCTGACGAACGAGAACCATGAGAACTCCTCCTCTCTGTCGTCTCCGCGCCCGCTCGGTCCGGTGGATCGAGTTCGGGTTCAGCAACAATAGCGTTGCCGGTTGCAGCATGTTAGCCAGGCTGGCTGCCGTACTGCTGGAGATTTCGTGAGATGTAACCCAGTGGAAACGGGACCTATTCCCGGCCCCGGACCTCGGACGACATCCGTGCAAGGAGTTCGGAGACGGTGGCGTGCCGGATTGCCCCTCGGTCACCGTCGAGGTGCAGCTCGAAGGCCTCTGCCCCCGCGGCGGAGGCGATCCCCACGTACACGGTGCCGACGGGCTTGCCGTCCTGCGGATCCGGGCCGGCGACGCCGGTCGTGCTGATCCCCCACGTCGCGGGTTCCCCGTCGACGGACAGCGCGATCCGGACACCGGCGGCCATCTGCCGGGCGACCTCGGGGTGCACGGCGCCCTCGGCCTCGAGCAGCTCTGCCGAGACCCCGAGCACCGAGTGCTTCACGGGCGTCGCGTAGGCCACGACGCCACCGCGGACGACGGCACTCGCGCCCGGCACGTCGACGAGGGTCGCGACCACGAGGCCGCCGGTCAGCGACTCCGCCACGGCGAGGGTCTCGCCCCGCGCCGTCAGTTCGGCGATGAGTCCCGGTGCGACCGGGACGGGAGGCGCGGCCTGCGTCGAGCGGTCGGGTCCGGTCATGCGGTGGTGCGGTTGTGCTTCCATGCCTGCCAGAGGTAGTCGATCCCGCTCAGGATCGTTGCCAGGAACGCGGCCGTCATCAGGACGCCGTTGACCCAGTGCGCCCAGTCGCCGACCAGGTTCCACCACGGGAACAGCGCCGCCGTCAGGGCGACGGCCTGCAGCACGGTCTTGATCTTGCCGCCGCGGCTCGCCGGGATCACCCGGTCGGAGAGCACCGCGAACCGGAAGACCGTGATGCCGATCTCGCGCACCATGATCAGCACGGTCACGTACCAGGGCAGTTCCTGCAGGATCGACAGCGCGACGAGCGCACCACCGATGAGCACCTTGTCGGCGATCGGGTCGACGAGCTTGCCGAAGTCCGTGACCAGGTTCTGCCGACGGGCGATGATGCCGTCGGCGCTGTCCGTGACGATCGCCACGACGAAGACGACCGCTGCCCAGATGCGAAGGGGTCCGTCGTTGCCGGCGTCTGCGAGCAGCAGGACGAAGAACAGCGGCGCCATCAGGATGCGCACCACCGTGATGATGTTCGCGACGTTCGCGGTCGACGCCGGGCCGGGGCCCTTGCGCAGCAGCCGCCCGCGCCACGGGAACCGTGCGCCGTGCGTGGTGTTCGTGCTGTCCGAGGCGGTCATCGCCGTCACTCCCTGCCCGTCAGTCCCCACGCGTCCTCATCGGGCTCGTCGTGGACTTCATCGTACCCGCGGGTCATGTCCCCGACGGGGTCTGCTCCGTAGCGGTCACCGTCGCCGGACGGCGTCGGGGCCGGCGCTGCCGGAGCGGCCGCGGCGGGCGGCTCCTCGCCGCGGAGCTTCGCGAGCACCGCGGGCAGCTGGTCGGCGGTCACCAGGACGTCGCGGGCTTTCGAACCCTCGGACGGCCCGACGATGTCGCGCGACTCCATCAGGTCCATCAGACGACCGGCCTTGGCGAAGCCGACGCGGAGCTTCCGCTGCAGCATCGACGTGGAACCGAACTGGGTCGACACGACCTGCTCGACGGCCGCGAGCAGCAGTTCGAGGTCGTCGCCGATGTCGGCGTCGATCTCCTTGCGCTCGACCACGGCCTGGACGTCCTGGCGGTACTCGGGCTGCGCCTGCCGCGTGACGTGCTGGACGACCTCGGCGACCTCGCCCTCCTGCACCCAGGCACCCTGCACGCGGAGCGACTTGGACGAGCCCATCGGCAGGAAGAGCGCGTCGCCCTGACCGATGAGCTTGTCGGCGCCGGGCTGGTCGAGGATGACGCGGGAGTCCGTGACGCTCGTCACCGCGAAGGCGATGCGCGACGGCACGTTCGCCTTGATCAAGCCGGTGATGACGTCGACCGAGGGG
Source organism: Curtobacterium sp. MCLR17_039 (assembly GCF_003234745.1). Lineage (NCBI taxonomy): Bacteria > Bacillati > Actinomycetota > Actinomycetes > Micrococcales > Microbacteriaceae > Curtobacterium > Curtobacterium sp. MCLR17_039. The sequence goes on from NZ_QKTF01000008.1 coordinate 100,944, forward strand.
CGCTGCGTCGCGAGCACCAGGTGGATGCCGGCGGCACGGGCGAGCTGGGTGATGCGGACGATCGACTCCTCGACGTCACGCGGTGCCACGAGCATGAGGTCGGCGAGCTCGTCGACGACGACGAGCAGGTACGGGTACGGCTTGAGCTTCCGCTCGCTGCCCGCCGGCAGGACGATCTCGTTGTTCTCGATCGCCTTGTTGAAGTCGTCGACGTGGCGGAACCCGAACGACGCCAGGTCGTCGTACCGCATGTCCATCTCCTTCACGACCCACTGCAGCGCTTCGGCCGCCTTCTTCGGGTTCGTGATGATGGGTGTGATGAGGTGCGGGACACCGGCGTAGATGGAGAGCTCGACGCGCTTCGGGTCGACCAGGACCATGCGGACCTCGGAGGGCTTCGCGCGCATCAGCAGCGACGTGATCATCGAGTTGATGAACACCGACTTGCCGGAACCGGTGGAGCCGGCGACGAGCAGGTGCGGCATCTTCGCCAGGTTCGCGACGACGAAGCCGCCCTCGACGTCCTTGCCGACGCCGATCGTCATCGGGTGCTTCGACTTGCGTGCGGCGTTCGAGCGCAGCACGTCACCGAGCGAGACGATCTCGCGGTCGGTGTTCGGGATCTCGACGCCGATGGCGCTCTTGCCCGGGATCGGCGACAGGATGCGGACCTCGTTCGAGGCGACCGCGTACGACAGGTTCTTCGACAGGGCCGTCACGCGCTCGACCTTGACGCCGGGGCCGAGCTCGATCTCGTACCGGGTCACCGTCGGCCCGCGGGAGAACCCGGTGACCTTCGCGTCGACCTTGAACTCGGTGAGCACCCCGGTGATGGCGGCGACGATGTCGTCGTTCGCCTGGCTCCGCGCCACCGAGGGGGTTCCGGAGCTCAGCGTCGTGGCGGCGGGCAGTCGGTAGGGCTTCGACGGATCGTCGTCGGAACCGGCGGCGGCCGCGCTCAGCTCGGCGGCGGCGTCGATGTCCTCCGGCTCGTCCACGATCTCGGGCTCGGACAGCACCTCGGGCACCGCGGGACGGATGTCGGCCGTCGGCACCGGCCGCGCGGGGACGTCGGTGCCGAACGCGCGGAGCGCCTGCTCGGCGTCCTGCAGGTCCTGCTCGACGGAGTCGTTGAGGTTGACCGACGCGGGCTCGGCCGGCGTGAGGTCGACGAGCCCGGCGGCGGCACCGGCGTTCGGGCTCACTGCGGGGGCAGCGGGCACGACGGGCGCAGCTGGTGCGACGGCAGCGGCAGCCGGGGCGACCCCGGTGGCCGGCGGCAGCACCGGGCTGTCGTACGCCGGGTCCTCTTCGCGCCCGGACTTGTTCCGGCGCCACCACGGCACGTTGTCGCCACCGGCTTCGGCGTCGGCAGCGGCCTGCTCGTCACCGAACCCGAGGTCGTCGAACAGCTGGAAGTCGGCGTCGCCCTTCTTGCCGCGCTTCGACGTGCGGGCGCGGGCGGCGGGCTCCGCCGCAGCGGCGGCGTCGGCCTCGGGTTCTGCTGCGGGGGCCGGCGCGCCGAACAGGTAGGCGTAGAGCTCGTGCAGGCGTCGCCCGAGCTTGTTCGGCGGCGTCTTGGTGATGATGAAGAGCGACAGCACGAGCAGCACGATCGCCACGGGGACGGCCACCCAGGCGGTCGCGATCGTGACGAGCCAGCCGATGACCACCCAGCCCAGCACCCCACCGGCGGCGGCCAGCGCGGGCATGCCGTCGGCCGCGCTCGGTCGGCCACCGAAGACGTGGCAGAGCGAGGCGATCGACACGATCAGGATGCCCAGGCCGATGCCGATCCGGGTGTTGTCGTGCACCGAGGCCGGGTGCCGGAACAGCCACCCGGCGAACACGATCATGATGACGGGCAGGGCGAACGCCAGGCGGCCGAACAGCCCACCGAACGTGTACGCGTCGAGTGCGACGGAGACGCTGTTGGTCGGGTTGAGCCACTCGACGACCCCGCCGGCGATGGCCAGCAGGAACAGCAGGAACGGGAACCCGTCGCGCCGCTGGTCCTTCTCGAGGGTCTCCTTGCCGAGCAGCCGGAACATCGCGCCGACGCCGTGCGCCATCGCGAGCCAGAAGGTCACGAGCGGGTTCTGCTCGCGGAACACCGGCGTGGGCGCAGCCTGCGGCAGCTTCTTCGTCGTGGCCTGGGTGCGCGACGAACCGCGCGTCCCGTTGCCACGGGACGACGTGGACGCGCGCGAGCGCGTGGTCGACTTGGTGCCTCCGGCCATGGGCAGAACCCTAACGCCCGCTCAGGACAAACGCAGGAAGGCCCGCCGCAGCGTCCGTGACGGACGCTGGACGGGCCTCCAGAGCGGGGACGGACGCTACGCCTCGATGACCACCGGGACGATCATCGGACGACGACGGTGCTTCGTGTTCACCCAGCGACCGACCGTGCGACGGACGACCTGCGCGAAGGCGTGCGAGTCGCGCGTGCCGTTCGCGGCAGCCTCGGAGATCGCCTTGGCGATCTGCGGGCGGACGTCGTCGAACACGGAGTCGTCCTCGGCGAAGCCACGCGACTGGATCTCCGGGCCGATCACACACTGCCCGGTGGTGAAGTCCACCGCGCAGAAGATCGAGATGAAGCCCTCTTCCGCCAGGACGCGGCGGTCCTTCAGGTCGGCGTCGGTGATCTCGCCGACGGTGGAGCCGTCGACGTAGACGTAGCCGATGTCGAGCTGACCGGCGACCGTCGCGACGCCGTCCTTCAGGTCGACGACGATGCCGTCCTGCCCGAGGATCACGTTGCGCGGCGGGACACCCGTCTGGATCGCCAGGTCGGCGTTCGCGTACAGGTGGCGGTGCTCGCCGTGGACGGGGAGCACGTTGCGCGGCCGCAGGATGTTGTAGCAGTAGAGCAGCTCGCCGGCGGAGGCGTGTCCGGAGACGTGCACCTTCGCGTTGCCCTTGTGCACGACCTTCGCACCGAGCTTGGTCAGCCCGTCGATGACGCGGTACACGGCGTTCTCGTTGCCCGGGATGAGCGACGACGCGAGGATGACGGTGTCGCCCTCGCCGATCTCGATCTGGTGCTCGAGGTTCGCCATGCGGGCCAGGACGGCCATCGGCTCACCCTGCGACCCGGTCGACATGTAGACGATCTGGTCGTCGGGGACGTTCTTCGCCTTCTTCGTGTCGATGAGCACGTTCTCCGGCACCCGCAGGTACCCGAGGTCGGCGGCGATCGTCATGTTGCGGATCATCGAGCGCCCCATGAACGCGACCTTACGGTTCGCGGCCGCGGCGGCGTCGAGGACCTGCTGCACGCGGTGCACGTGCGACGAGAAGCTCGCCACGACGACCTTCTTGCGGGCGCGCATGATGATGTTCTCGAGCACCGGGCCGATGTCGCGCTCCGGAGCGGTGAAGCCCGGCACGTCGGCGTTCGTGGAGTCCGGCAGGAACAGGTCCACGCCGGCCTCGCCCAGACGGGCGAACGCACGGAGGTCGGTGATGCGGTCGTCCAGCGGGAGCTGGTCCATCTTGAAGTCACCCGTGTGCAGCACACGACCGGCGGGGGTCGTGATCGCGACGGCGAGGGCGTCCGGGATGGAGTGGTTCACGGCGACGAACTCGAGGTGGAACGGACCGATCTGCTCGGTCTGGTCCTCGGCCACGACGAGCGTGTACGGCTTGATCCGGTGTTCCTTGAGCTTCGCCTCGACCAGCGCGAGGGTCAGCGTGGAGCCGATCAGCGGGATGTCGTCGCGGAGCTTGAGCAGGTACGGGACGGCGCCGATGTGGTCTTCGTGGCCGTGCGTGAGCACGACACCGAGGACGTCGTCGAGGCGGTCACGGATCGGCGAGAAGTCCGGCAGGATCAGGTCGACACCGGGCTGGTGCTCCTCGGGGAACAGCACGCCGGCGTCGACGATGAGCAGCTTGCCCTCGTACTCGTAGACGGTCATGTTGCGACCGATCTCGCCGAGGCCCCCGATGGGGACGACGCGGAGGGTGCCGGCTTCGAGCGGCTGCGGTTCGGAGATCTGTGTGGGCATTCGGTCCTACGGATTCGGGCGATGCGCGTGCTGCGCGCCGCGGTGTTCGCTAGCGGGTGGTGCCTGGCACCTTCGGTAGTGCACCGCCGGCCGCCGCGTTGCGGTCGGGGCGGAAGTTCGAGAAGTCGGCGCCGGGCACGTCGCGCACGGCTTCGAGGGAGGTCTCGATGGCGTACGCCTCGGAGTCCTCGGGGCCGACGAGCGGCAGTCGGACGCGCGGGCTGCCGATGCGGCCGAGCCCGTGCAGGATGTACTTCGCGGCCACGGTACCCGGAACGTGCGTCATCACGGCGCGGACGAGCGGCTCGAGTCGCTTGTGCTCGGCCGTCGCGGTGGCCAGGTCGCCCCGGTTCACGGCGTCGACGATGGTGCGGTACGGCGCGCTCGTGATGTTCGCGGTCACGCCGATCAGGCCGGTGGCGCCGATCGACAGGTGCGGGAGCACGTTCGTGTCGTCGCCGGAGAAGTACATGAGGTCGGTGTTGTTCAGGACCCGCGAGACCTCGGCGAAGTCGCCCTTGGCGTCCTTCACGGCGAGGATGTTCGGGTGCTTCGACGCACGCAGGATCGTGTCGTACGTGATCGGGATGCCGGTGCGGCCCGGGATGTCGTACAGGATCACCGGCAGGTCGGTGGCGTCCGCGATCATCCGGAAGTGGGTGAGGACACCCGACTGGGTCGGCTTGTTGTAGTACGGCGTGACGATCATCACGCCGTCCGCGCCGGCCTTCTCGCTCTGCTTGTACAGGTGGATCGCGTGCGCGGTCTCGTTCGAGCCACCGCCCGTGATGATCTTCGCGCGGCCGGCGGCGACGGACTTGCCGACCTCGACCAGACGGAGCTTCTCCGGGTCGGTCAGCGTCGACGTCTCGCCGGTCGTGCCGGTGACGACGATGCCGTCGGCGCCGGCGGTGATGCAGTCGTCGATGTGCTGCTCGACGCCGGGCCAGTCGACCTCGCCGTCGGCCGCGAACGGGGTCACGAGGGCGACGAGGACCTGACCGAAGGGATTCTCACGCGGGGACACGGGCACCAGCGTACCGGGGATGCGCGCGAGGACCGCCGTCCGTGTGGACGGTGGATCGCCTGCGGCGCGGCCGGGAGGCCCGGATCACGTCCGTCCCGCCGGTCACGCCCGGCGACATCGGGCACTCAGGCGCGGCGCTGCCACTCCAGGAACCGGTAGCGGGTGCCCGTGCGGGACTCCTGCCAGGGGCCCTCGTCGGCGAGCGTCCAGCCGGCAGCCTCGCCGAGCGTGGGTGCGACGGTGTCGCCGACGACGTCGACGTCGATCAGGGTCTCGGAGACGTGGTCGGCCGCGTCGAGTGCGGCGTCGTACACCTGGCCGCCGCCGATGACCCAGACGGTCTCGTCGGTGTCGAGGGCGGCGTGCAGGTCGTGCACGACCTCGGCGCCGTCGGCCGTCCACGTCGTGTCCCGGGTGAGCACGACGTTGCGCCGACCGGGTAGCGGCCGGAAGCGCTCGGGCAGGGACTCCCAGGTGCGTCGGCCCATCAGCACGGTCGCGTCGCCGGTGACCTGCTTGAAGTGCGCCAGGTCTTCGGGCACGTGCCAGGGCATGCCGCCGTCGGCACCGATGACACCGGTGGTCGAGCGGGCCCAGACCATGCCGATCATCAGACGGCGACCGCGGCCTTGATCGCCGGGTGGTGCTCGTAGCCGACGACGGTGAAGTCCTCGTACTCGTAGTCGTCGATCGAGTCGCGCGGTGCGAGTTCGAGCGTCGGCATCGGGTACGCCGTGCGGGACAGCTGCTCCTCGACCTGTTCGACGTGGTTGTCGTAGATGTGGCAGTCACCGCCGGTCCAGACGAAGTCGCCGACCTCGAGCCCGGTCTGCGCCGCGATCATGTGGGTCAGCAGCGCGTACGAGGCGATGTTGAACGGGACGCCGAGGAACATGTCGGCGCTCCGCTGGTAGAGCTGGCACGAGAGCTTGCCGTCGTTGACGAAGAACTGGAAGAACGCGTGGCACGGGGCGAGCGCCATGTCCGGCACGTCGGCGACGTTCCACGCCGAGACGATGAGCCGGCGGCTGTCCGGGTTGGTCGTGATCTGGTCGATGACCTGGGCGATCTGGTCGACGTGCTCACCCGAGGGGGTGGGCCACGAGCGCCACTGCACGCCGTACACCGGGCCGAGGTCGCCGTCGGCGTCCGCCCACTCGTTCCAGATCCGGACACCGTGCTCCTGCAGCCAGGTCGCGTTCCCCTCGCCGCGCAGGAACCAGAGGAGCTCGTACGCGACCGACTTGAAGTGCACGCGCTTCGTGCTGACGAGGGGGAACCCCTTCGACAGGTCGTAGCGGAGCTGCGCGCCGAACAGGCTGCGGGTGCCGGTGCCGGTGCGGTCACCCTTCGGCGAGCCCTCGGTCAGGACCCGGCGGAGCAGGTCTTCGTAGGGGGTCGGGACGGAGGCGTCGGGCTGTACGGTCTCGCTGTCGGTCACACACAGAAGCCTACGTCGGTGTGAGTAGCGTTGCGGGCATGCCCGACACGACGGAACAACCGCTCTCGATCCTGGTGGCCGGCTCGTCCGGGTTCATCGGAACGCCCCTCGTCCGCGCCCTGCGCGAGGCGGGGCACCACGTCACCACGCTCGTCCGCCGCGAAGCGCGCACCGCGACCGAGTTCCGCTGGGCGCCGGGGCGGCGTCCGCTCGACCCGGCGATCCTCGACGGCGCCGACGTGGTGATCAACCTGGCCGGTGCGAACATCGGCAAGCTGCCGTGGACGGACGCCTACCGCAGGGAGATCCGCAGCTCGCGCATCGACGCCACCGACACCCTGGTCGAGGCGATGCGGCACGCCGCCACTCCCCCGGCGCTGTTTCTGTCGGGCTCGGCCTCGGGCGTGTACGGCGACCGCCCGGCCGACGTGCTGCAGGACGACGCCGCCCCGGGCACGGGATTCCTCGCCGACGTCTGCACCGCGTGGGAGGCCGCCGCGAACGCCGCTCCCGCCGGGGTCCGCGTCGTCACGCTCCGTACCGGCATCGTCATCGGCAAGGGCGGCGGTGCGCTCGCGCCGCTCGTCCCGCTGACCAAGCTCGGCGTCGGCAGCCGGCTGGGCACCGGTGGCCAGCACTGGCCGTGGATCGCGCTCGAGGACGAGGTGGGCGCGATCGTGCACCTGGCGACCGCGGCCCCGGACGTCTCCGGCCCGGTGAACCTGGCGGGTCCTGAGCCCGTCGTCGCCGACCGCATCACGAAGCACGTCGCCGAGGTCCTGCACCGCCCGTACCTCTTCCGGATCCCCGAGTTCGCCCTGCGCCTGGCGCTGCGGGACGCCGCCGACGACATGCTCCTGTCGAGCCAGCGGATGGTCCCGACGAAGCTGCTCGAGTCCGGCTACACGTTCCGGTACACGCAGGCGGCGGACGCCATCGACGCCGTCTTCTGATCCGCCTCCGGCCCGGGGGTCAGCGGTCGGCGGCGCGCGCGAGGGCTGTGCGCATCGCCGATCGTGCACGCTTGCGGTCACCGGCGGCGTCGTAGACCACGCCGAGCCGGTACCAGCCACGCCAGTCGGCGGGGTCCTGCTCGACCGCGTCGCGGTACCGCGGGAACAGCTCGTCGGCGGCGTCGCGGATCGGCCGGCCCGACGGCCGCACCGGGACGACGTCGTCCGGGGTGCCGCCCTCAGCCTCGAGCCGTGCGCCGAGCCGGGTGATGCGGATGCCGAAGCGGAACTCGAGCACGAGCAGGAGCGCCCCGATCGCGGCGACGACGAACAGCGCGACGCCGATGCCGATGCCGATCGGGATCCCGGTGGCGATGAAGGCGACGGCGCGCTGCCCGACGAGCACGATGTACAGGGCGAGCAGCACCGCCATCAGCGCCGCACCCCAGAACGGCGAGCGGATCGTGCGTCCGGCCCGCTCCATCCGAGTCATGACGCCTCAGCCGATCCCGAGGACGCTGCCGAGGCCCACGGTGAGGCCCCGCGCCGACACCACGTTCGCCAGCGCGGCACGGATACCCGCGACGTAGGCAACGTCGTCGTTGGTGTCGTGCCGGATCGTCAGTGTCTCGCCGGGGCCGCTCAGCACCACGTCCTGCACGGCCTTCACCCCGGGGAGCCGGAGCGAGTGGATGGGCACGCTGGCGACCTGCTGGCCGCGGGCGCGCTGGTCGACGTGCGGGGCGTCCACGGGACCGACCTCGCGCCGCGCGTCGGCCATCAGCTCGGCGGTGCGCACCGCGGTGCCCGAGGGCGAGTCGATCTTGCCGGCGTGGTGGGTCTCGACGATCTCGGCGGCGGGGAACCACGGGGCCGCGATCGTCGCCAGGTGCGTGCCGAGCACGGAGCCGATCGAGAAGTTCGGGACCACGAGCACCCCCTGGTCCGGGCGTTCCTGCAGCCCGGTGCGGAGCTTGGCGAGCCGGTCGAGCGACCAGCCGGAGGTGCCGACGAGCACGTTCGCGCCGCTCGAGAGCGCGTTCTCCACGATCGCCGGGCTGAGCGACGGCACCGTCACGTCGACCACCAGGGCCGCGCCGCCGAAGACCGACGGCGGCGCCTCGTGCGCGCCGTCCTTCGACGACAGGCGGGCGACGAGCTCGAACTCCGGGAGTTCCTCGACGACGGACGCCATGAGGCCCCCGAGACGACCGGTGGCGCCGACGACGGCGACGGGAGTGACCATGCGGTCCATCCTAGGATCGACGCATGTCAGTCGAGGTCAGGACCGTGCCGGCCGATCTGCCCGAGGTCGACGCGCTGCTCGATGCGTACCTGGACGAGCGCGAGGCGACGTTCCCGAGCGCGCAGGGCACGTACTCGCGGAAGCGCACCCCCGCAGCCGAGTTCACGCCGCCGAACGGGGTGTTCGCCGTGGCCTACGACGACGGCGTCGCGGTCGGCTGTGGCGGCCTCCGTCGGATCGCGGACGGGGTCGACGCGACCGGTGCCGTCGACGTCCGGTTCGAGGTCAAGCACGTCTTCGTGGCGCCGGCCGGGCGCGGCACGGGCGTGGCGACGGCCTTGATGGACCTGCTCGAGCGGGCCGGGGCCGACCTCGGTGCGACGAGCATCGTCCTCGACACGAACGACTCGCTCGTGGCGGCGGGCGCGATGTACCGCGGCCGCGGGTACCAGCGGGTCGAGCCGTTCAACGACAACCCGAACGCCACCGCCTGGTACCGCAAGCCGATCGTCTGAGCCGCCACGGGCCTCCCGGCCGCGCCGCCGCGGACCGGACGGACAGCCGCTAGACGGGCTGGTCGACCGGCAGGCCCGTGCGCAGCTCCACCGGCAGGTGGGCCAGGTCGTTCAGCGTGACGACCTCGGCGGGCTTCGCCGACCGGATCCGGATGATCGTGAGCGCGGTGTGGGCGACGTTCGTGCCCATCCAGCGCCACTCGGGGGCCTGGAACGCCTCGCGCACGAACCAGCCGATCACGGCGTTGTGGGTGATCAGCAGGTCGTGCCGGTCCTCGCGCGCCGGGGTGAACCACTCCGACACGGCGTCGCCCATCTGGGCCTGCCCGGCGACGATCTCCTCTTCGGTGATGCCGCCGTACCAGCCCTGGTAGGCGTGCGGCATGTCCGGGGTCGGCCCCGAGGGGATGCAGTCGAACAGCAGCGTCGAGGGCTCGGGCTGGATCGACGGCAAGCGCTGCGACAGGAACGCGGCGGTCTCGCTCGGGGCCTCGAGCGGCGAGTGGTACACGCCGTCGAAGGGCACGCCGCCGAGACGGTCCGCGATCAGGGTCGCCTGACGCTTGCCGCGTTCGGAGAGCTTGCCGTCCCGCAGGCCGTGTTCGGCGTCCTGGTGTTCGCCGTGCCGGACGAGGTACAGGTAATGCGACATGTCCGTGCTCAGCTGCCGATCCCGATGGCCGCGGCGAGTTCGTCCTGCTGCACGGCACCGACGACCGAGGTGATCGTCGGCCGAGTCAGCAGGTCGCGCGCGAGTTCGAGCACGCCGTCGGTCGTGACACCGTCGACACGCTCGAGCGCCGTCGACAGGTCGGTGTACTCGCCGGTGCCGAGCTCGGAACGGCCGAGCCGGGTCATGCGGGCGTCGGAGTCCTCGAGCGAGAGCGTCAGCGCGCCCTCGATCTGGCCCTTGGCTCGTCGGAGCTCGTCGTCGGTGATGCCGTGGTCGACCATCCGGCGGAACTCGGCGTCGACGATGTCGATGACTCCGGCGACGTTGTCCGGCGCGCACCCGGCGTAGACACCGAAGGCTCCGTTGTCCAGGTACGCGGGGGCGAACGACGACACCGCGTAGGCCAGACCGCGGCGCTCGCGCACTTCCTGGAACAGGCGCGAGCTCATGCCACCACCGAGCACGGCGTTCAGGACGCTGAGCGAGGGACGGCGGTCGTCGCGCAGGTCGAGGCCCTGCGAGCCGCGGAGCATGCTGACCTGCTCGGTCGGGCGGTGCACCACGGACAGCTTCGCCTCGACCGGGTCGGCCACGGTCTCGGGCGTGCGGCGCGGCAGCGGCTCGGCGTCGGGGGCGTCGTGGAAGACGCCGGCGACGAGTTCGCAGAACCGGTCGTGGTCGACGGCACCGGCGGCGGTCACGACGATGCCGTTCGGTGCGTAGTGCTCGCGGTAGTGGGCCAGCACCTCGTCGCGCTGGACCGCACGGATGCTGTCCGGGGTCCCGCCGATGGGACGGCCGAGGGGGTGTCCACCGAAGGCCGCGGCGAAGAACGCCTCGCCCGCGACGTCGGCCGGGTCGTCGGCGGCCATCGCGAGTTCCTCGAGGATGACCCCGCGCTCGACGGCGAAGGCGTCTGGTTCGAGCACCGAGCCGGTGACCATGTCACCGATGACGTTCACGGCCATCGGGACGTCGGTGTCCCGGACCCGTGCGTAGTAGCAGGTGTACTCCTTGGCGGTCGCAGCGTTGTGCTCACCGCCGACCGAGTCGAACGCGATGGCGATGTCGAGCGCCGATCGGGTCTCGGTGCCCTTGAAGAGCAGGTGTTCGAGGAAGTGGGTCGACCCGAACTGCCCGTCGCGCTCGTCACGCGAACCGACGCCGACCCAGAACCCGATGCTCGTCGACGCGGCACCCGGCACCGCCTCGGTCAGCACACGGACACCCGAGGGCAGCACGGTGCGACGGACGAAGGCCCCGCCGGACGTCAGGAACGACGTGTCCGGGGCCCCGAGCGGCAGTGGCACTGGCTGGTTCATCGCAGACGAGCCTACTGATCCGTCGATGCCTCCTGCCCAGTTTCCCGGCCTCGGTCGCGTGCCACTCGAAGTGGGGTACAGAAAATGTGGACAGACCGACTCGTCTGTCTGTCCTCCTTGTGCTACTGTTGGCCACGCCGGATCGAAAGCCCCCCTAAGTTCCGATCCGGCGGCTCGGGACATCAGTCCTGCGCGACCACCGAGTCCCCCCACTCCGGTCGCGGAGCCGATGAGTCCGAGGAGTACACGCTGTGACGGTCGATTCCCCCCAACCGGCCGTCCAGCGTCTCCCCGGCCCGAGCACGAACCTCGCGTCGCCGGACGGGTCGAGCGTCCCCCCGACTCCCCGCTCCGGCGGCGCGAAGGTCCGTGTCCTCGAGACCGCCACGCGACTCTTCTACGAAGAGGGCATCCACGGCGTCGGCGTCGACCGCCTCATCTCCGAGGCGAGCGTCACGAAGGCGACGTTCTACAAGCACTACGGGTCGAAGGACAACTTGATCCTCGCCTACATCCGCACCCAGCACGAGCGCGTGCAGGAGCGGATGGAGCAGCTGATCGCCGACGCCGGCTCCCCCGACCGGGCCGTCCGTGCGTGGGTCGCCGCACTGGCCGACGACGTCAACGACCCGGCGTTCCGCGGCTGTGCGTTCCTGCACGCCGCCGCCGAGTACCACGACCCGCGCGACCCGGTCCGCCAGGTCGTCGCCGTGCACCGCGAGTGGTACACCGAACGACTGGCGACCCTGCTGCAGGAGGCCGGACATCCCCTTCCCGGGGACGGTGCCGACGAGCTCATGCTCGCGCGCGACGGTGCGATGGCCGGCGCGTACGCCGGTGACGCGATCGCCGCCACCGCTGCGCTCAACCGCGTGGTCGACCGGGTGCTCGCGGGCTGACGCCCGGCTGTCGCCGACGCTGTCGCTCCAGCGGGGCGGTCGAGGCGAGCGCCATCGGACGGGAGGCCCGTGACGGGCCCGCACCGTGCCTCCAGGCCGTCGCGTGCGAACTCCCACAGCCCCGCTCGCGCACCGAGCGCAGCCCGAGCCGGCGGGTGTTGGCTTGGGGCATGGCCAACGACCCCAACTGGAACCTGCCCGACGTCCCGTCCTTCACCCTGACGAGCCCCGACTTCACCGACGGAGGCGAGCTGCCCACCTCGGCACGCGGCTCCGACGTCGGGGGTGAGGACCGCTCCCCCGCACTCGAGTGGTCGGACGCACCCGAGGGCACGAAGAGCTTCGTCCTGACCGTCTACGACCCCGATGCCCCGACCGGCTCCGGCTTCTGGCACTGGAGCCTGACCGACATCCCGGGCTCGGCGACCTCGCTCCCCGCCGGCGCCGGTACCGATGACGCCCTGCTGCCCGCCGAGGCGCTCCGTCGCCGCAACGAGTTCGGCACGGACACGTTCCTCGGGGCCGCTCCGCCCGCGGGTCACGGTGCGCACCGCTACTTCTTCACGCTGAGCGCCCTCGACGTCCCCGTGCTCGAGGTCCCCGCCGACGTGACCCCCGCGGTCGTGGGCTTCATGCTCCGTGGGCACCTGCTCGGGCGCGCGCAGCTCATGGGCACGCAGGAGACCCCCGCGGCCTGACCGGCACGCGGCACGGCGCGGCGGTCTTTCGCGCACAGCGACAGTTCACGCGGCGCCGTGCCCGTGAGGTGTCGCCGGCCGCGAAAGCACGCGCGGCCAACACGCACACACGCCCCGCAACGGCGAACGGCCGCCGCCCCGGAAGGGACGGCGGCCGTTCGTGCGTCAGGACGCGGAGGAGGATCAGCCCTCGGCCGGGTCCTCGGCGTGGGCGCGGACCGTCTCGGCCGAGGTGGAGTCACCCTCGGTCTCGTCGGCCACGACCGGCGCGAGCGACAGCTTGCCGCGGTCGTCCACCTTGGTGACCTCGACCAGGACCTTCTGGCCGACGCCCAGGACGTCCTCGACGTTCTCGACACGCTTGCCGCCGGCGAGCTTGCGCACCTCGGAGACGTGGAGCAGACCGTCACGGCCCGGGAGCAGCGACACGAAGGCGCCGAAGGTGGCGATCTTCACGACGGTGCCGAGGAACTGGTCCCCGATCTCCGGGTTGGTCGGGTTGGCGATCGCGTTGACCTGGGCACGAGCGGCCTCGGCCGACGGACCGTCGACGGCGCCGATGTAGACGGTGCCGTTGTCCTCGATCGAGATGTCGGCACCGGTGGTGTCCTGGATGCCGTTGATCGTCTTGCCCTTCGGGCCGATCAGCTCGCCGATCTTGTCGACGGGGATCTGCACCGAGATGACGCGAGGAGCGGTGTCCGCCATCTCGTCGGGGGCGTCGATAGCCTCGTTCAGCACACCGAGGATGGCCGAGCGGGCCTCCTTGGCCTGCTTGAGCGCCGCGTCGAGCACCGTCGACGGGATGCCGTCGAGCTTGGTGTCGAGCTGGATCGCGGTGACGAACTCCGAGGTACCGGCGACCTTGAAGTCCATGTCGCCGAGGGCGTCTTCCGCGCCGAGGATGTCGGTCAGGGCCGCGTAGCGGGTCTGACCGTCGACGGTGTCGGAGACCAGGCCCATCGCGATGCCGGCGACCGGGGCCTTGAGGGGCACACCGGCGTTGAGCAGCGAGAGGGTCGAGGCGCAGACGGAACCCATCGAGGTCGAGCCGTTGGAGCTGAGCGCCTCGGAGACCTGACGGATGGCGTAGGGGAACTCGTCACGCGACGGCAGCACCGGCACGAGGGCGCGCTCGGCGAGGAAGCCGTGCCCGATCTCGCGACGCTTCGGCGAACCCACACGGCCGGTCTCACCGGTCGAGTAGGGCGGGAAGTTGTAGTGGTGCAGGTAGCGCTTCTTCGTGACGGGCGACAGCGAGTCGATCTGCTGCTCCATCTTGAGCATGTTCAGCGTGGTGACGCCGAGGATCTGCGTCTCGCCGCGCTGGAAGATCGCCGAACCGTGGACGCGCGGGATCACGGCGACCTCGGCGTCGAGCGGACGGATGTCGGCGAGGCCGCGGCCGTCCATGCGGATCTGCTCGGTCAGGATGCGGCCGCGGACGACCTTCTTCGTGACCGACTTGTAGGCGGCGCTGACCTGCGAGTTGGCGACCTCGGGCAGCGAGCCCGCGGTGACCTGCTCCGCGATGGCGGCCTTGACGCGCGACTTGAGCGCGTCGTCGGCGTCCTGACGCTCGGTCTTGGCGGCGATCTTGTAGACGTCGCCGAGCTCGGAGAGCGCGAGTGCCTCGACAGCCGAGTAGACCTCGGGCGCGTAGGGCGGGAAGACCGGGAAGTCCTGGATCTCCTTGGCCGACTGCGCGGCGAGCTTGGCCTGCGCGTCGACGAGGGACTTGAGGAACGGCTTCGCCGCCTCGAGACCCTGGGCGACGATGGCCTCGTCGGGCTTGGTGGCCCCGCCCTGGATGAGGTCCCAGGCGTGCTCGGTGGCTTCGGCCTCGACCATCATGATCGCGACGTCCTCGTTGCCGGCCTCGTCCGTGACGACACGACCGGCGACGGTCAGGTCGAACACGGCGTCGGCGAGCTGCGAGGCCTTCGGGAACGCGACCCACTGGTCACCGATGAGCGCGAGGCGCACACCGGCGATCGGGCCGGAGAACGGCAGACCGGAGATCTGCGTCGACGCGGACGCGGCGTTGATCGCCAGCGCGTCGTAGAACTCGTCCGGAGCGATGCTCAGGACGGTGATGACGATCTGCACCTCGTTGCGGAGGCCGTCGACGAACGACGGACGCAGCGGCCGGTCGATGAGACGGCAGACGAGGATGGCCTCGGTCGACGGACGGCCTTCACGACGGAAGAACGAACCGGGGATCTTGCCGGCGGCGTAGGAGCGTTCCTCGACGTCGACGGTCAGCGGGAAGAAGTCGAAGCCCTCACGCGGGTGCTTGCCGGCGCTGGTGGCCGAGAGGAGCATCGTTTCCTCGTCCAGGTACGCGGCGACCGCGCCCTGGGCCTGCTGTGCGAGCCGACCGGTCTCGAACCGGACGGTGCGCTTGCCGTACTTGCCGTTGTCGATGACAGCTTCGGCGAACTTGATCTCGGGACCCTCCAAAAGGGCGCCTCCTTGATGTGTTTCCGGCAGGCCATGGCGACGGCACTCGATGGTGCGTGCGCGCCGATCGTTCCGGACGCATGTCTGGCCAGCAGTAGAAGCACTCGGGAAACCGTTCCGGCCCGCGAGCCACCACCGATGACCAGCTCCGTGCCCGGCCTGCGCAGTGTTGTGTGTGACGTCCGGGGAATGAGTCCTCGGACACGATGGACTTTACCAGTCCTCAGGCTGTCGGCGGCGCGGCTCGCTGGACTCCTGGTGAACATCGGTAGCCTGCCCACATGCGCTTCACCCCCTCGCGGGGCGTGCTCGTCGCGGCCGCCGTGGTCGTCGGCGCGCTCGTCGCCCCGGCCCTGACCGCTGCCCCCGCGAACGCCACCGAGTACCCCACGTGGCAGGACGTCCAGCGCGCCAAGGGCAACGAGACCGCGAAGCGCGCCGAGGTGCAGAAGGTGCAGGCCGCGCTGCAGTCGGCGCAGGACGAAGCAGCCGCGAAGTCACAGGCCGCCCTGGTGGCCTCGTCGAAGGCGGACGCGGCCGAGTCGGAGTTGGCGTCGGCCACCCAGGCCGCCACGAGCCTCCAGGCCCAGGCGCAGCACGCGAGCGAGACGGCGGACCGGGCCCAGCAGCGGGCCGGCCAACTGGCCGCGAACCTGTACCGCGACGGCAGCACGAACCAGATGACCACCCGCATCGCGACCGCGAAGAACCCGGACCAGCTGCTCTACCAGCTCGGCGCGCTCGACCAGCTGTCGGAGACCTGGTCCGGCGTGATGGACGAGGCGTCCGTCGCGGCCGGCACGGCGTCCTCGCTGCACGAGCAGGCCGAGCGGGCCGAGACGGAACGCGCGACGCGTGCGCAGGCGGCCGAGGAACGCTCGGCCGCGGCGAAGTCGGCGGAACAGGCGGCGGACGCCGCCGTCGAGTCGACGGAGCAGCACAGCGACGAGCTGTACGCGCAGCTCGCGTCGCTCAAGGACAGCACCGCGAAGCAGGAGGCCGGGTACGAGCTCGGCCAGCGGGTCGCCGCGCAGAAGGCGGAACAGCAGCGCAAGCGGGCCGCAGCGGCGGCGGCCGAGGCGAACGCGAACGCCGCGAACGCCAGCAGCAGCGCTTCCAGCGGCGGCACCGGCTCGTCCTACCCGAGCACCGGGGGCGTCGCCGTGGACCCCGCGGCCGCACAGGCCTACGCACGGAGCGCGCTCGGGTCGTACGGGTGGGGCTCCGACCAGTTCTCGTGCCTGGTGTCGCTCTGGACGCAGGAGTCCGGGTGGCGGGCGAACGCCCTCAACTCCTCGAGCGGTGCCTACGGCATCCCGCAGTCGCTGCCGGCCGAGAAGATGGCGGTCGCCGGAGCCGACTGGCGCACCAACGCGAACACGCAGATCGACTGGGGGCTCGCGTACATCAAGAGCGCCTACGGCTCACCCTGCGGCGCGTGGGGTCACGAGATGAGCGTCAACCCGCACTGGTACTGAGCGCTGGGCCGGCCGGGCGCCGGTCTCCGACTGCTCACCGCTCCACCAGTCGGAGCGCCTGCAGGGGGCACATCGCGACGGCGTCGGCCGCAGCGGCCCGCTCGTGCGGACGGACGGAGACGTCGCGGGTGCCGGCACCGGGGGTGCCGGGGTCGCCCGGGTCGCCGGCCCGGGCACCGGGGTCGCCGGGGTCGCCGGCCCGGGCACCGGGATCGCCGGGGTCGCCGGGGTCGCCGGCCCGGGCGATCGGGTAGCCCCACTCGTCGCGCTCGAGCTGCTCGGAGAACAGTTCCGTGCACAACCCCCGGCCCCGGCAGCGCGTCCAGTCGACGTGCAGCGCGACGTCGCCCGCACCCGCACCCGCACCCATGCCGACGCCCGCGCTCACCGCGCACCCCCGCGCTCCAGCAGGCACCGGCCACCGAGGTGCGCCTGCACGTCGTCGTGGAACACGTCGAGCGCGCTCCGCACCATTCGCGCCACCCCGTCCGGGTGGTGACACGCCCCGCGACCGTCCACCAGCGCGGCGACCCGACGCACCTCGCCCGCCAGGTCACGGGCGGATCGCCCCGAGGCGACGCTCCCGACGCCGGCTCGCCCCGACGCCAGGTCCCCGACGATGTCGGCGATCCGCGGCAGCCCGTTCACGCAGGGTCCGCACCGTCCGGCCGACGCTCCGGCGAGCGCCGTCGCCAGCCGGGCCGTCACCGCGATCGGGCAGGTCCGGTCGTCGAGCACGGCGAGCACCCCGGCCCCGGGCGCGGCACCCCACCGAGCCAGTCCCTCGGGGTCGAAGGACGCGTCGAGGGCCGCGGCCGGCAGCCACGTCCCGCCCCATCCGCCGACCAGTACGGCGCGCGTGTGCGCCGGATCGGTCACGGGCAGCCGGGAGGCCCGCAGCAGTTCCCCGAGCGGCGCACCCCCGGCGGTCTCCAGCACCACCGCGGTGGTCGGGTCCGTCACGTCGCTCACCGTGACGAGCCGGGTGCCGGGGGCACTCGGGCTGCCGACGCCCCGCGCCCACGCCGCCCCGAAGCGCACGACGAGTGCTGCCTGGGCGAGGGTCTCGACGTTCGACACCAGGGTCGGTCGCCCGCTCGGCCCGCGTTCGGCGAGCCGCACCACGCGGTCCTCGGGCACACCCCGGCCACCGGCGACGGCCGAGGCGAGGGCGCTGGCCTCCCCGGAGACGAAGGAGGCGTGGGGCAGGACCCGCAGGCTGATCGGCACGGGGTCGCCGCCGCGATCGGCACCACGGTCGGCGCGTTCCGCGAGGGCCCGGCGGACCGGACCGGTGAGTCGGTCGCTCGTGGCGAGCACTGCCTCGGAGGCACCGATCGCGGCGGCCGCGACGACGAGGCCGTCGAGCACCAGGTGCGGTGCGCGCTCGAGCAGGACGGCGTCCTTGCGGCTGGCGGGTTCGCCCTCGGCGGCGTTCGCGACCACGAGGGGCGCACCCCGACCCCGACGGCGGCCGCGGGCGGTCACGGCGGCGAGCTTCCGGGCGAGCGGGAACCCGGCTCCGCCGCGGCCGTCGACGCCGGCGCGGCCGAGTTCGTCGATCACCCACGGGCCGAGCTGCGGGAGCGGGCCGAAGGTGTCCTCGTGGTCGATGCGCGTCGGACCGGGTGCGGCCAGGAGCCGTCGGGTGCCGGTGGGCGGGACGACGGTGCGGGGGTGGGTCAGGGTCATCGGACGACCTCCAGCTTCGCGGAACGGAACTCGGTGACACGGGCGGTGCAGCGCCAGACGACGGCGACGACGACCGCCGCGGTGCAGACGCCGGCGAGTACGAGGAACCACACGGAGGTGCCGTCGGTCCCCGTGCCGACCGCGTGGGCCAGGGCGATCGGCCACATTGCGTAGGCCGCCCAGTGCACGGCGCGGAAGACCCGCGGGCCGATCGCGCGGCGGAGCAGTGCGGTGACGACGAGCACGACGAGCAGGTCGACGGCCAGGGTGCCGAGCCCCAGCCAGAACCACCGGTAGGCGCCGACGAACGGCACGACCGTGTCGAGGAGGCGCAGCTCGGCCTCGGTGTCGAGCAGCAACGAACCCACGTGCACCGCAACGAACACGGTGGCGGCGAGGGCGACGTCCCGGTGCACGAGCTGCACGGCGAACCGGGGCAGTCCGGGCAGCGGTCGTCCGCCCCTGGTGACGATGCCGAGGAGCACCGTGAGGGTGAGGAGCAGGACGGCGGTGACCCCGGTCCCCCGGCCGATCACCCAGAGCGCGGTGTCCATCAGGCGACCGCCGATCGGTCGTCGGGCCAGCCGCCGAGCCGCACGACCGTGCCGTCGGCGGCGACGAGCCGGGCGGCGCGTCCGCACTGCCGGAGCCACTCGGCGGCGGCGCGACCACGCACCACGGCGGCGGTCGTCATCGTGTTGGCGGTGGTGCACGACGGGGCGACGACGGTCACCGTGCGCCAGACCGGCTCGGCGGGCAGACCCCACCGCGGGTCGAGGATGTGGTGCCGGGCGGCGCCGTCCTGCTCCCAGCGGCGCTTCTGCGTGCTCGAGGTGGCCACGGACCACCCCGAGGCGATCCGGACGTGGTCGACCGGGTCACCCTCGAGGTCCTCCACCCGCACCTGCCAGCCGCCGGACGGATCCGGGCCGGCGGTCGCGACGTCACCGCCGAGGGACACCAGCGCACCGATGCCGAGCCGTGCGGTGATGCTCGCCGCGGCCATGTCGGCGGCAGCGGCCTTCGCCGTGGCACCGAGGTCGAGGGTGACGCCCTCGGGGATGCGCAGGAACGTGCCCGACAGCAGGATGCGCTGCCACGCCGGACGGTCGTCGAGTGCACGCGACAGGGCTTCGGGCGACGGGACCGGCCGGGCGTCGGCGAAGGCGGCGTCGTACCCGAGGGACACCATCCGGCGCCCGAGGGTGGGGTCGACGTCACCGTCGGAGAGCCGGGCTGCGTCGAGGGCCTGGTGCACCAGCGCGGCGAGGAGCGGCGACACCTCGGTGCCACGCACCAGGTCGTCGGCGCGTGCGGTGAGTTCGGAGTCGTCGCGGAAGCGGCTGCACGCGGCGTCGACGGCGGAGGTGACCTGCCGGACGCAGGACTCGGCGGCAGCGAGGTGCCGACGGTCCCGGTGGTCGAGGACGACCCGGGCGGTGGTGGTCCAGAGGTCCCACTCGGTGGCGGCGCGCACGGTC
The DNA here is from genome assembly GCF_003234745.1 of Curtobacterium sp. MCLR17_039. Taxonomy (NCBI): domain Bacteria; kingdom Bacillati; phylum Actinomycetota; class Actinomycetes; order Micrococcales; family Microbacteriaceae; genus Curtobacterium; species Curtobacterium sp. MCLR17_039. The sequence continues at coordinate 120,845 of NZ_QKTF01000008.1, forward strand.
ACGACCCCGTCGTCGTGGTGTCGGAGGCGCCGCCGGTGGTGCCCTGCGAGACGCCGGCGTCCGAGTCACTCGTGCCGGAGTCGCTCGTGCCGGAGCCGCTCGTGCCGGAGCCGGTCGTGCCGGAGCTGGTCGACGAGTCGGAGTCGCTCGTCGAGTCGGTCGCGGCGTCGGTCGGCTGGGTCGACGAGTCGCTCGTGTCGGCACTGCTGCTCGTGCTCGTGTCGCTGCTCGTGCTCGCCTGCTCGTGCCCGAGCCAGAGCCCCGCACCGGTGACCATCGCCACCACGAGCCCGCCCACGCTGACGAGCGCACTCGTGATCCGTGCGGATCGCCTGCCGCTGCCTCTGGTGTCCATCGGTGCTCCTCGTCGTCATGACGAGGTTCCCGAGGGCACCGATGAGCCAGCCGCGCACCCGCCGCGCACCGACCGTACGAACCCTGTGGTCCGTCTAAGAGCGCGTGCTCCCGGCGACGGCGGCGGGACCGTCGGTCAGTGGCCGAGGCCGCCGAGCAGGCTCGCGAAGTCCGGTGTCGCGGGGAGCGCGTCGGCTTCCTGCGGGGCCCGCCTGGAGGCCCGGATCGCCCAGGCCAGGTCGGCTCCGGCCCGGCGGATGCGACCGTCCAGGGCGGCCGCGTCACCGTCGGTCCCCCAGTCGTCGGTCGCGGCGAAGACCCCGGTGGGCACGATCGCCGCACGCAGGTACGCGAAGACGGGCCGCAGGGCGTGGTCGATCGCGAGCGAGTGACGCGAGGTCCCGCCGGTGGCCCCGAGCAGGACGGGCATGTCGGCCATCGAGTCCTTGTCGAGCACGTCCAGGAACGACTTCGCCAGTCCGCTGACGCCCGCGGTGAAGATCGGCGTGACGAACACGACGGCGTCGGCCTCGACCACGGCGGCCATCGCTGCGGAGAGCGCCGGGGCAGCGAAGCCGGTGAGCATCGCGTCGGTGATCTCGTGCGCGAGCGGCCGGAGTTCGACGTGCACGACGTGTGCCGGGGTGCCCTCGGCGACGAGCGACGCCACGGCGGCCTCGCCCAGACGGTCGGCGAGCAGGCGGGTGGAGCTGGGCTCGGAGAGTCCGGCGGAGACGACGGCGATGGTGGTCATGAGGCTTCCCGACTTTCGATGCGTTTGCATGAACATAGCATCCAACCGGGTCACCGTCGCAACCATTCCCACCGTCGAGCAGCGTGCCGATCGGTCACGACTCCCCGCGTGCTGACTGCGGAGCGGTCACGAAGTGTCGCCTGGGACCGCGGTAACCGACGAACTGTGACCGCCGCACGAGCGCGGGCGACGTGTCGTGACCGGCATCGTGACCGGCATCGTGACCGACCTGGTGGCCGACCGAGGACGGAGCGCGGACTGAACGGGGCTCGCCGAGCGTCGACCGGCCCGGGAACGAAGAACGCCCCGGTCCTCGCGAAGAGGTCCGGGGCGTTCGGTCAAGCGTGTGTCGGTCGACTAGCGACGCAGGCCGAGGCGCTCGATGAGCGTACGGTAGCGGGCGATGTCGACGTCGGAGAGGTAGCCGAGGAGACGGCGACGCTGACCGACCATGAGGAGCAGGCCACGACGCGAGTGGTGGTCGTGCTTGTGCTCCTTGAGGTGCTCGTTCAGGTCGTTGATACGACGCGTCAGAACGGCGACCTGGACCTCGGGGGATCCGGTGTCGCCCGGGTGGGTCGCGTACTCTTCGATGATCTCCTGCTTGACCTGTGCGTCAAGTGCCATGGTGATCCCCTTCCTGTCCGTTGCGCGGTGCCCGTGCCTGATGCACGAGCGCTCTTTGTCCGCGGCCGTTCGACGGCAACCGCACAAGACTACCAGAGTCCTAGGCGGTCCTGGGGTGCAGACGGCGTCGGCGGCGACGCTCCGGCAGCAGACTGCGGACGAGTCCGACCAGCGTCGCGCCGAGCAGCCCGCCGAGGCCGTTCGACAGCACGTCGCGCGGGTCCGCGACGCGGTACGGCAGGTAGGTGGCCTGCGCGAACTCGATGCCCGTGGACAGCGCGACCGCGACGAGCGCACCGAGGATCCACCAGCGCCGGGGCAGCCACAGCGCCGCGAGCACCCCCACCGGCACGAACATGGCGATGTTGGCGAGGAACTCGGTGCGCTCGTACGTGAACCACGCACCGTGCGGCAGCTGCTGCACCCAGGCGATCGCGTGCAGCACGAGCGAGTTCTGGGCCGAGGTGAAGACCTGCGGGGTCAGCGTCATCCGCCAGATCACCCAGGCGTAGCCCGCGGTCAGGGCGAGGAGGAGGAGTCGACGGAACATCCGGACAGTGTGCGGCACGGTCCTGGCCGGTCGCTGGAGCGCTCCTGTCAGGCGGCGGTACGACTCCTGGGGGATCGGGCTCGGCGCTGGTCAGGACTCCCCCGCACCTGCCAGCATGGGTCGGGGCGCGATCGGTGCCCGCACCACCGACACCGCACGGGCAGATCAGGAGCACCGCAGCATGCCGGAGCACGAGGCACCCAGCACCCCACGCCGCAGTCGCACCGGCGGCCCGCGGCAGTGGGGGTGGATCGCCGTCGCCGCCGTCGTCGTCGCCGCGGTCGTCACGACGCTCGTGGTCGTCGGCCCGCGGAACGGCGGCCAGCCGGACGGCGACGGCACCCCCAGCGGGCGCACCGTCGCCGAGCGGAAGTCCGCCGCCGAGGCGTTCCCGGGCGGGGTCGCGCGCCAGCCGACCGCCGTGAACCAGGCCAGCATCCGCGAGCGACAGGCACGGGCCGCCGGCGACGCCGCGACCGCCGAGCAGATCGCCGTGATCGCCGACCAGCCGATCGCGACCTGGCTGACGAACACCTCGCAGGCCGAGACCCGCTCGACGATCCGGTCGGTGGTCAGCACGGCGAAGCAACGTGGCGGCACCCCCGTGTTCGTCCTCTACAGCATCCCGGACCGCGACTGCGGCAGCTACTCGAAGGGCGGCACCGCGGACGACGCCTACCTGCCGTGGGTCCGGTCGGCCGTCCGTGCAATGGCCGGTTCGCACGCCGTCGTGCTCGTCGAACCCGACTCGATCGCCCAGATCCAGAACTGCGAGCGACTGCGCGACGAACGCGTGCCCCTGCTGCGGAAGGCCGTCGACGCGCTGACCGGCCACGGGCTCACCGTGTACCTGGACGGCGGCAACGAGAACCGTGTGCCGACCGCCACCATGGCCGACTGGCTGCGGCAGGCCGGCGTCGACGAGGTGCAGGGGTTCTTCACGAACGTGTCCAACTTCTACCGCGTCGACCAGGAGCGCGCGTACGCCGACGAGCTCGCCGACGCGATCGGCGGTGACCCGCACTTCGTCATCGACGTCTCCCGGAACGGGCAGGGGTGGCGGGGAACCTGGTGCAACCCCGAGGGCGCCGGCCTCGGCCAGGAGCCGCACGTCACCGGCGGCAGCACCCGGCTCGACGCCCTGCTCTGGGTGAAGACGCCGGGGCTCAGCGACGGCACCTGCAACGGCGGCCCCGCGGCCGGCCAGTGGTGGGAGTCGTACGCGCTGGCCCTCGTCGAGCACCGCAAGCGCGACTGACCACGCCACGAGACACCCCGCGCAGGGCCGTGTCGGTGCCCGGTGGTTGCATGTGCGCATGACCGCGACCGACCGCCTCCGCTCCGTCGTCCCGCCCTACCTGCTCCGCGCCGTCGCCGATGCCGATGCGTTCCCGCGGGCAGCCTCGGCGGCACGCACCGCACTGGCCTCGCTCGACGCCGTGCAGGCGCCGAAGCACGAGCACCTGGTCGCGCCGCGCGGCGTCAGCGGCGCCGTCGACCGCTCCCCGCAGCGGACGATCACCGACGCGCACGGCACCACGACGCTGCCCGGCACCGTCGTCCGGCGCGAGGGCGACGCCGACTCCGGTGACGCCGCGGTCGACGAGGCGTACGCGGGCCTCGGCGCCACGCACGCCTTCTGGCTCGAGGTGTTCGACCGGGTGTCGATCGACGGCGCGGGGCTCCCCCTCGACGCGACCGTGCACTACGGCCAGGACTACGACAACGCCTACTGGGACGGCAACCGGATGGTGTTCGGCGACGGCGACGACGAGGTGTTCCGCCGCTTCACCGTCGCGCTCGACGTCATCGGCCACGAGCTCGCGCACGGCGTCACGCAGTACACCGCCGACCTCACCTACCAGGGCCAGTCGGGCGCCCTCAACGAGTCGATCAGCGACGTCTTCGGCTCCCTGGTCGCCCAGTACGCGGCGGGGCAGACGGCGGACCAGGCGAGCTGGCTCATCGGCGAGGGGCTGTTCACCGACGCCGTGCAGGGCGACGCGCTCCGGTCGATGCGAGCCCCCGGCACCGCGTACGACGACCCGGTGCTCGGGAAGGACCCGCAACCGGCGACCATGGCCGGGTTCGTCGACACCACGGACGACGCCGGCGGGGTCCACACGAACTCCGGCATCCCGAACCACGCGTTCTTCCTGGCGGCCACGGCGATCGGCGGCCCCGCGTGGCTGGGCGCCGGAGCGGTCTGGTGGGACGCCCTGACGTCGCCCGAGGTGACTGCCTCGATCGACTTCGCGGGCTTCGCCACCGTCACCGTCGACGTCGCCGGGCGGCGGTTCGGGGACGACTCCGCCGAGCAGACCGCGGTGCGTCAGGCCTGGCAGCGCGTGGGCGTGCTCGACTGACCGCGCCACCCGGGCGTAGCGTCGAGGGCATGCGCATCGAGGTCCGCCGCACCGGGGGCTTCGCCGGCACCACACGGCGCTGGCGGGTCGACACCGACACGAGCAGCGACCCCACGGCGTGGTCCGAGGTCGTCGATGCGCTGCAGCGCACCCCGGCGCCGACGGCAGCGCCCGTCCCCGACGACTTCAGCTGGACGATCACCGTCGAGCGCACCACCGTGACGATCCCGGGTCGCCGCCTCGACGGTCCGTGGGCCGACCTGGTCGCGCGTGTGCGCTCCGAGGGCGACCCGACCTGAGCCGGGAGGCCCGTGGCGGGCCCGCACCGGGCCTCCCGTCCGCCCCGCGGTGACGCCACCACCCACCGATCGTGCGCAGGAACGGTTGCGTGGGACCGACGGAGCCGACCGTTCCTGCTCACGAAGCGCGCGGGGACGCGCGCACGACCGTCAGTCGACGTCGATGACCGTCAGGCGACGGGTCGGACGCGTCATCGCGACGTACACCGCGGCGGCGGCACGGGCGGCGTCGGCGCCCACGCCGTCCGGGTCGACGAGCAGCACACCGTCGAACTCCAGGCCCTTGGCGTCCGCACCCGTCAGCACCGTGAGCGAGCCGGCGTTCGGCGAGGCGAGCCCCCGGACGTCCGCCTCGGTGCGGGCGAGCCGCTGCCGGATCGTGTCGACCTGGGACTCGGGGACGATGACGCCGATGGTGCCGGAGCCGATCCGGGCACGCTCGGCGTCGGCGACCGCCACGACGGTGTCGAGCAGGTCGGCCCGGGCGACGCGGACACGCTCGACCGGGTCGCCGTCGCGCACGGCCTCGTTGCGCGTGACGGTGAGGCCTGCGCTGTCCGCGAAGGCCCCGGCGGCCTCGACGATGGAGCGCGGGGTGCGGTAGTTCACCGTGAGCTGCTCGATGCGGTGGTCGAGCGGCACCTGCGGCGCACGGCCGCGTCGGCGACGCGCGAGCGCTCCGATGACGTCGTCCCAGGTGCGTGCGGCACCCGGCGAGGAACCCTGCGCCATGTCGCCGACGATCGTGAACGAGCGCAGCGGGTTGCGGCGGGCGAGCACGCGCCACTGCATCGGCGAGAGCTCCTGCGCCTCGTCGACGACGATGTGCCCGTAGGTCCACTCGCGGTCGTCGGCGGCGCGCTCGGCGGTGGAGCGGGGGTCGCCGCCCTCGGCGAACGAGCCGGCGACCTGCTCGGCGCTGACGATGCCCTCGACACCCATGTTCTCGATGGCCTGGCGGGCGTTCTCGATGTCACGGTTCCGGCTGGCCTTCGCCGCGCGCTTGGCGGCGCCGCCGGTCGGGTCGAACGGGCCGAGCAGTTCGGCGGCCTCGTCGAGCAGGGGAACGTCCTCGACGGTCCAGGCTGCGCCTCGGGCGCGCTGCAGCAGGGCTCGGCGCTCCGGGGTCCAGTCGGGGGTGAGCGAGGCGAGCCAGTTCGGCCGGGCGTAGAGGTCCTCGAGGAACTTCTCCGGCGGCAGCGGCAGCCACGCGGTGTTGAGCAGCACGCGGGCGTCGTACGAACTCCGGATGTCCTCGCGCAGGACCTTCTCGTCGGCCTCGTCCACCGTGGTGCCGCGCTCCCGCAGCTGCTCGGCGAGCAGGCGGGTCATCGCGTCGAGGGCGGTCTTGTTGAACGTGACACGGGCGGCGTTGTGCGGCTTGCCGCGGTCCTGCGCACGCTTCATGGCGTCGGCCACGAGCTGCGGCGGCACGACGAGCCGCTCGCCCTCGACGTCGAGCGTGACCGACTCGGTCGGCACGACCTGGCGCGAGCGCACGGCCCGCCGAAGGAGCGACGCCATCTGCGCTGCGCCCTTCACGGCGGCGACGTCGCGGGAGTCGTGCGTCGTCGCGTGCACGCCCGGGTAGAGCGAGCCGAGCGACGCCATCACGACACCGGTCTCGCCGAGCGACGGGAGCACCTGCTCGATGTACGTCAGGAACGCCGGGGACGGACCGACCATGAGCACGCCGGAGCCCCGCAGCCGCTCGCGGTACGAGTAGAGCAGGTAGGCGGCCCGGTGCAGCGCCACGGCGGTCTTGCCGGTGCCGGGGCCGCCCTGCACGATGAGCACGCCCTCGAGCGGGGAGCGGATGATGCGGTCCTGCTCGCCCTGGATCGTCGCGACGATGTCGGTCATCCGGCCGGTGCGCTCGGCGGTCACCGCGGCGAGCAGCGCCCCCTCGCCCTGCAGGTGGGTGCGCTCGTCGTCGTAGAGCGAGGCGTCGAACACCTCGTCCTCGACGCCGACCACGCGACGGCCCTGCAGGGACAGGTGCCGACGGGACCGCATGCCCATCGGGTGCGCTGCGGTGGCCTGGTAGAAGGCGCTCGCACCGGGGACGCGCCAGTCGAGCAGCAGCGGCCGGTGCTCGGCGTCGCGCAGCCCCACCCGGCCGATGTACCGGAAGGTGTCGTCGGGGTTGTCGGGCTCGGCGACCTCGAGCCGGCCGAAGACCAGCCGGTCCCCCACCCGCTCGAGCGTCGCGACGGTGTCCTCGTAGAGCCGCGCGTACGCGTCGCGCTCGCTGCGGCTCTGGTGGTTCCCGCCGACCGCCTGTCGGCGGGTCTCGGCGAGGCGCTGCTCGGCCTCGGCGGTCAGCTCGTCGAGACGACGGAAGAGGCCGTCGACGTAGCCGCGTTCACGGTCGATCTCGGTCGGTTCGGACACACGCAACCCTTCGGGAAGAGGGGGAACCAGTGTACTGCCCACCGGGAGCCCCGCTGTCCCCGAAGGGTCGCGTCGGAGTCACATCTCTTCGTGCGTGTCCGGGTCGCCGTCCCACAGACGACCGCGCTCGAGCGCGGAGATCGCCTGCACCTCGTCGTCGGTCAGCTCGAAGCCGAAGACGTCGAGGTTCTCCTTCTGGCGGGCGGCGTCGCCCGACTTCGGCACCGGCACGGCACCGAGCTGGACGTGCCAGCGCAGCACGACCTGGCCGGGGGCCACACCGTGCGCCGCGGCGGCGTCGACGATCGGCTGCTCGGTGAGCAGTTCCGACCGCTTCGCGAGCGGGCTCCAGCTCTCGGTCACGATGCCGAGCTCCTGGTGGACCTTCCGCAGTTCCGCCTGGGGGAAGTACGGGTGCAGCTCCACCTGGTTGACGGCCGGGGCGACCCCGGTGGCGTCGACGATCCGGCGGAGGTGCTCGGGTGTGAAGTTCGAGACGCCGATCGAGCGGACCTTGCCGCTGTCGCGGAGGTCGACGAACGCCTTCCAGGTGTCGACGAACTTGTCCACCGACGGGTTCGGCCAGTGGATCAGGTACAGGTCGACGTGGTCGAGCCCCAGGTTGCCGAGGGTCTCGTCGATCGAGCGGTGCGCCTCGTCGTAGCCGTGGTGCCGGCCGGGCAGCTTCGACGTGACGACGAGGTCCTCGCGCGCCACTTCGGACTCGCGGACGGCCTTGCCGACGGCGTCCTCGTTGCCGTAGTTCAGCGCCGTGTCGAGCAGCCGGTAGCCGCTCGCGATCGCTGTGCCGACCGCGGCAGCACCCTCGTCGCCGTTCAGGCCGTAGGTGCCGAGCCCGAGCTCCGGGAACCGGTGGCCGTCGTTCAGCTCGATCGTCGGGGCACCGACCTGCATCAGCGGACCCCGAGCAGGTCGATCACGAAGATCAGGGTCTTGCCGGACAGGAAGTGACCGCCACCGGCGGGGCCGTAGGCGAGCTCCGGCGGGACGACGAGCTTGCGGCGACCGCCGACCTTCATGCCGGGGATGCCCTCCTGCCAGCCGCGCACCAGGGCCGCGAGCGGGAAGTCGATGGGCTCGCCGCGGTTCCAGGAGCTGTCGAACTCCTCGCCGGTCTCGTACTCGACCCCGGCGTAGTGGACCTTGACGGTCGAGCCGGCGGACGCTTCCTCGCCGGAGCCCTCGACGATGTCGGTGATGACGAGCTCGGTGGGGGCGGGGCCCTCGGGGGCGTCGAACTCGGGCTTGCTGTTCAGGTCAGTCATGCCGATCAGTCAACCAGAGCGCGCACCGGGCACGCGCAACGAGCGTCCAGCCCGCAGAATGGTTCCACCGTGACACCATCGACTCCCGCACCGCCGCGCCGCCGCCTGCTCGCCGACCTCACCCCGCTCCGCCGCTCCCCCGCCTTCGCCCGGCTCTGGGCCGGCACCGCGATCGCCGGCATCGGCACCCAGATGACCACCGTCGCCGTCGGGCTCGAGGTCTACGAGATCACCCGCTCGACGTTCGCCGTGGCCCTGGTGGGTGTCATCGCGCTCGTGCCGATGATCGTCGCCGGCCTGTACGGCGGCATGCTCGCGGACGCCTTCGACCGACGCCTCGTCGCGCTCGTGTCGTCGATCATCGCCTGGGTCGCCGTCGCCCTGATCGCCACGCACGCCTGGCTCGACCTGCACAGCGTCGCACTGCTCTACGTGCTCGCGACGGTCAACGCGGTGGCCGCCACCGTCAGCAACGCCTCCCGCTCGGCCATCGTCCCGCGGCTCGTCGGTACCGATCTGCTGCCCGCGGCGAGCGCCCTGGGCGGGATCGCATCCGGGTTCCAGGTCACCGTGGGCCCGGCGATCGCCGGCGTGCTCATCGCGAGCGTCGGGTTCGCGCCGACCTACACGATCGACGTCGTGCTGTTCACGTTCGCGTTCCTCGGGGTGTTCACGCTGCCCCGGATGGCCGCCGACCACGACGCACTGCGGCCGGGGCTCGGTTCGCTCATCGAGGGCGCGAAGTTCCTGCGGCAGTCGCGCAACATCACGATGACGTTCGTGCTCGACATCATCGCGATGACCTTCGGGCAGCCGCGTGTGCTGTTCCCCGCGATCGGCGCGCTCGTCATCGGCGGTGGGTCGATCACCGTCGGTACCCTGACCGCCGCGTACGCGATCGGGGCGCTGCTGTCGAGCGTGTTCTCCGGGCCGCTCGGGCACGTCCGACGCCAGGGTGAGGCCGTCGGCTGGGCCATCACGGCGTACGGCGGGGCGATCGCGGCGTTCGGTGTGGTCATCGCGCTGGCGCACGTGCTCGGCGGCCGCTCGGGCGAGGCGTTCGGCGTCGAGATCCTGCCCGCCCTCGGGCTCGCGGCGCTGTTCCTGGCGATGGCCGGCGGCGCGGACAACGTCAGCTCGGTGTTCCGGAACACGATCCTGCAGGCGGCGTCGCCAGACGGCATGCGCGGTCGGCTGCAGGGCATCTTCATCGTCGTCGTCACAGGGGGCCCGCGGCTCGGCGACCTGTACGCCGGCCTGGTCGTCGCAGCCGGCATCGCGTACCCGCCGGTGATCGGCGGCGTGCTCATCATCGGCCTCGTCGCGCTGCTCCTCCGGATGGTCCCGTCGTTCCGCCGCTACGACGCCCTGCACCCGCACGCCAACTGACCTCGGGCGGTCGGGGTCGGGGCTGCAAAACACCGGTGTTCGCGTGTGGAACACACGCGTTCCGCGGTGCGGAGTGTGAACACCGGTGTCTTGCCGGCGCACCAGCGCGACCAACAGGCGGTCGGGAGGCCCGTGGCGGCGCCGCCACGGGCCTCCAGGACCGCACGTGTCGGGTACCGTACGACACATGCCGGACAGCGCATCGCGCGACCTCCAGCGGACCGGAGTCCGCGCCGTCGTCCGGCGCACCTACCACTCGGTCATCCGGCACCGCGTCGTCGACGCGGCCGCGTCGCTGACGTTCTTCGCGCTGCTGACGGTGTTCCCGACCGCGCTGGCGGTCGTGTCGGCGCTGTCGATCGTCGACCGCAAGGGCGACAGCCTGACCGACATCGTCGAGGTCCTCGGGTTCATCGTCCGGCCGGAGACCGCCGAGCACCTCGAGGGGCCGCTCCGGCAGCTGCTGACCCTGGACAACCCGTGGCTCGGGTTCACGATCGGCGTCGTGCTGACGCTCTGGTCACTGTCCGGCTACGCGACGGCGTTCGGGCGGGCGATGAACACCGCCTACGAGGTCGAGGAGGGCCGGCGGATCTGGAAGTTCCGCAGCATGATGCTCCTCGTCACGCTGCTCGTCATGGTCGGCGGCGCCGTCGCCATCGTCATCCTGCTCGGCACGCCGACGATCTCCGAGGCCGTCATCCGACAGCTCGGGTGGGCGCCCTGGATCGACGACGTGTGGAACGTGGTGAAGTGGCCGGTGCTCGCGGCCGACCTCGTCGTGATGGTGGCGGTGCTCTACTACGCGACGCCGAACGTGAAGACCCCGCAGCTGCGGTGGGTGTCGGCCGGTGCCGCGTTCGCGATCGTGACCTGGGCCATCGCCACGGTGGGGTTCGCGCTGTACGTGGAGACCCTCGGTGGCGGGAACCGCGCCTACGGGTGGCTCGGTGGCGCGATCCTGCTGCTCGTGTACCTGTACATCTCGAACTTCGTGCTCGTGGTCGGCGGGGAGCTCGACTCCGAGGTGATCCGCATGCGGCAGCTGCTCGCCGGCATCGAGGCGGACGAGTCGATCCGGCTGCCGCTGCGGGACGTCACGCGGAACTTCACGCTCGCACGCTGGCGGGACCAGGACATCGCGGCTGCGCAGCACGTGCGGGCCGAGGCCGCACGGGTGGCCGAGGAAGAGGACGCCGAGCTGAACCCGGGCGAGGAGCACCTGCGGGCGATGGCGCAGCAGGTGCGGGTGGGCGAGCGGCCGCTGCCCTGACGGGTGTGTGTGGGCGCGCGCGCGTGGGCGCGCGTGCTTGTCGGCGCGGACGCCCCGCGTCAGCGCTTGCGCGCCTCGGCGTCCAGCATCTCCTCGGTGATGATCGGGATCGCACCCGTCGCCAGCTCGATGCCGGACAGCCGTGCCGGGCTGAGCACCCGCATGACCTGGTCCTCCTCCATCAGCCCCGCGGCCACGACGAGCGTCGAGATCGGCGTCGAGGTGGTCAGCGCCGTGTGCGCGATCGACGCAGCCGCCGCGTACCCGATGTACGGCGTGAGCGCGGTGACGACGCCGACGTTCGTGTCGACCTGGGCCGCGAGCTTCGCCTCGTTCGCCTCGATGCCGACGACGCAGTGCTCGCGCAGGGTCGCGCAGCCGCGGGACATCCACTGCAGCGACTGCAGGATCGAGTGGGCGATGATCGGCTCGAAGGCGTTGAGCTGCAGCTGCCCGCTCTCCGCCGCCATCGTCACGGTGGTGTCGGCCCCGGCGACCGCGTAGGCGATCTGGTTCACGACCTCGGGGATCACCGGGTTGACCTTGCCCGGCATGATCGACGAGCCGGCCTGGCGAGCCGGCAGGGTGATCTCACCGAGACCCGCCTGCGGACCGGACGACAGCAGCCGCAGGTCGTTGCAGATCTTCGAGAGCTTCGCGGCGCTGCGCTTCACCGTGCCGGACAGGGTCATGAACGCACCGGCGTCGCTCGTCGCCTCGATGAGGTCGGGGGCGGTGACGACGTCGATGCCGCTCGCCTCCTGCAGCTGCCGACGGACCTCGTCGCGGTAGAGCGGGTCCGCGGTGATCCCGGTGCCGATCGCCGTGGCGCCGAGGTTCATCTCGGCGAGCAGCGGCATCACCTTGCGGAGCAGGTCCGCGTCCTCCTGGATCGTGTGCGAGAACCCGGTGAACTCCTGCCCGAGGGTCATCGGCACGGCGTCCTGCAGCTGCGTCCGGCCCACCTTCAACACGTCGGCGAAGGCGCGGCCCCGTTCGGCGAACGCCGCCGACAGTTCTTCGAGCTGCACGATCAGACGACGGACCCCGAAGATCATCGCGATCTTGATGCTCGTCGGGTACGTGTCGTTCGTCGACTGGCTGCGGTTCACGTGGTCGATCGGGTGCAGGTACCCGTAGTCGCCCCGCTCACGCCCGAGGAGTTCGAGGGCCCGGTTCGCGAGCACCTCGTTCGTGTTCATGTTCGTGCTCGTCCCGGCGCCGCCCTGCACGACATCGACGACGAACTGCTCGCGGAGCGCCCCGTCGCGGACCTCCTGCGCCGCGCGGTCGATCGCATCGGCGCGCTCCTCGTCGAGGACACCGATCGCCCGGTTCGCCCGCGCCGCCGCCTGCTTCACGGTGACGAGCGCCTCGATGAGGTCCGGGTACACGGCGATCGGGACGGAGGTGATCGGGAAGTTCTCCAGCGCCCGCAACGTGTTGACGCCCCAGTACGCGTCGTTCGGGACCTCCCGTGATCCCAGCGAGTCGCTCTCGGTCCGCGTCGTCGTCGTCACAGGTGCCTCCTCGTTGCCGGTCACACGTCGAGGCTAGTCCCGTCCGTCCGGCCGGTCCGGGAACGCGCCGGGGCTGGTGGGACCGGCGCGTTCCTGCGCGAGCGGGCGGAATGCCGCGGTCGCCTCGGCAACGCACGCCGGCATTTCGCCCGCTCGCCCGGGACGGCCTGGAGGCGCGGTGCCAGGCCGCCACGGGCCTCCCGTCGCTTCGTGAGCAGAAGGTGTCGGGTCCCAGACGGCGACCCGACATCTTCTGCTCACCGAACGCGCCGCCCGCGCAAGCGGGCGAAATGCCGCGGTCGCCTCGGCAACGCACGCCGGTATTCCGCCCGCTCGCCAAGCGACGGCCCGGAGGCGCGGCGCCAGGCCGCCACGGGCCTCCCGTCCGACCCGCGGGCACGCCCGGACGCCCTCGCTCGCACTTCGTGAGCAGAAGATGTCGGGTCCCAGACGGCGACCCGACATCTTCTGCTCACCAAGAACGCGCCGCCCGCGCGAGCGGGCGAAATGCCACGGTCGCCTCGGCAACGCACGCCGGCATTTCGCCCGCTCGCCCGCGACGGCCTGGAGGCGCGGTGCCAGGCCGCCACGGGCCTCCCGTCCGACCCGCGGTCACGCCCGGACGCGAGCGGGCGAGATGGCGGGGTTGCTGGGCGCGAAGACGCGGGCATTTCGCCCGCTCGCGCAGCGCACGCAGCGCAGCGCACGCAGCGCACGCGGCGCACGCGCGACGAGGGAGCAGAGGACGCCGGGTCGCGAAGGGCGGCCCGGCGTCTTCTGCTCGCTCGGTGAGCGGGCCCTTCAGTGGAACTGCGGGACGATGAGGTAGATGCCGTAGAGCACGACGGCGCCGCACACGACGAAGCACGCGATGGCCGCGGCACGGAGCGCACGTGCCGCTGCCGAGGCTCCGGCCGGGTTCGGGAAGCCGGCGGTGGCAGGGCCGATCGTGCCGTCGTCCTTCACGGTGAACTTGCCTTCGCGGGTGTCGGCGGCGCTCCAGAGACGGAGGCCGACCGAGTACACGGCGACGACGAAGCACGACGAGACCACGGCGACGAGCGCCACGGTGAGGAATGCAAACCAGTCGATGCCCATCAGCGACGGCCTCCCTTGCGGGCCGCCATGCGACGGAGCGTGCGCTCGCGGCTCAGTTCGGCACGACGCTGGGCGACCGCGTCGGCACGCTTCTTGCGCTGCATGTCACGCAGCTCCTTGCGGGTCAGGACCGCGTTCGCGGCGACGTCGACCTCGATCGCGGAGGCCTGCTCGTGCGGCTTGCGGAGCGACCACAGGTACAGGCCGAGGATGACGACGGCACCGATCACGGCGTCGAGTACCAGCCCGATGACGCCGAGGCGGGCGATGCCCGAGGCGACCGCACCGACCGCGGCAGCCGCGGGCAGGGTGATGAACCAGGCGATGACGATCTTGCCGGCGGTCGACCACTGGATCTTCGAGCCGCGGCGGCCGAGACCGGCACCGATGATGGAGCCCGAGGACACCTGCGTGGTCGACAGCGCGAAGCCGAGGTGGCTGGAGGCGAGGATCGTCGCGGCGGTCGAGGCCTCGGCGGCGAAGCCCTGCGTCGCGCGGATCTCGGTGATGCCCGAGCCGAGGGTGCGGATGATGCGCCAACCGCCCGTGTAGGTACCGAGGGCGATCGCGAGGGCACAGGCGACGACGACCCAGAACTGCACGCCCTGGTTCGACGACTGCGCGCCCGAGGCGATGAGGGTCAGCGTGATGACGCCCATCGTCTTCTGCGCGTCGTTGGTGCCGTGCGCGAGGGACACCATCGAGCTGGTGAAGACCTGCCCGATGCGGAACCCGCCGCGCTCGTTCGGGAACACCGGACGCTTCGTGATCCGGTACGCGATGCGCGTCGACAGGAACGACACGAGCGCGGCGATCACGGGCGAGGCGAACGCCGGGATGATCACCACCGTCAGCAGCGCGACGTAGTTGACCGACTGGAACCCGGCACCGACGATCGCGGCACCGATGAGCCCGCCGAACAGTGCGTGCGACGACGATGACGGCAGCCCTCGGAGCCACGTGATCATGTTCCAGACGACTGCCCCGATCAGGCCCGCGAAGATCATCTCCGGGCTGATGGCGACGCCACCGGGCCCCTCGTTGATCAACCCGTGCGAGATCGACGTCGCCACGGCGGTGCTGAGGAACGCACCGACCAGGTTGAGCACCGCAGCGACGGTGACCGCCACCTTGGGCTTCATGGCGCCGGTCGCGATCGGGGTCGCCATCGCGTTGGCGGTGTCGTGAAAACCGTTTGTGAAGTCGAAGAAGAGGGCCAACGCGATGACCAGGACGACTATGAGTGTGATGTCCACCGCGGGCAAGTGTCCCAGGCGTCGGCCCTTCGAGCAAACCTGATCGGCAACCTGTTGTTCACCGCAGCTTCACACTCGTTCAGCTTCGGAACCATGCCGATGGGAGAATGCGTCCATGGACACCGCTGAGCTCCTCATCCTGCTGATCGGATCGCTCGCGGTGACGGGGTTCGCCCGGGCCAAGGGGCTCCCCGCTCCGCTGCTCGTCACGGCGGTCGCCCTGGCCGCCTCGTTCCTGCCCGGGCTGCCGCCGATGGAGATCGACTCCGAGGTCATCCTCACGGTGATCCTGCCGCCGCTGCTCTACTCGGCGGCCCTCGACGTGTCGTGGCAGAGCTTCCGCGGCTCGATCAAGCAGATCCGACGGCTCGGCATCTTCCTGGTGATCGTCACCGCCCTGGTCGTCGGCGGGGTGGCGTACCTGCTCATCCCGGACATGACGCTGCCGGCGGCGATCCTGCTCGGCGCGATCGTCGCCCCACCGGACGCGGTGTCCGCCGCCGCGATCGGCCGGAAGCTCGGACTCCCCCGCCGCGTCATGACCGTGCTGTCCGGCGAGAGCCTGATCAACGACGCGGCCTCGCTGACCCTGGTGCGGGTGTTCACGCTCATCATCGCGGGCACGTCACTGACCGTCTGGCAGGACCTCGGCATCTTCGGCCTGGCGATCGGCGTCGGTCTGGTCGTCGGCATCGTGCTCGGCGTCGTCGTGCACTGGATCCGGATGCGCATCAACGACCCCGTGGTCGAGACGATCATGAGCATCCTGCTGCCGTTCGTCGCCTACATCCTCGCCGAGGACCTGTCCGGCTCCGGGGTCATCGCGGTCGTCACGGCCGGCCTGTACATCGGCTACAACTCGCCGAAGGAGGGCTACGCCACCCGCCTGCAGGAACGTCCGCTCTGGACGAGCATCGACGTCATCCTCGAGGGCTTCGTGTTCGCGCTCATCGGCCTGCAGCTCAACACCGTCGTGCAGGACCTGGTCGAGAGCGAGCGGAGTCTCGGGCAGACCCTCACCGCCGCGGCCGTCGTGCTCGTCGTCGTGATCCTGGTGCGGCCGCTGTTCGTGTTCGAGTCCTACGCGCGCAACCGCTTCAACGGGAAGTGGCTCCGGCCACTGCGGATCAAGCTGTCCCGCGGGCACCCCTCGCTTCGGTGGATGCGCGGTTCCGCGGAGCCGAAGCTCAACTGGCGAGAGCTCACCGTCATCTCGTGGACGGGCATGCGCGGGGTGGTGACCCTGGCGGCTGCGGTCTCCGTCGTCGCGAGCCCGACGCAGATCCCGGCGCAGGACACGATCTTCATCATCGCCTTCTTCGTGACCGTCGGCACCCTGCTGCTGCAGGGACTCACCCTGCCGTTCGTCATCCGCGCGCTCAAGGTGCAGGACCCCGCCGAGGGCGAGGAGGACGTGCGCAGCGAGATGCGACTCAACCAGCGCACCACCGAGGCCGCGATCGAGCTGCTCGAGAAGCGGCGCCCGGCATGGGCGAAGCAGTACGGCTCGGAGGCCGTCGACTCGGTGGTCAACCGGCTGAAGGCGCGACTCGAGCGTCAGGCCGAGACGTTCCGTCAGGACGCCGAAGAAGAAGAGGACGAGGGGCGGAACGTCGCACTGCGCCTGCGTGGCTCGCAGATCCAGGACATCCGGCGCGAGCTCCTCGACCGCCGCCGCGAGATCGTGCTCGAGGAGCGGGAGAAGGGGAACCTCGACGAGGAGGTCATGCGCCGCGTGCTCGTGACCCTCGACGCCGAGGAGCTCGCGATGGACTCGGCGCAGGCGTCGCGCAGTCGCTCCTGAGCACCCCGGGCGTATCCTGGCGCTCCGATCGAGAGCAGGAGCAGAGCGCCGAGTGAGCACGCCGCGGAACGACGTCCCCAGGAACGACGACGGACCGGAGCGCCCCGGCGGTTCCCGTCCCACACCGCCGAAGCCGCGCGGGACCCGGCCTTCCGCACGTGGGACCAAGCCGCGTCGTGGTGGCAAGGTCGCCGGGCACGCGCGTTCGGGACCCCGGCGACAGGCTCCGGTACCCGCACCCCAGCAGCACGGCGCCTACCGCCGGTGGTACTCGACCCTGCACCCGTCGCTCCAGCTGATCGGCCTGCAGCTCTGGATGCCGCTGTTCTTCATCGTCGGGTTCTGCCTGTGCTACGTCTTCGCGTTCCACGCCCCGCACCCGCACGACGTCCCGATCGCCCTGATCGGCAGCGACCCGGCGTTCGTGCAGGCGGTGCAGCAGGCGTTGCCCGGCGAGTTCGTGTTCCACACGTACGACTCGCTCGCGCAGGCGAAGCGCGACGTGGTGGGTGGCTCGATGGCGGTCGCGTACGACCCCGCTGCGAACGAGTTCTTCAAGGCGAGCGCGCACCAGTTCCAGGTCGCGAGCCTCGTACCGGCCACCCTCACCGCGGTGCTGACCGGCCTGGGCGTGGCGACCCCGAAGGTCACCGAGCTCGCACCGCTGCCGGCGTGGGACGAGTACGGCACCGTCGCGATGTACGTCATGCTCGCGTGGTGCATCGGCGGCTACATGGTCGCGATGTTCATCGGCATCATGGGTGGCCCGCTCCGGCACCGCACCCGGATGACGGTCATCGTCGTCGGCGGCCTCGTCATCTCGCTCATCACGAACACGCTCGCCGGGCCCGTGCTCGGCGCCATCCACGGGCACTGGATCCAGCTCGTGCTCATCGCCTGGGGCTGGATCGTGGCGATCGGCCTGGCGGTGAACGGCCTGAGCTACTTCGTCGGCCGGTTCATCGCCGCACCCGCGATGATCTGCTTCGTCTTCCTGTCCATGCCCTCGTCCGGCGGCGCCTACCCGAAGTGGTTCATGCCCGAGCCCTTCGCCTGGCTGAACAACGTCGTCGTCGGCTCGAGCATGGTCGACATGATCAAGCACCAGGTCTACGGCGTCGGCCCCGGCCCGGCTCGCGGCCTGATCACGATGGCCTGCTACGCCACGGCCGGCCTGGTGCTGATGTACTTCGGCAAGAAGTGGTGGGAGCGCCGACGGATCCGGGCGATCGTCACCGGCCGGACCACGATGTTCCAGGACGCCAACACCGCCAACCGCGAGTTCCTCGGCGGGCAGCGCGACGCCGAGCTCGAGCGCCACGGCCTGACCTCCACCGAGACCGGCACCCTGAGCGTGCTGCGGGACGACGACTGGGAGGACGACCGCACCGGCGGTGACGTCTTCACCGGCGGTCGCGACGGCCTGGAGCCCGGCGGGACGCCGACCGGTCGCATCGCCGTGCAGCGCCCCGGGGACCGCACCGGCCCGGTGCAGCGGCCTGGGCCCACGCGGGCCGGTACCGGCGCGTCGCGGAGCCTGCGGAGCGACGTGACGGCCGAGCACGTGGGGGGAGGCGCGGGGACCGGACCGCGCACGCGTCCCGTCCCACGCTCCGAGGGCTCCAGGGCGCCGGCTCGGTCCGACACGTCGGACGAGCCGCCGCACGGCCGGCACGCGGACCGGTGAGGCGCCGCTGACGCGTATCCTGATCGGATGAACCCCCGCATCACCTGGCACCGCGTCCTCATCACCGTCGTCGTCGTGTTCCTCGTGCTGACGGTCGGCTTCTACGCCGCGAGCGTCCTGCTCGCGCCCGCCGACGGCCGCGGTACCGCCGGGCTGTTCGTCGGGTGGGCGATGTTCTCGATGATCGGCGCGATCGTCGTCGGCATCATCGACTTCTTCGTGCGGCCCCTGGGCGGCCGGAGCGGCGACGCCGACGTCATGGCCGCCGCCGAGGAAGCGCGCACCGGCAGTACCCGCACCCAGCAGCCGCGCTAGCCGCTAGTCGCCCACGCCGACGCCCGTCCCGGTGAACCCGGCGACCGTCGCGTCGTCCTCGGCGAACGTGAACCGCGCGCGGACGCTGCCCCCGGCGAGCACCCCCGGCAGCCAGTAGCGGGCGTCGTCCCACATCGCGTCGTAGGGCACGGTGTCGACGGGGATCCACCGCGGCTCGAGTTCGTCGGAGCCCGACGGGTCTCCCTGCCAGCGGCGGCAGACGAAGACGTCCGAGACCTGGGACCAGGACGGCCGGTACGGGAACCGGTAGTCCAACGTGCCACGGGCCTCCAGGTCGACCGCGTCGAGCCGCAGGCCGACCTCCTCACGCACCTCGCGCACGGCGGTCTCGACCGCCGACTCGCCGGGCTCGCGCTTGCCGCCGGGGCCGACCAGACGGCCCGTGCCGAGGCCACGGCGCTTCTCCCCCAGCAGCACCTCGGGGCCTGCCTCGCCGTCGCGCAGCAGGTACACGACCACCACCCGGGGATGCTGGGACTTGCTCTCGTCGCGAAGGGTCACGCGTCCAGTGTGACCGATGGAGTGTCGTACGCTTTTCCCATGGCAGGCGTGCTGCGGGGGCACCATGGCTGAGCCCCGCAGGACCGGGCGCAGCCTCGAAGTGCTGCGCGCCGAGGCCGCCGAGGAGATCTCGATGCTCGTCGAGCACCGGAGCCGTCAGGGTGAGGACCCGTGGGAGTTCATGCCGACGCTCCCCACCGTCGACGAGCAGGTCGTGCTGATCCTGCGTGCGGACGCCGTCGACCTGGACGAGGCGATCGGCAAGCGGCACGCGCAGTGGTCGAGCCACCCGGCGTCCGGGCAGGGCACCAGGCTGGGCGAGGAGTACCACCGGCTGCGCCGGATCGCGCTGCAGCACCCCGAGCTGACGCCCGCCGTGTGGAAGCTGCTGGGCGCGCTGCCCGAAGCGGGCTGAGCTGCGGTTGGATGGATGCATGACCGAAACCGTGCTCGCCGTCCTCAACCAGCCTTCCCGCGACGCCGCGCCGCACGACCCCGCGGCCGACGCCTTCACCTGGGCGAAGCCGCTCGAGGAGCACGTCCAGGTGCAGGACCTCGGCGTGACGCGCGGCGACGGCGTGTTCGAGACGATCACGGTGATCGACGGTCGGCCCCAGGCCCTCGAGGCGCACCTCGCCCGCTTCGGCCGCTCCGCCGCGATGCTCGACCTGCCCGCCCCGGACCCGGAGGCCTGGCGCCAGGCCATCGAGGCCGTCTGCGCCCGCCTCGACCCGGTGCGCGAGGCCTTCGCCAAGACCGTCCTGACCCGCGGCATCGAGGGCACCGACCGCCCGACCGGGTGGGTCTACGCCGCGCCGTCGGGCGACTCCACGGCCGCACGCACCGAGGGCATCTCCGTCGTCGTCCTGGACCGGGGGTACCGGCACGACGTCGAGCGCACCTCGCCGTGGCTGCTGCAGGGCGCGAAGACGCTGTCGTACGGCGTGAACATGGCCGCCCTGCGCGAGGCCGTCCGCCGCGGTGCCGACGACGCCCTGTTCGTCTCGAGCGACGGCTACGTGCTCGAGGGCACGCGCGCCAACCTGATCATGAAGGTCGGCGACCGGCTCGTCACGCCGCGCACCGACATCGGGATCCTGGCCGGCACGACGCAGGCCGACGTGTTCCGCTTCGCTGAGCAGGAGGGCATCGAGACCGCCTACGAGCTCGTCACGCTCGCTGACCTGGCGGCGGCGGACGCGCTCTGGCTCGTGTCGAGCGTGCGGCAGGCTGCGCCGATCCGTTCGGTGAACGGCGACGCGCGGCCGATCGACGCGGAGCTCACGACGCGGATCAACGACTTCCTGCTGGCGCGCGAGGTCTGAGCACGCGCGCCCCCGGCGCATGTGCCGCGCGCGTTTCGCGCTGAGCGACACGTCACGGGGTGGAGCGTGCGTGAGGTGTCGCGCACCGCGAAATGGGCGTGGGCCCACGACGGACTGGAGGCGCGGTGCCAGCTGGCACCGCGCCTCCACTTCCGTGTCGT
This sequence comes from Curtobacterium sp. MCLR17_039, assembly GCF_003234745.1. NCBI lineage: Bacteria > Bacillati > Actinomycetota > Actinomycetes > Micrococcales > Microbacteriaceae > Curtobacterium > Curtobacterium sp. MCLR17_039. The sequence continues at coordinate 141,825 of NZ_QKTF01000008.1, forward strand.
GCTCGCTACCAGCGCGGCGTGGTGACGCCGGCTCCGTCGGCCCACGTGAAGACGGACTTGCCGTCGATCCAGACGCGCGTCGCGCGGCTGGTCGCGTCGAGCGGGTCGCCGTCCCAGAGCACGAGGTCGGCGTCGTAGCCCTCGGCCAGGCGACCGACGCGGTCCCCGAACCCGAGGAACTCGGCCGGGTTGACCGTGAGCGCCTCGAGCGCGGTCTGGGCGGGCAGACCCTCCTTCACGGCGGCGGTCGCCTGGTCGACGAGCATGTTGATCGGCACGACCGGCGCGTCCGTCGTGATGGCGACCCGCACCCCCGCCGCCGCGATGGCGGCGAGGTTCGGGATGCCGCGGTCGCGGAGCTCGACCTTCGAGCGGCTGGTGAACAGCGGGCCGTAGATGACCGGGATGTCCTTGGCGGCCAGCACGTCGGCGATCTTGTGCGCCTCGGTGCCGTGGTTCACGACGAGCCGGTAGCCGAACTCCTCGGACAGGCGGATCGCGGTGGCGATGTCGTCGTGGCGGTGCGTGTGCTGGTCCCAGACGAGCTCGCCGTCGAGCACCCGGACGAGCGTCTCCTTCGTCAGGTCGCGGGCGAACGGCTCGTCCTTCGCGGCGGCGGCGTCACGGGCGGCCCGGTAGTTCTGCGCCTCGACGAAGGCGTCGCGGATGATCTTCGCGACGCCGAGCCGGGTCGAGGGTGTCTGGCCCTTGCCGCCGTAGACGCGCTTCGGGTTCTCGCCGAGGGCGCTCTTCACGCTCACCGAGTCGGAGATGAGCTGCTCGTCGATCGTGCGGCCGCCCCAGGTCTTGATGGCGACGCTCTGACCGCCGATCGGGTTGCCGGAGCCGGGCTTGACGACGATGCTCGTGATGCCGCCGGCGAGCGCATCCCGGAAGCCCTCGTCGTCGATGTCGATCGCGTCGATCGCCCGGACGCCGGCCATGTTCGGCGCGGTCATCTCGTTCGTGTCGTTGCCGGCCTCGCCGTTGGCCTCCTCGTGGATGCCGACGTGGCCGTGCGCCTCGACGAAGCCGGGGACGAGCCACGAACCCGCGGCGTCGATGACCGTCATCCCCTCGGGCGGGGAGACGTCCGGACCGATCGCGGTGATCCGGCCGTCCTCGACGACGACCGCGCCGCCGTCGAAGGCGGGAGCGGAGACGGGGACGACGTGGGCACCGGTGATCGCGAAGGAGTTGCTCATGGCACCAACGGTACGCGGGGGGCAGGGCGCGAGCGGGCGGGCGGCGGCGGCGGCGAGCGGGCGGAACACCGATTCCTGGCGTCGAGCGTCCGGGTGGTTCTACCGTCGCGGGATGGCACACCGGAGCGACACCTGGCCCACACACGAACGCAGCGAGCGACCGTGGCGGAGCACCGTCCGCGGGTGCCGCGACGACCGGCTGGTGACCACCGTGCAGGTGTCGCTGCCCCCGTCCATCGCGACGGCTCGGTGGACGCCTGACGACGACACCGTCGCGCTGCTCGACCGGAGCGCCACGGCCCTGCGCGCCCTCGACGTCCACCACGGCTCGCGGCTCGCACCGCTCGGGTCCGTGCTCGCCCGGACCGACGCCCTGGCGTCGTCGCGGATCGAGGACGAGTCCGCGTCGATCGACGACCTGGCGCGGGCACTCGTCGGCATCCGCGCGAACGCGGGTGCCACCGCGGTCGTCCGGGCCGGCGGAGCCGTCGAGCACCTGGTGTCCGGAGCGGACTCGGGAACCGTCACCGAGGTCTCCCTGCTCGAGGCACACCGCCTGCTGATGCGCGACGACCCGGTCGACGGACGGTACGCCGGCCGGTACCGAGACGTGCAGAACTGGATCGGCGGCGGCGCCACGCCCCGCGACGCCGTCCACGTGCCACCGCCGCCCGAGCTCGTGGCACCGCTGATGGCCGACCTGTTCGCGTTCGTGCACCGCGTGGACCTGCACCCGATCGCCCAGGCCGCGATCGCCCACGCGCAGTTCGAGTCGATCCACCCGTTCACCGACGGCAACGGTCGGATCGGGCGGGCGCTGATCGGGGCCGTGCTCCGGCGACGCGGGGTGACGACCACGGTCACGGCACCGGTGTCCGCCGCGCTCGCGGCGGACCGACGGCGGTACTTCCGACACCTGGAGCAGTACCGCGACGGCCGGGTCACCGGGTTCGTGGTCGACCTGGCCCTGGCGATCGGGACGGTGTGCGACGAGGCGACGCTGAGCGCCCTGCTGCTCAAGGAGCACGACGCCGACCTGTCGGCCGGCCCCTGCGCCTCGGGTCCGCACGCCGTGGTCGGCCGTGCACTCGCCGACGACCCCGTCCTGACCGAAGCGCACCTGGACACCCTGCTCACCGCCGACGAGGTCGAGCGCGTCACGCACGACCTGGTGCTGGCGGGAGTGCTCCGTCCGGTCACCGGTCGTCGCCGTGACCGCGCGTGGGTCGCACCCGTCGTGGTCGCCGAGCTCGAGGCGTTCGAGCAGCGGGTGCACGCCGCTGTGGGCGGCCGCGAGCGCACGGCGGCCTGACCGGGGGTACGGGCGAATAGGGTGGGACGGTGAGCAACGAGCACACCGCATCCACCCCGCCCAGCGCCGCCAAGCGGCCCGTGACACGGACCCACCACGGCATCGACTTCGTCGACGACTACGAGTGGCTGCGGGACAAGGAATCCCCCGACACCCTGGCGTACCTCGAAGCCGAGAACGCCCACACCGACGCCGCCACCGCGCACCTCGCGCCGCTGCGGGACCGCATCTTCGCCGAGGTGAAGAGCCGCGTGCAGGAGACCGACCTCTCGGTGCCGGTCCGCATGGGCGACTGGTGGTACTTCACCCGCACCGCCGAGGGCAGCCAGTACGGCGTGCACTGCCGCGTGCCCGTCGCCGGCCCCGACGACTGGACCCCGCCCGCCGTCGTCGAGGGCGAGTCGACGCTCCCCGGCGAGCAGCTGGTCCTCGACGGCAACGCCCTGGCCGACGGCCACGAGTTCTTCTCCCTCGGCACCTATGACATCAGCGACGACGGCACCCGCCTGGTCTACGGCATCGACGTCGAGGGTGACGAGCGGTACACCCTGCACGTGCGCGACCTGGCCTCGGGGACCGACCTCGGCGACGCCATCCCGAACACCGGGGCCGGCGCCACGTTCGACCCGGCCGGGCGCTACGTGTTCTACCCCACGGTCGACGAGTCCTGGCGTCCGGACAAGATCTGGCGCCACACGGTCGGCACCGCGGCGTCCGAGGACGTCCTGGTGTTCGAGGAGCCCGACGACCGTTACTGGGTCGGCGTCGGTGTCACCCGCTCCTCGCAGTACATCGTCATCGAGCTCGGCTCGAAGATCACGTCCGAGGCGCACGTCCTCGACGCCGCGGACCCGACCGGTGAGTTCCAGGTCGTCTGGCCCCGCCGCGAGGGCGTCGAGTACGAGATCGAGCACGCCATCGTCGGCGGCAGCGACCGGTTCCTGGTGCTGCACAACGACGGCGCCGAGAACTTCGAGCTCGTCGACGTCCCCGCCGACGACCCGACCTCCGAGCGGGACCGCCGCGTCGTCGTGGCGCACCACACCGAGCGCCGCATCGAGTCGGTCGACGCCTTCGCCGGACACCTCGCCCTGGAGTACCGGTCTGAGGCGCTCCCCCGCGTCGCGATCATCCCGATCGAGGGCGACGGCTACGGCGACGCGCACGAGGTCCCCTTCGACGAAGCACTGTTCTCGGCGGGGCTCGGCGGCAACCCGGAGTGGGAGCAGCCGACGCTCCGCATCGGGTACACGTCGTTCGTGACCCCCTCCGAGGTCAGCGACCTCGACCTGGCCACCGGCGAGGTCACCGTCCTGAAGCGCCAGCCCGTGCTCGGCGGCTACGACCCGGCCGACTACGTGCAGGAGCGCGACTGGGCGACCGCGTCGGACGGCACCCGCGTGCCGATCTCGCTCGTCTGGCGTCGTGACGCCGTCGAGGACGGTACCCCGGCACCGCTGCACCTCTACGGCTACGGCTCGTACGAGCACTCGATCGACCCCGGCTTCAGCGTCATGCGCCTGTCGATGCTCGACCGCGGTGTCGTCTTCGCCGTCGCGCACGTCCGTGGTGGCGGTGAGCTCGGCCGGCACTGGTACGAGAACGGCAAGACCCTGACGAAGAAGAACACGTTCACCGACTTCGTCGCGGTCGCCGAGCACCTGATCGAGTCCGGCCGGACGAGCGCCGACCGGCTCGTGGCCGAGGGCGGCAGTGCGGGCGGACTCTTGATGGGCGCGGTCGCCAACCTCGCACCCGAGCGGTTCGCCGGCATCCTGGCCGCCGTGCCGTTCGTCGACGCGCTGACGAGCATCCTCGACCCGGACCTGCCCCTCACCGTCATCGAGTGGGACGAGTGGGGCGACCCGCTGCACGACGCCGAGGTCTACCGCTACATGAGCGAGTACACCCCGTACGAGAACGTCCGCGATGACGTGCAGTACCCGCAGATCCTCGCCGTGACCTCGATCAACGACACCCGCGTGCTCTACGTCGAGCCCGCGAAGTGGACCGCGAAGCTCCGCGAGGTCGGCGCTCCGGTGCTGCTGAAGACCGAGATGTCCGCCGGCCACGGTGGTGTCAGCGGTCGCTACGCGTCGTGGAAGGAGCGGGCGTTCGAACTCGCCTGGCTGCTCGACGTGCTCGGGCTCGCCGACGAGACGCCCGCCGCCGCGACCGCCAACCCGATCGCCGCGGGCTGAGCCGCGCCGCGCACTTCGGGAGCAGAAGAGGTCGGGTCCGAACGCGGGACCCGACCTCTTCTGCTCACCAAGCGAACAGCGGCGCTCCCGGCGCACCCGGCGCACGCGGTGCACGCACCCCGCTCACACGCGGTTGAGCGCGTGCACCGCCTCGTCGTAGGACTCCTCGGCCAGGCGCACCCGGTCCCCCGCGAGCACCCCGTACCCGAACGTGCCCTCACCCCCGCGCTCCGCGACCGCCGCGTTCGCCCGCAGGATGTCGAGGGCATGCAGGGACCGCACCCGTTCGGTCAGCACGTCGGCCGCGGTGCCGATCCGCTTCCACAGCGCGTGCGGGAACGCGTCGTCGCCGAGCACGTCCATCGCCATCCGGGCGCGCATCGTCTCCTGCCACGCGGCCTCGGTGGTGGTCCGGTCGGCGGCCTCGCGCTCGGCAGCGGTGTCCGAGGTGTCGTCGGCCACGGCGGCCCGGACGAGTTCGCGCACACGAGGCTTCACGTCGGCGCCGACGTCCTGCGCGACCTGCTTCGGTGCACGGAGCGACCACGCCGTCGGCGCCGGGCGCTCGGCAGCGTCGTCGAGGGCGTCGAGCAGCTCGAGGAACGGCTCGCCGTGCAGGAACGCGACGACGTCCCGCACCGCCTGGTCGCGACGTTCCCGGGTCGAGGCGAGGATGCGCTCGCGGGTCATCGCGTCGACCAGGTCGTCCTGCGCCGGCGACGACGCCCGCGGCAGCCGGTCGATCAGGTACTCGGCCAGCGCCGCACGCGCGGTGACGCCCGCCAGGCCGTCCGCCGCCTCGGCGGCGCGGTCGACGGCCTCGCCGTCGGGGAACGCCGGGCGGTAGGCGCCCAGGATCGCGGCGATCTCGAGGGTGGTGTCGGCCGCCTGCCGGAGGTCGGCCGTGTCGCCGGAGCGGAGCCGGGCCTCCTGGCCGAGCAGCGCGACGCGCAGCTTGCGCACCCGCTTCGCCAGGATGCGTGCGGTCGTGCCCTTGGCCGGCTTCTCCTCGGTCTGGAGGCGCGGTGCCGGTGCTCCTGCAAGCCCGCGTGCCAGCTTGGACGCGACGGCGGCGGGGCCGGCACCGACGGCCGCGAAGCGCCCGTCGAGGGCCGCGAACAGCTCGTGGGCGATCTGCGGGTCGACGCCGTCGACGGTCTCGACCTCGACCTCGCGCCAGGTGCGCGGGGTCTCCGGAGCATCGTCGTCGAGGCGCTGGGCGGTGACCTGGTCGTCGGCGAGCTCGGCGATCTGGTCGCCGTCCTCGTCGAGCAGTCGGGTGACGGTGCGGGTGGTGGTGATCCGGACGACGGGACGCAGCCCGCGACCGCGACGCTCCGTGAAGAGCGCGGCGAGGACCTCGTCGGGCACCGTGTCGGCGTCGTCGGTCAGGGGGAACTGCTGCTCGTGGCGGACCGTGTCCGACTCCGATCGCTTGATGTGCCAGCCGGCGTCGGGGCCGCCCGTGCGGCGGCGCACGGTCACCCGTGCGGCCACAAGGTCGTACCGCTCGGTGTCCCAGTAGGTCGCGTCCAGTTCGAACGGCTCCTGGTGCTCGGTGCGGAGGATGCCGCCCGCGCCGACGAGGTCGGGGAGGGCACCGCCCTCGGGCAGGTCGTAGGTGCGCTCGATCTCGAGGTGCGTGTGGCTCACACGCTCTTGTCTACCAGGCACTGCGAGGTTTCCCCGCACCCGGGGTTAGCCTGCAGGGATGAGCGACACGATCACCCGCGAGCAGTTCACGCCCGAAGCCGGCGGCGTCACGATGTTCACCACCACGTGGTGCGGCTACTGCGCCCGGCTGAAGAACCAGATGTCGAAGGCCGGGGTGCCCTTCACCGAGGTCGACATCGAGCAGACCCCGGGCACCGCCGAGCTCGTCGCCGAGGTCAACGGCGGCAACCAGACCGTGCCGACGCTCGTGTTCCCCGACGGCACGACGGCGACGAACCCGTCCCTGGCCGAGGTGCAGTCCCGCATCTGAGCGGCGGCCCTCCGCAAAACACCGGTGTTCACGCTCCGAACACGCGCATGACGCGGTTCAGAGTGCGAACACCGGTGTTTTGCTGTCAGCGCCGCGCCGGACGCGCCCGCGCTAGCCGCCGAGCGCCTCGGTCAGCAGCGCAGCCATCGCGTCGAGCTGGATGTCACCGGAGTCGACGACCTCTTCGTCCGAACCGTCGAGCGCGCGGGCGGCCAGGGACGCCTTCGAGTCGATGAGCTCGGCGATCTTGGTGTCGATCGTCTGCGCGGCGATGATGCGCCACGCGGTGACAGGCTCTTCCTGCCCGATGCGGTGCACACGGTCGATCGCCTGGGTCTGCTCCGCGCTCGTCCACGACAGCTCGGCGAGCACGACGTTCGACGACACCTGCAGGTTCAGCCCGACACCGGCGGCGGTCAGTGAGCAGACGATGACGGCGACGTCGGGGTCGTTCACAAACGAGTCGATCTCGGCCGTGCGCTGCGTCGGGGTCTGGTCGCCGCGGATCGTGGCGGTGCGCAGGCCGCGACGGGCGAACACCTCTTCCGCCTGGTCCATCACGTCGAGGTGCTTCGCGAAGAACACGACCTTGCCGACGTTCGAGGCGAGCTGTGCCGCGTAGTCGGCCGCGAGCTGGGCCTTGGCCCGGCCGATGCGACGGACCATCGAGAACACGTTCTCGCCGGTCGACGAGGCATCCTGGTCCTCGAGCTCCCAGCGCGCGACCTGGCGGACCAGCTTGTGGTCGATGCCGACGACCGGGTCCTGCCCGGTGCGGGCGTCGAGCGCCTGGTGGTAGCGACGGACGAGCTTCGCGGTGAGCTCGCGCTCGGCGTCGCGGATGGAGCGACCCTCGTCACCGTCGAGCTCGACGGGGATGTCGGCGATCCGGCGGGCCGGGATGTCCGCGGCGACGTCGACCTTGCGGCGTCGGACGATGCCCTGGTCGATGACGGCACGGCGGGCCTCGACGAAGAACCCGGGATCGGCCGGCGTCAGACCGATCTCCTCGAGCTCGTTCATGAGCTTCGCGCGCGGCTTCTTGTCGTCGATCCAGCCGAGGTACTCCCAGATGGTGCGGAAGTCCTCGACCGAGTTGATCAGCGGGGTACCGGTCAGCGCCATGAGCAGCGGCGCCGCGGTGCGCTGCCGGATCCGCTCGGCGATCTGCAGCACGAACCGGGCGCGCTGCGAGTCCTTGTTCTTGATGAAGTGCGCCTCGTCGACGACCATCCCCTTGAACCCGAAGTTGCCGAGCCACCCGGCGTGCCGGTCGAGGATCTCGTAGTTCACGATGACGATGTCGGCGAACCCGTCGAGGTCGTTGCCGTCCCCGTGGATCACCGTGGCGCGGTGGTTCGGCACCCAGCGCTCGGCTTCACGCGCCCAGTTCGTCTTGACGACGTTCGGCACGACGACGAGCAGCGGGAACGCGTTCGCGGCATCGGCGGCGAGCAGCGACTGTGCGGTCTTGCCGAGGCCCGGCTCGTCGGCGAGCAGGAACGTGCGGTGCCCCTGCGCCGCGGCGGCGACGAGTTCCGCCTGGTGCTTCATGAGCGTGGTGCCCGAGCGCGAGTGCAGCGTCGTGGGCTCCGGCAGCGGCATCGACGCCGCTCCCCCGCCCGCGCCGTACTCGAACGACTTGAACAGCGGTCCGAACAGTTCCCAGTTCGCCAGGCGACGCGGGTGCGCGACGGGCTGGTCGGCGAGGGCGAAGTCCGGCGGCATGAACGGGTTCGCGAGCTGACGCTGCACGACCGCCTGCGGCACGACGGCCCGCACCGGGGTCTCGACCACCGCGGCGGGCTCGGACGCGATGACGAGGTCCTCCGGCTGCAGTTCCATGCCACCGGCGATCATCATGTCGCGCTTGACCGCACGCGTCGCCTCGGACACCTGAACCTCTTCGGCGAGGAGCTGGATGACGCTGGTGTCCCGCGCCGCCGTCTTCGCCAGGATCGTGGCCACGCCGTCGAGCCGCTTGAGCTGCTCGGCGCGCTGCGCGTCGGTGAGCTCCGTGTCGGCCTTCACCCGCGCGCGCTCTTCGCGCATGAGCAGGGCGACCGCCTGGAACTTCGTCCGGTTCGATGCCTTGAGCGGTCCGCGCTGTGCCGCGGCCTCGACCTCGCGCACAGCGCGGGCGAGGACGGGGATGACGCCGTCGTTGTCCAGCGGCCTGGTGCGACGTGACGCGGTCCGCGTCCCGCCGGCAGCACGCCGGGTGCCTGATCGAGCCAACGCTCCTCCTGTTCCGCCCACACGTCGGGGCGATCCGCCCGTGGGGCGGGAAGTCCTGCACCGGGGCCTGGCGCGGCTCCGGTTCGGCTGCGGGCCACCGTGGCCCACCGCATCGCCGGTCCCCGCATCGGGACGTCCGGTGGACTCCCGCGAGCCGTTCCACACGAGCACCTGCCGGGAGCAGGTTCGGACGGTCCGCGCCGGGATCCGGCGTCGTCACACGCACGTGATGCCCCCTCGGGGCGGTCACGGCCCGGTCCCCGCGTCGATCAAGTGATCGACGGCTGCGTCCGGAATCGACGCGGCACGCGGGAACGCGGTGCGTGCGCGCTCAGTTTACTCCCGGACCACCGACAGAGGCGACCGACGCGTTGCCCGCGCGCGTCGCGACGGCGGACGGGAGGCCCGTGGCGGGCCCGACCCGCGCCTCCGGTCCGTCCTCCGGTCGCCTCTCAGACCTGCGGTGCGGACCGCGGGCGGGTCGAACCACCGGTCGGGAGGCTCGGGGCCGCGTCCGCCAGGGCGGCCTGCGTCGCGGCGAGGAGCTGCTGGGCGGTCTGGATCCCGTTGGCGGAGCCGGTGGTCGCCTGACCGCCGGCGTGGGCGAGCAGCTGGGCGCCGATGGCGGGCCCGATGCGGTCGGCCTCGCGCGGGTTGCGCGCGACCCAGTCGCGGGCGATCGCGTCGGCGAGGCGCTCGGCGGCGGCGCCGCGCTCGGCGTCCCCGCGGGACCGGTGCCAGAGCCCGGTGACCACGAGGTGGGCGACGACGGCGCCGACGTCACGGACCGGGAAGCCCCAGCCCGCGGTGTCGATGTCGAGCAGGCCGGAGATGCGCCACGGCTCGTCCTCGTCGACGAACACCTGCTCGAGGTGCAGGTCGCCGTGCACGACCTGCTTGGTCGAGCTCGACCAGCCGATGGAGCGGCGGCCGATGGCGTCGTACAGGCGGTCGATCTCCTCGGCGTCGCGCGGCAGGGCGGCGATGAGCGTGCGACGGTGCCAGTCGGCGTGGTCCATCGCGTCGGCGCGCGCCTGCTGGGTCATCGGGACGGTGGCGACCCGGCCGCTCAGCGCGGCGAGCGACGCCACGAAGCGGGGGTCGTCGGCGATGTCGAGGATGCGGCTGCCGGCGGGCACGCCGCGGATGCGCTCGAGCACGAGCAGGCCGTCGCCACGGCTGGACAGCACGCGCGGCACGGGCAGACCGGCCGCGACGAACTGCTCGTGCGACTGCACGATCGGTGCGACCCGGTGCGGACGGACGATCTTCAGGAACAGGGTGCGCTCGGGGGCGTCGACGCGCACGACCGCGCGCTTGCCGGGCCGGTACGCCGCCACGGTGAGCACCGGGTCGGTGACGGGCATGCCGAGCGTGGTCAGGAGCTCGGCGACGGCGTCGCGGTAGGTGACCTGCGGCAGCACCGGCAGGCCGGGGTCGTTCGGGTACGCCCACACCGACACCGGGTCGCCCGTCGCTGGATCGGTGACGATCGCGCTGTTCTGGTCGTGGGTGCCGCCGGTGTCGACGTAGGTCAGGACCGTGGCGCGCTGGCCGTTGCGGTCCACCGTGTCGACCTCGTAGCCGTACAGGTAGCCGTTGCCCGAGGGCTCGACGGAGTGCGCCCGTGCGGCCACCACGGAGGTCCCGGAGCCGGCGAAGGCCTGCGGGATGACGCGCTCATGGTTGGGCCACACGGCATCAGTCAACCGTGTCGCGCGGGTTTCGTCGCGTTCGTGCGCGGCTCGGCGCGCGGCCGGTGGCTACCGTGGTCCGTGTGAACCCGGTCGCGCGCCTCCGCAGCTCCAGTCGCACGCCGTTCCTGCAGGTCGTGAAGACCGCCGTCGCGGTGGTCGCCGCCGTGCTCCTCTGCCGACTGGTCATCCAGGGGCCGTTCCCCACCTTCGCGGCGATCGCTGCCCTGCTCGTGGTGCAGCCGAGCATCAACCAGTCGTTCGTGAAGGGGCTCGAGCGGAGCGCGGGCGTCGTGATCGGTGTCGTGCTGGCCACCGGGTTCCACCTGCTGCTCGGCGACGGCGTGTTCGTCGTGCTGCTCGTCATCGTGCTCGCGATCCTCATCGCCTGGGCGCTCCGGCTCACCCCGACGTCGGCCACCCAGGTCGGGATCAGCGGGATGCTCGTGCTCACCGCCGGGGTCGTGACGCCGAACTACTCCGCCGACCGGATCCTCGAGACCGTGATCGGTGCGATCGTGGCCCTGGTCGTGAACGCGCTCATCGTGCCGCCCGTGCTGCTCGAACCGGCACACCTCGCCGTCGCCCGGCTCGCCCGTGACACCGCGGTGGCGTTCGAGCGGATCGCGATCGGCCTGACCGAAGGGTGGGACCGCGAGCGCTGGGACGAGGCGCTCGTCGCCGCTCGGTCACTGCGGCAGCAGCACGCCAAGGCCGAGGCATCCCTGGGGTCGGCGCGCGAGTCCCTGACGATGAACCCGCGCGGCGGCCGGCACCGGACGATCCTCGACCGCGACGTGGTGACCACCGACCACCTGCGCGTCCTGGTGACCCGGGTCACCGGGATGACCCGGGCCATCCGCGACAACACCGCACCGGACCTGCGCGACGACCCGGTGGTGCACGGCATCGCGACCGAGGTGGCACGGATCGGTGCGGACGTCCGGTCGCTCAGTGCGCGGGTCGAATCCACACGGCTCGACCCGGTGGACGGGGTCGGCCGAGCGGACCCCGCCACCTTCGGACCGGACGCGGAGCCCTGGGCGGAGGCCTCGGAGCCGGCGCTCACCGCGCCGCTCGAGGTGGTGCGGCCGAACTCCCGGCACTGGGTGCTCATCGGGGCACTGCTCGAGGACATCCGACGGGTGCGTGGCGAGCTGCTCGGCGAGGACGACTAGTCGGTCCGGTTCAGCGCGCTGCGCAGGCCGCTCGGTCCGCTTCAGCGCGCAGCGCAGGCCGCTTCCGACGCCGTCCGGACGACGTCCGACCAGATCACCGCGGTCGGGACGACGTCGGTCGCGGTCGCGCCCGGGATGCCGGCGTCGGCGTACCGGCTGATCTCCGCGACGACGGCCTCGGTGCCGACCTCGCGTGCAGCACGGCTCGCCACGTCCGGCACGGCCGTCCGCAGCTCCGCGACCACGCGGTCGCGCGGAGCGTCCTCCAGCTGCGCGAGCGCGCCGATGCCCTTCCACGCGGCGTCCAGTTCGGCGCGCAGGCGCACGATGGCCGGGTGGTCGATCGAGTCGTTCATGATCCCCCAGTGCGGGCGGCGCATCGGGTCGCGCTGTCCGCTGCCGGAGCCTAGCAACGAAGCAAGCGGCGCTCACGTCCCTAGAACGTGGGACAGACCGTTCTGCTTCGTCCTGTGACGAGATTCAGCGAGTCGGACCCGGAGAACGGCCCTCCGCGCCGGTTCGATGCCACGATGGGTCCGAGGAGGTCCACTATGCGGCTGTTGGTGGTCGAGGACGACGACGAGATGCGTGCCCTGATGGAACGCGGACTCGCGGCCGAGGGGTACCGGGTCACGGCCGTCGAGAACGGTGTCGAGGCGCTCATCGCCCTCGGCGAGCAGGCGTTCGATCTGGCGGTCGTGGACGTGATGATGCCCGGCATGTCCGGCTTCGAGCTCGCGCGGCGGATCCGTGAACGCGAGGACCCCGTGCGGATCCTGCTCGTGACCGCGCGCGACGCCGTCGACGACCGCGTGTTCGGGCTCGACGCCGGCGCGGACGACTACCTCACCAAGCCCTTCGCCTTCGCCGAGCTCACCGCCCGGCTGCGTGCGCTCGGCCGTCGCGAGTCCGCCGGGGCTCCCCGCACGATCGAGGTCGGGGACGTGTCGATCGACTCCGAGGCCCGCCGCATCTCGATCAAGGGGCAGCGCGTCGCCGTGAGCCCCACCGAGTTCGCCCTGCTCCGACTGCTCGCCCGCTCCGCCGGCAGTGTCGTCGACCGCCCGAAGATCCTCGAAGAGGTCTGGGACGGTTCGCAGCACGTCGACCCGAACGTGGTCGAGCAGTACATCTCGTACCTCCGCAAGAAGCTCACCGCGCACGAGGCCACCGTCGCCATCGCCACGGTCCGCGGTCGCGGGTACCGCCTGGATCTGCTCGGGGCGTGAACGGGGCCGACGACGCCCCACGATCGGACCGCCGACGCGGCGGTCCGATCCGGCCGCTGCGTCTGCTGTCGCTGCGTGCCCGGATCACGATCGGCTCGACGGCGATCGCCGCGATCGTCATCCTGTTGCTCGTCCTGGTGATGCGGTTCCAGGTGGTGAGCGTCGTCGCGAGTGCGACGCGCACGCTGCTCGACGCCGACGCCGACCCCTACGTCGCCACGCTCGAGGTCGACAGCGACCCCGACCTGTCGCCGCCGGGCAACGCGCAGCTCGTCGCCGTCGTGTCCCCGTCCGGCGAGATCGTGCTGTCGACGATGCCCGACCGTGTCGAGCAGGCGCTCGGCAGTCTGCGGTCCACCCCTGCCGGTACCTCGATCATCACCGTCTCCGGCTCGGAGTACCGCGTCGTGGTGGAGCACCCCGTCAACGAGGCCGGCCGCTGGACCGTCGTGGCCGCCCGCAACTCGCAGGCCGAGGCCATCGTCGTCGACGACCTCACGACGACCCTGTCGTTGACCGGCCTGGCGATCCTGCTCGCCTTCGGCGTGGCGTCCTGGGTGCTCGCGACCACCGCACTGAGGCCGGTGAACCGGATGCGGCGCGAGGCCGAACGGCTCTCCGTCGCCCCGGAGCGTGCCGAACTGCCGGTGGGCCCCGCACAGGACGAGCTGGCGTCCCTGGCGACCACGCTCAACGCCTTCCTCGCCCGGACCCGGCAGGCGACCGAGCGCGAACGCCAGATGGTGTCGGACGCCAGCCACGAGCTCCGGACACCCCTGGCGATCCTGACGACCCAGCTCGACCTCGCCTCGCTCGACGGGAACGACGCCGCCGCCCTCGCCGCCCACATCGAACGCGCCAAGCACAGCGTCGCGCGGTTGTCGCGGCTGGCGAACGACCTGCTGGCGCTGTCGCGGATCGAGGAGTCCGAGCGCCGTGAACAGGACGGCGACCGACGCCCCGAGACCGCGTGGTCGGACCTCGGCGACGAGGTGATGGCCGCGGTCGACCGTGTCCGGCTCATCGCCTCGGCGAAGGACGTCACCGTCGACTTCGACCTCGAGCCGCCCGTCGCCGTCGGCGGTTCCGGCCCGGGCATCGGCGGCGGCACCGTCGAACCGCGGTACCGGATCGACACCGGTGGGATGGCGCAGCTCGTCACGAACATCGCGGGCAACGCCGTGGCCGCACTCCCCCGTGGCGGCGGCATCTTCGTGTCCTGGCGGAGCACCGGCGGCGAAGGCGTCCTGCAGATCACCGACGACGGCCCCGGCGTGCCCGAGTCCTTCATCCCCGTGGCGTTCGACCGCTTCACGCGTCCGGACGAGGCCCGGACGTCCCGCCCGAACCCGGACCCGTCGACCGGTGTCGGCGCCCTGCCCGGCGGCTCCGGGCTGGGACTCGCGATCGTGCGTGCGGTGGCGGAACGGGCGGGAGGCACGGCGTCCCTCCGCAACGTGCCCGCCGGTGGACTCGAGGTCACGATCCGCCTGCCCGAGGTGCGCTGAGCACGACCGCTCACTGGAAGTCCCGCGAGCGGGTGCGGACGGACAGCGACAGGTGCTCGATGCGGTCCGCCACCAGGTTGACGACCCCGTCGGGCGAGCGCTCGAGGATGCCCCGGACGATCACCGCCGGGGACTCCCGCGCCACTCGGCGGAAGCGCCCCCAGACCCCGACGCTGCAGATGACGTTGACCAGCCCGGTCTCGTCCTCGACGTTCAGGAAGGTGATGCCGGAGGCCGTCGCCGGACGCTGCCGGTGCGTCACGATCCCGCCGACCTCGACCCGTCGTCCGGTCTCGGCGGTCGCGGTGTCCTGCACGCTGAGCACCCGGCGGGCGGCGAGGCGGTCGCGCACGTGCCGGACGGGGTGGTCGTCGGTCGTCATGCCCGTCGACCACATGTCGGCGATGAGCACGTCCCCGCTCGTCATCTGCCCGAACAGCGGCGGCTGCACGAACACCTGCGTGTCCGGCAACTGGTCCGGGCGCTCGGCGGCCGCCTGGGCAGCCGACCACATCGCACCGCGGCGGTCGATGTCGAAGGGGGCGAAGGCATCGGCAGCGGCGAGTGCCTCGAGCTGCGGCGTGGTGAGCCCGACCCGTCGGGCCAGGTCCGACATGTCGCGGAAGGGGCCGTTCGCGTCCCGCTCCGCGACGATCTTCTCGGCGCTCTTCCGGCTGAGGGACGCGACCTCGGCGAGCCCGAGCCGCACGGCGAAGGCACCGTCGCGTCGGTGGCTCGCGGTGTCGTCGGGGAGCGCCTTGTCGAAGGGCAGCACCGGGGGCTGCTCGGTGGCCAGGCACGCGTCGTCACCGGCAGGGGCATCCCCGTCCGGCAGCGGTTCGAGCGTGGCGTCGACCCCGGACCGCAGGATGTCCGGTCGCAGCACGCGGACGCCGTGCCGTCGGGCGTCGGCGACCAGGGTCTGCGGTGAGTAGAACCCCATCGGCTGCGCCCGGAGCAGGGCCGCCAGGAACGCCCCCGGGTAGTGCAGTCGCATCCACGCGCTCGCGTAGACGATGAGGGCGAAGCTGATCGAGTGGCTCTCCGCGAAGCCGAAGTTCGCGAAGGCCTGGATCTTCGCGTAGATGGCGTCGGCGTCCGCACCGTGGATGCCGTTGTCCGCCATCCCCGTGTAGAGCTTGTCGCGCAGCCGGTCGATCTTCTCGTGCCCGCGCTTCGACCCCATCGCTCGTCGCAGCAGGTCGGCGTCGTCACCGGAGCAGTTGCCGACCGCGATCGCCATCTGCATGAGCTGTTCCTGGAACAGCGGGACCCCGAGGGTGCGTTCGAGCACGGGTTCGAGCGCCGGGTGCATGTAGGTGATCGGTTCCTCGCCCGTGCGTCGGCGGATGTACGGGTGCACCGCGCCGCCCTGGATCGGCCCGGGTCGGACGAGTGCGACCTCGATCACCAGGTCGTAGAACCGCCGCGGGAGCAGTCGGGGCAGGGTGCCCATCTGGGCGCGGGACTCCACCTGGAACACCCCGATCGTGTCCGCGCGGCACAGCTGGTCGTAGACCCCCTGTTCTTCCTTCGGGATGGAGTGCATCTCCCAGCGCTCCCCGCAGTGCTCTGCCGCCAGGTCGAACGAGTACTGCAGGGCCGCGAGCATGCCGAGCCCGAGCATGTCGAACTTCACGAGCCCCATGTAGGCGCAGTCGTCCTTGTCCCACTGCAGCACGGTGCGGCCGTCCATCCGGGCGTGCTCGATCGGCACGACCTCGCCCACCGGGCGGTCGGTCAGCACCATGCCGCCGGAGTGGATGCCGAGGTGCCGCGGGAACCCGAGGACGTCGCTCGCGAGCCCGACGACCGCCGGCGGGATGTCGTGGTCCTGGCTCTCGGTCACCGAGCCCCACCGCTCGACCTGCTTCGACCAGGCGTCCTGCTGCCCGGGGCTGTGGCCGAGCGCCTTCGCCATGTCACGCACCGCACCCTTGGGCCGGTAGGTGATGACGTTCGCGACCTGGGCGGCGTTGTGCCGACCGTACTTGGCGTACACGTACTGGATCACCTCTTCGCGGCGGTCCGAGTCGAAGTCGACGTCGATGTCGGGTTCCTCGTCGCGCATCGCCGACAGGAACCGCTCGAACGGCAATCCGTACCGGATCGAGTCCACCGCGGTGATCTCGAGCAGGTAGCAGACCGCCGAGTTCGCCGCCGAGCCCCGCCCCTGGCAGAGGATGCCCCGACCGCGGGCGTACTGCACCATGTCGCGCACGATCAGGAAGTACCCCGGGAAGTTCTTCTCCTCGATCACGGACAGCTCCCGCTCGATGCGCTCCCGCTTGCGGGGGTCGACGCCGTCGGCGCTGCCGGGGTAGAACCGCCGGGCACCCGTCCACGTGAGCTCGCGGAGCCACGACATCGCGGTGTGTCCGTCCGGGACGTCGAGGTCGGGCAACCCGGGCTGCACGGTCTTCAGCCGGAACCCGAGCTCGTCGGCGAGTTCCACGGTCCGCTCGATCGCGCCGGGGTAGCGCCCGAACCGTCTGGCCATCTCGGCGCCGGAGCGCAGGTGGGCGGTGTCGGCGGCCGGCAGCCAGCCGTCGATCTCGTCGAGGCTGCGGCGGGCACGCACCGCCGCGAGCGCGGTCGCCACCGGGAACCGGTCGGGGGTGGCGTAGTGCACGTTGCCGGTGGCGACCAGGGGCAGCGCGTGCTTCGCGGCGAGGGCGGCCAGGGCGTCGTTGCGGGCGCTGTCGAGCGGGTCGCCGTGGTCGAGCAGCTCCACGACGACGTTGCGGCTGCCGAACCGGTCGAGCAGCACCCGGAGCGCGGTCTCGGCGGCGGGCTCGCCACCCTGCTCGAGGGCCTGCCGAACGGAGCCCTTCCGGCACCCGGTGAGGACGCGCCAGTGCCCGTCCGCCCGCGCGGCGAGGTCGTCGAGGTCGTACTGCGGGCTGCCCTTCTCGGACCCGGCGGCCAGGTGTGCGCTCGTCACCGCGCCGGCGAGCCGGTGGTAGCCGTCCTGACCGTCGGCGAGCAGGAGCAGGTGCGAGCCCTCGGGGTCGGGCACACCGTTCTGCGGTTCGGTCAGCCCCAGGGACAGCTCGGTGCCGAACACGGTGCCGACCTGCGGGTACGACTCGGCGACCTCGGCCATCCGGGCGGCCCCGTAGAAGCCGTCGTGGTCGGTGAGCGCGAGGGCGTGCAGTCGGAGCCGAGCAGCTTCTTCGAACAGGTGCTCGGGCTGACTGGCGCCGTCGAGGAAGCTGAAGGCCGAGTGCGCGTGCAGTTCGGCGTACGGCACCACGGGCCCGCCGTCGGTGTCGAGCGGTGACGGGACGTACGGCTCGCGCTTCCGCGACCACGCGGGGCTGTCGCCGCCGTCGCCGTCGTGCGCCGTGCCCGGGCTCCGCTTGTCGGACAGCGCGCGCTCGAACTGCGACCACGGGATGGGTGGGTTGCTGTAGCCCATCAGGTCACGCTCCTGTCGGTGGTGGTGGTCGGGGTCACGTCGCGATCGCCTCGGCCCACCAGCGGTGGTCCGCCAGCACCAGGTACCAGGCACGCCCCTCGGCGTCGACGAGCTGCAGCCGGTGCAGGCGTCGACCGCCGGACTCCCACCACCGGACGACGAGCGGCCACGGGCCCGCCCAGGCCGTCACGGCCGAGAAGCCGCCGCCCCGGTCGCCCTCGGCACGGAACCGTTCGGGTGCGCCGGACAGCACGCCGCGCTCGTCGACGTCGACACTCGCACCACCGACGGCGACGACGTCGACCGGTCGGGGGCGCTCGAGCACGGTGGCGGGGGGCGGGCCGGGCAGCTTGCCGGGCCACGGGCGGTCGCGGACGGTCGCCAGGGCTCGCTCACCGCCGGCGGGTGCGTCGCCCCACGGCACGAGCACCACGCGCTCGGACAGGGTGCGGCCCCCACCGATGCGCGGACTGACCACACCGTCGTGGCCGACCATGCCCTGGATCCGGGCGAGGCCGTGGTGCACGCGCTCGTCCGGGCCGGAGCCCCACAGCCCGCGCTCGTGGTTCGCCATGTCGTCGACGGCGACCGGCTCGAGCACGACCGAGGTGACCGGCGCCTCGAGCCCGCTGGGGTCCACCCCGCCGGCGAGCTGCCACCGCACCCGGTCGACCACGTCGGCAGCGTCGAACCAGCGCGGGTGCGCCCAGGTCCGTTCGAGCAGGATGTCGCGCTCGTCGATGATCCCCACGCGGATGGTCGTCGCCACGAGCCCCGCGGCCCGGAGTCGGTCGGCGAAGTCGTCGGCGGAACGCCGGAACGCGAACGCGATCTGGTCGGCACGGTCCAGCGGGGGTTCGAACGACGCCTCGACCCGGAGTTCCGGCGGGATCTCCCGCGCCGCGATCTCGCGGGGGTCGCGGCCCCCGGCCAATCGGTGCAGGAACGCCCCGGCCACGCCGAAGCGGTCCCGCACCTGTTCGTCGCCGAGTGCCGCGAAGTCGCCGAGCGTGGTGATGCCGAGCCGGTCGAGCACCGTCGTGAGGTCGGGGTCGCCGAGCACACCGAGCGGCAGGTGCGCGAGGAAGTCCGCCGATCCCCCGACGGGCACGAGCCGCACCCGTTCACCGGGGCGCACCGGACGGGCCCGGGCGGCCTGGTCCGCCGCGAACGGGGTGTCGGCCACCCCGGCCCGCACCGCGGGGGCGCCGTGGTCGGCCGCGATGCCGGCAAGGGTCGCCGCCGCCGCGCGCTCACCGCCGTAGTACCGGGCCGGGCCGCGGGCGCGGAGCGCGAGGGTGCCCGGCCGCAGCACCTCGACCCCGGGGACCGCCGCCTCGACCGCACGGATGACGGGCTCGAAGGCGCGGTGGTCGAGGGCGTCGTCGTAGGGCTGCACGAGGAGCTCGGGGCACCGTGCCTGGGCCTCACGCACACGGAGTCCCCGCACGACACCCTGCTCACGCGCGGACGCGGAGCTCGCGAACACGAGCCCCTTGGCGGTCAGGGCGAGGGGCTGCTCCGGCGGGGTGCCACCGGCCCGAGCCGCCGCGATGACCGGCCAGTCCGGGCACCAGAGCACGATCGTCCGGGTCGGGGGTGGTTCGGGCAGTGCCGCCCCACGCGTGATCGCGTCGGTCCGGACGCGCCCGGACGCGATCACGACGCCACCGCCACGGGCCGCAGCACGCGGGTGTCCCCGGAGCCCACCGTCGGCACCGGTGTGGCGGCCCGGACCGCACCGTCGGCCGCGGGCAGGAGCAGCTCGGCGGTCGCCGGACGCACCGCGCCGGCACGCCCGGTCGCGGTCACGGTGGCCCGGCGCTCCGTCAGGTGGCCGTGGCCCTGACCGATGCCGCTCCACGTCGAGGACGTGACCCGCAGCGTGACGTCCGCCCCGGGCCAGGAGCCGAGCGCGACGAGTGCGCCACCGCGCTGTCGCAGCCGAGCCGACAGCCGTGCCACGTCGCCCGGCACGACCCGGCCGAGTGGTCGGGTGAGGACGATCTGGGCGACGTCGGCCATCGCCGCCGTCACGGCGAGCCACTGGTCACCGGGATCGGGGACGAGGACGAGCCGTTCGAGGTCGATCCCCGCGGCGGCGGCGGCTTCGATCCCGAAGGACGGCACCCCGACGACCGCACACCACGCCCCGGCAGCCGAGGCCGCCTGCAGCATCGTGATCGCGAGCAGCACCGACTCGGGGACGGCGTAGGTGCCACCGACCCGGATCGCGCCGCCGGGCAGCAGGGGTTCGAGCGCCGGGGCCGTGGGGAGCCCGGCGGTGTCGACCCGGGTGGACTCCATGTCGGCCACCCGGGACCGCAGGGACGTGATGCGGTCGAGCGCGGCCCGGGCATCGCTCAGGTGGTCCGGTCCACGGCGCGCACCGCCACCGCCCGCACCGCTGCCACCGCGTGCAGCACCGCTCCGCCCGCCCCGGTCCGGGGTGGGCGACCGGAGTGCCGCCGCCGTCTGCATGCCCTCATATTCGAACATGTGTTCGATGATGTCAATCGCGTCCGACATCCGTGGACAGTCCTGGTCGAACACGTGTTCGGATCAGGGCGTCAGCTCACCAGCTGGCGACCGACCCGACTCCGCCGAGCACCGACCGCGTCTTGGTCTCGACCTCGTCCGCCTCGTCCGCGGGCACCGACGACCAGGTCACCGCTCCCCCGGCTCCGAGGGTCCGGGAACGCACCGCACCCGACTCGTCGAGCACGGTCACGAGGCTACGGATCGCCACCGACAGGTCGACCGCCCCGCTCGCCGAGAAGTACCCGATCGCGCCCGAGTACACCCCGCGCGGCGCCCCCTCGAGCCGGTCCGCGATCGCCGTGGCACTGCTCTTCGGCGCCCCGGTCATCGACCCCGGCGGGAACGCCGCGTGCACCACGTCGGCCCGCGACGTCTCCGGCGGCAGCACCGCCCCGATCGTCGAGACCAGCTGGTGCACGCTGGCGTACGTCTCGACGGCGCACAGCCGCTCGACGTGCACCGACCCCGGCACCGCGGTCCGCAGCAGGTCGTTCCGCAGCAGGTCGACGATCATCACGTTCTCGGCGCGGTCCTTCGGGCTCGCCGCCAGGTCGTCCCGCGCGGCCGCGTCCGCCACCGCGTCGGCGAGCCGCCGCCGGGTGCCCTTGATCGGCTCCGCGAGCACCGCTCCGGCCGCGTCGATCCGCAGGAACCGCTCCGGTGACCGGCTCGCCACGCGCAGCGGGCCGAGCCGCAGGAACGCACCGAACGGGACGGGGTCGGACGCCCGCATCCGCAGGTACTCGCCCAGGTGCGGGTCCGTACCGGGGCCGCCACGGGCCTCCTGACCGACCGCGAAGGCGGTGGTGAGGCAGACCTGGAACGCGTTCCCCTCGCGGATCTCCGCGCGGCACACGTCGACCGCCCGCTCGTAGGCGGCACGCGTCACGCGTCCGGTCGCCGTGGACACCCCGGCCGGGAGGCCCGTGGCCGCGTCCACGACGCCGACCGACGTCGCGGGGGTGGGCACCTCCTCGAGCCACGAGCGGTTCCGCGCGCTGGCCGCCGGTTCCGCGTCGGCGACGAGCGCGAGCGCCCAGGCGCCACCGGTGTGGTCGACGACGACGGCTCGGTCGACGAACCGCAGTTCGGCGTCGGCGTGCCCGTCGGCGGTGCGGTCCGGGCCACCGGACTCGCGGCCGAGCTCGTAGCCGAGGAACCCGACCCAGCCCAGCGCGAACCCGCACCCGACGACCGGCTCGGGCAGGCTGGGCGTGCGTCGGAGCAGGTCCGCCAGCACCGCGAAGGCCGGACGCTCCTCGGATCGGGCGGGCCCGAACCACTCCTGGGCGGGCGGGGCGACCGTCAGGTGCGCGCGACGGTCCTGGTGCCGGAACCGGGCGGCGAACGGCCCGTCCGTCCACGCCAGCACGGACCAGCGGGCCCGGGGCCGAGCCGTGGCGGGAGCACCGTCGGGCAGGCCGGAGTCGAGCCACACCAGGTCCCCGGCGACCTGCGCCGCCAGGGCCGCGAGGTCGGGGACCGGGTCGAGTCGGCGGACCTCGACGCGGACGCCGGGGTCGGGGGTGCTCAGATCGCGGCGATCGTCCATGCGGCGGCGTGCGAGGCACCGGGCGCGAGCACCACGAGGCCGCGGTCCTCACCGTCGTTGAAGGCGTCCGGGGCGCACGTCATCGGCTCGACGGCGAGACCGGCGCGGTGGTACTCGGGGACGACGTGGTCGGCGGTGTGCACCTGGGCCCAGCCGCACTCCGGCCCGAAGGTCGCACGGACCCCGTGACCGTCCGCCGCCGTGACCGCGATGGTGGCGAGGCCGGCGGGGTCACGGTCGAAGCCGGTGAAGGCGTGGTCGATGAACCGGTCGCCGATCAGCGTGGGCGTGCGCAGGTCGAACTCGTCGTGCACGGGGACCAGGTCCGTCGGGACGAGCCGGTCCGGCGTCACCTCGAGCACCTGGGCGGCGGGGAGCGTCAGGGTCCAGTCGTCGACGGTGCTGGCACCCGCGACGAGGTAGGGGTGCGGGCCGGTCCCCCACGGCGCGTCCTCGGCGCCGGTGTTCGTCCCGGTGATCGTGGTGTGCAGCCCCTCGGCGTCGAGCCGGTACTCCACGGTGACCTCGACGCGGTACGGGTAGCCCTGCTGCGCCTGCACGGTCGTGGCGAGCACCACGCGGTCGTCCGCCTGCTCCTGCACGCGGAAGTCCGTCCACGCGACGAGTCCGTGCAGGGCGTGGTGCCGTGCGGGCTCGGTGAGGGCCAGCTCGTGGTCGACGCCGCCGAAGGAGTACTCGCCGTCGACGATCCGGTTCGGCCACGGGGCCAGGACGGCACCGCGGAAGACCGGGCGGACCTCGTCGGCGTCGAACGGGACGACCAGGTCTCGGCCCTCGTGCCGCAGGGTCCGCAGTGTCGCTCCGACGGTGGCGATGTCGGCCGTGTACCCGGCGGAGGCGATCGTCAGCGGGGACCCGGACAGCGGCGCGTCGTTGCTCATGCGCTCAGCGTATCGGGCCGCCGAGGCCTGACGGGCGCACGAAAAACCCCGCCGTTCCGAGGAACGACGGGGTTGAGGGTGGATCTGAGGGGACTCGAACCCCTGACCCCCTGCATGCCATGCAGGTGCGCTACCAGCTGCGCCACAGACCCAGATCGTGTTGCTTTCGTACCAACCGGTTCCCCGGAGGCACCATAGAAGCGTACACCATGCGAACGCCGGGCGACGAAATCGAAGCCGTCACCCGGGCGCGTCGCTGATCAGGCGGTGTGGTCCACCGGGAGCTCGAGCGGGATCGTCGGGCAGTCGGCCCAGAGACGCTCGAGCGAGTAGTACTGGCGGTCTTCGTCGTGGAAGACGTGCACGATGATCTCGCCGAAGTCGATGAGGACCCAGCGACCCTCGGTACGGCCTTCGCGGCGGAGCGTCTTGGCACCGAGCTCGAGGAGGCGTTCTTCGACGGCATCGGCGATGGACTGCACGTTGCGCTCGTTCCGACCGGTTGCGAGCAGGAACACGTCCGTGAGCTGCAACGGCCCGGTCACGTCGAGAGCGACGAGGTCCTCGGCCTGCTTGGCGTCGGCCGCGAGTGCTGCGGCCTGCACGAGTTCCAGTGCGCGAGTGGAGGCGGTCACGGATTCCTTCCGGTCGTCGAACCGACGGACAGCCGGTTCGCTTGATGGGTCACGATCATAAGCCACCCCGCCGACAGCGGCCAGGCCAGGGTCGGCGGGGTGGTGGAGAACGGACGTCGGGGACGGCAGCGGTCAGCCGCCGAACGCGTGGGTGGTGAGCAGTGCGGTGATGATGACACCGGCCGCAGCCAGTCCGACCGCGCCGACCGTGACACCGAGGATCAGCGGCGTGCGCGACTCCTTCGGCTTGGCGGCGGCGAGCACGACCTGGCGGGTCGAGGTGTGGCTGGACACCGCGCGGCTGGCCCGGACCGGGCTGGCGTCGGTGTCGGGCTGCTCGTCCTGCTGCTCGAGCAGGCGGTCGACCTCGGCGCCGTCGATCGGCCGGTGCGACCCCGTCGACGACAGCGATGCCGGCAGGTCGATCGACCCCGTCAGGATCACCTCGCCCGTCGCGTTCAGGGCGCCGGTGGGGTCGGCCAGGGCCGAGTTCGGCAGGATGATCGCGTTCGTGTTCGTCACCGCGACGCGACGGGTGCCGGTCTCGGCGTCGTGCACCTCGGAGTCGTTCGAGTCGTGCGCCTGCTGGGACCAGTGGCCGGCGGGCGGCGCGAAGGCCGTGGTCACCGGCTTCGGCTCGGTCGGACGCTGGAACGCGGCGGGGACCTTCGGGGCCTCGGTCGCGGGCTCGGGCAGCGGCACCTCGTTGGTGTCGTCGTCCTCGGCGTCGAGCGAGAGCGGGAACACCGCGGGGGTCGCTGCGGCGGTGTTCGTCGGGATCGGCACCGGCGTGACGGCGGGCTGCGACCCGGCAGCGGGAGCGGGTGCGTCCTCGGACGGCTCGTCCGCCGGGGCGACGTCGGTCGTCTCGTCCGCAGGGGCGTCGTTCACCGGCGCATCCGACTCGGGGACGTCGGTCGCCGGCGTGTCGGAATCGGTGACGTCGGCGGGCGGCGACCACGTCGACCGGTGGCGGCGGGGCTCCTCGGCGTGCGCGGCGGCTTCGTCGAGGGGCTCGAGCGCGTCCGGGGAACCGTCGGCCTCGGTGGCCTGGGCGACCGCGGCCTGGTCGAGGACCGTCGGGGCAGCGGGCTGCTCGTCGTGCGCGGCCTCGGCGTCCGGAGCACTCTGCGGCCCGGCGGTGGGGTCGATCGTGTCCACCGACCCGAGGACGTCCTCGACGGTGCGGTCGGACGACTGGGGCGTGGGGTCCTGCAGCGGGACCGGCTGCACCGCCTGGCGCTCGGCGGCGCGGAGCTGCCGGATCTGCCGACGGGTGAGCCCACCGCTGCCGGGGACGATCTCGGTCGCGGAAGCAGGCGGGAACGGCGGCACACCGGCCGCGGGCGCCGACGCCGGGACGGACGGGGCAGACGCCGGAGCGGTCTGCGCCGACGCCGGCGCGGACGACTGGGCGGGGCCACCGGGGGCCGGGGCGACGTGCGACCCGGGGC
>NZ_QKTF01000009.1:0-123207 GCF_003234745.1 Curtobacterium sp. MCLR17_039
GCCCAACCCGCCCGGCGTCAGCCCCGCCCCGGCCGCAGGAACGGCACCCGCGGCATGAGCCAGTCGACCCACACCACCCGCACCCCCGGCGCCACGGCGAGCGCCCACAGGATCGAGGCAGCGGCGTCGGTCGGGTAGTGGACCGCATCGATCGACACCGCGAAGAACACGATCACGATGGCCACGACCCCGAGCGTCAGGGCGAGCCGGTGCCAGCGGGTCTCGCGGAGCAGCCAGATCAGGGCGACCACGAACGCCGTGATGTAGACCGTGTGCCCACTCGGGTACCCGGGGTCGGGCTGCACGGGGAACGGGTGCGGCAGCACGGCGACGTCGGGCCGGGCGCGGTGCACGATCTCCTTCACGATCGCGGACGGCACCCAGGTGATCGCGATGGTGCCGCCGAACGCCAGGGCCGGTCGCAGGTCTCGCGTGCGCCACCAGATCACGGCGACGACGACGACCGTGATCCCGATCGCCGGTGCCGGACTGATCACGTGGTAGACCGCCGTGCTGAACGCCCCGATGAACCCGGTGTGCAGCGCGTTGAGGGCCTTGGACAATCCGAGGTCCACGGTGCCGAGGGTGAACCCGACGATGGTGATGACGACGACCGCGATGACGGCGATCGCCACCGAGACGAGCGGGTACGGCGAGCGCTCGAGGATCCCGTACGCGGCGGGCTCCCGTCGGCGGGGACGGAGGAGCGGCGCGTCGTCGGTCATCCCGCCATCGTCGCAGCACGACCCCGGCATCCCAGGGCGAGTGAGCCTCACAAAACTCCGAAAGCGTTCAGCGCAGCGGTCGCGAGTAGACAGGGCACATGCCAACCGTTGCCGAGAACATCGTCGCCACCCTCCGCGCCAACGACATCCACCGGGTCTACGGCCTGCCCGGGGACTCCCTGAACGGCTTCACCGACGCCCTGCGCAAGGACGGCACTATGCGGTGGGAGCACGTCCGTCACGAGGAAGCGGCCGCGTTCGCCGCCTCT
Source organism: Curtobacterium sp. MCLR17_039 (assembly GCF_003234745.1). NCBI lineage: Bacteria > Bacillati > Actinomycetota > Actinomycetes > Micrococcales > Microbacteriaceae > Curtobacterium > Curtobacterium sp. MCLR17_039. Next base: position 995 of record NZ_QKTF01000009.1, read on the forward strand.
GCCGAAGCCGCCCTGACCGGTGACCTGACCGTCTGCGCCGGCAGCTGCGGGCCCGGCAACCTGCACCTGATCAACGGCCTGTACGACGCGAACCGTTCGCGGGTGCCGGTGCTGGCGATCGCCGCGCACATCCCCACGGCGGAGATCGGCTCCGGCTACTTCCAGGAGACGCACCCGCAGGAGCTGTTCCGCGAGTGCTCCGTCTACGTCGAGTACGTCGCCGACCCCGTCCAGATGCCCCGCCTGCTCGAGATCGCGATGCGTGAGGCGATCGAGAAGCGCGGCGTCGCGGTGCTCGTGATCCCGGGCGACGTGCTGCTCGCCGAGGCGAAGGACGACCGCGCCACCCGCATCGAGCGGGCCACCCCGCGGATCGTGCCGAGCGAGGCCGAGCTGCAGCGCACCGCCGACCTGCTGAACGGTGCCGACCGGATCACGATCCTGGCCGGAGCCGGCGTCGCGGACGCCCACGACGAGGTCGTCGCCCTGGCCGAGCGGCTGCAGGCCCCGATCGTGCACGCACTGCGCGGCAAGGAGTACATCGAGTACGACAACCCGTACGACGTCGGCATGACGGGGCTGCTCGGCTTCGCCTCCGGGTACCGCGCGATGGAGGACGCCGACGTCGTGCTCATGCTCGGCACGGACTTCCCGTACCAGCAGTTCTTCCCGGCAAAGGCGAAGCACGTGCAGGTCGACATCCGCGGCTCGCAGCTCGGCCGACGGCACCCCGTCGACATCGGGCTGGTCGGCACCGTCAAGGACACCGCCCTCGCACTCATCCCGCTGCTGACCGGCTCGCACCCGACGAAGCACCTGGAGGACTCGCTCAAGCACTACCGGAAGACCCGCGAGAAGCTCGACGACCTGGCGGTGCCGGCCGGCAGGAAGAAGCCGCTGCACCCGCAGTACGTCGCCCGGGTGCTCGACCGGCTCGCCGCCGAGGACGCCGTCTTCATCCCCGACGTCGGCTCCCCCGTCGTCTGGGCCTCGCGCTACCTCACCATGAACGGCAAGCGCCGGCTGATCGGCTCGTTCGTGCACGGCACGATGGCGAACGCCGTCCCGCAGGCGATCGGTGCGCAGACGGCGTTCCCGGACCGGCAGGTGATCGCCCTGGCCGGTGACGGCGGGCTGACGATGCTCCTCGGTGAGCTCATCACGATCGTGCAGAACAAGCTGCCGGTGAAGATCGTCGTGTTCGACAACTCGTCGCTCAACTTCGTCGAGCTCGAGATGAAGGCCGCCGGCTTCGTGAACTACGGCACCGAACTGCAGAACCCGGACTTCGCCGCCGTCGCCGAGGCGATCGGCATCAAGGGGTTCCACGTCGACGTGTCCGACGACTTCGAGGACGCCATGGCCGCCGCGCTCGCGCACGACGGTCCCGCGCTCGTGTCGGTCCGCGCGAACCGCCAGGAACTCTCCATGCCCCCGGCGGTCACGCTCGAGCAGGCGAAGGGCTTCACGCTCTACGCCATCCGCACGGTGCTGTCGGGTCGCGGCGACGAGCTGCTGGACCTCGCGTCCACCAACGCGCGCCAGCTGCTGTAGACGCGACCGGACGACGGCCTGGAGGCGCGGTGCCAGCTGGAACCGCGCCTCCCGGCCGTCACGACGTCACCACCCGAGCGTCTGGCCGTCCTCCAGGAACACGCCGGTGGGGCCCTCCGGGCCCGCGCTCGCGGCGGCCGCGATCGTCGCGGCGCTGACCTCGACGGGGCGACCGTGCGGGTTCGGCATGCCACCGAACTCGGTGGCCGTGTAGCCGGGCTCGATCGCGACGAAGTGCACCTCGGGCACGACGCGTGCGTACTGCACCGTCAGCATCGAGACGGCGGCCTTGGACGCGCCGTAGACCACGGCCGGCACGGTGAACGCCGGCTTCGACGGGTCGTGGGTGGCGGTGAAGGAGCCGAGCGCGCTCGACAGGTTCACCACGATCGGGTTCGCGGAGCGACGCAGGAGCGGCAGCGCGGCCTCGGTCGCGCGGATGGTGCCGACGGTGTTCGTGTCGAAGACGGCGAGTGCGTCCGGGCCGCTCTGCCCCCAGACGGCGATGCCGGCGTTGTTGACCAGCACGTCGAGTCCGCCGTTCGCGTCGACGTGGGCGAAGGCCGCGGCGACCGAGTCGTCGTCGCGGACGTCGAGCTGGACGGAGCGGGCGCCGATCTCGGCGGCGACCGCGGCGCCCTGGTCGGCGTCCCGGGCCCCGATCCAGACGGTGTGGCCCGCCTCGACGAGCTGGCGGGCGGTTTCCTTGCCGAGGCCGCGGGTGGCCCCGGTGATGAGTGTCGTTGTCATGGGTCCAGCGTCACGCTCGGCGACGACCGCAGGGAGTCACCCGGTTGTCGTAGGACCGGCAGGGCCAGGACCCGGTCGCCCGTCGCGCGCAGACTGGGGACATGGCGGACACGGACTTCGGGCACACCCTGCGGCGGCTGCGCGACCACGTCTCCCCCGAGGCGGCGGGCATGGTCGTCGGGCCGCGTCGGCGCGCGACCGGTCTGCGGCGTGAGGAGCTGGCCGGCCTCGCGGGGATCTCGGCCGACTACCTGACCCGGCTCGAGCAGGGGCGGGCGACCTCGCCGTCCGCCCAGGTGGTCGAGGCGCTCGCGCGGTCGCTGCGGGTCGCCGATGCCGACCGCGAGCTGCTCTACCGGCTCGCCGGGCACGCGGTCCCCGGCGCCGACGTGGTGCCGTCACGGATCCCGCCGAGCGTGCAGCGGCTGCTCGACCGACTGGCGGACACCCCCGTCGCGGTGCTCGACGCCGCGGGGAACCTGCTCGTCGCCAACGCCCCGTACGACGCGCTGATGGGGCCGATCGGGGCACTCCGCGGGAACGACCGGAACACCGCGTGGCGGCACCTGGTCGGGTCCGGCAGCCGAGCCGTGCACACGCCCGAGGAGCAGGCGGCCTTCGAGGCGAACCTGGTGGCCGGGCTCCGGATGACCGCGGCCCGCTACCCGCTCGACCGCCAGCTGCAGCAGCTCGTGCGGGACCTGCGGGCGGCGAGCCCGCGGTTCGTCGAGCTGTGGGACTCGGGCGCGACCACGCTCGGCGAGGCCGCCCGCCGGAAGGTGATCGACCACCCGGACGTCGGGCGGATCACGCTCGACTGCGACACCCTGGTCGTCGGGCCGGAGGACCTGCGGATCCTGGCGTACACGGCCGAGCCCGGGTCGGTGGACGCGGAGCGGCTGGCCCTGGCGATCGTGGTGGGGACGCAGTCGTTGGTGGGGTGAGCGGGGGCACCGTCGGGCGGTCGGGCGGTCGGGCGGTCGGCCGTCGGCCGGCGTCCGGCGGCGTCGCACAACCAAAGTGACCTCGAACCACGCGACCACGTGGCGCGGATGCACTTTGGTTGTGCGCGGCTCGGCGGCGACCAGCCGCGGCTGTGGCCGCACTAGCGAGCTGGCTGCACCGGTTCCCGCGGTGAGAGCTCAAGAGAACCACGACTGTGGAGGACGAGCAGGAGCAGCCCGAGGGCCACCGGGAGTGCCACCAACGTGACGGACCCGCTCCCGACGTCGAGCGCACGAACTTCGTTCACGGCGAGCGCCCCGACGTACGGAACGAGACTCAGCACGATCGTGAACGCTGTCCGCCACCACCGCATGATCGCGAGAGCGACGGCGATGATCTCGAGCGCTGCCGTTCCGTACCAGGCGTAGAGATTTCCGTCCCACAGGGACCGGCTGTACTGCCACTGTCCGGGATCATTGACGCTGCAGTAGCTGAGGGCGCCGAGCAGGAACCATCCGACGGCTGCTGCCGCGGTGTGCTGGGAGCGGTGCGGGCGCCCGAGGACCGCAACGACCGCACACGCGCTGAACAGGAGCAAGGTCCCCCGGTCGACAGTCCAAACCCCCGGGTACCGGTTCAGGAGGTACGGCGACACGGTCCCGAGCATCACGGACGCCAGGAGGACGACGCGACCGACGTTCCACCGGCCGGAGAGTGCGGCGACGAGGGCGATCACCCAGAGCGCGGCGAACACGAAACCCGTGTCGCGGAACGGTCCGACCTGCACCATCGATCCCGGAGCCGGGTTGCCGGTGATCCACGGCGCCCAACTCGAGAACAGGAACTCGCTGAGAGCAAGCCCAGTGCCGAGGGTCAGGGCCACTGTGCTCGCGGGGTTCCGCACTTCGGGCGCTACGAGCCCGTCGAGCCGCAGGCCCACGCCGTGCTCGGCGATGGCCCAACGTTCCTGGCGGGTCGGTCCCTCTCGGCCTTCCCCCTCGGCGACGTCGAGAAGTGTCCCGACGAGCGCGTCGGCGTTCACGGACCGCCACGCAGCCGGGTACCAAGCGAGCAGTCGCCGGTACCGAGCTTCGAGTTCGGCGCTCATGCTCCGGCAGCGTTTCCGCAGATGCTCGACGTCCGCGGCAGACGTGCACGCACCGCGCGGAGCCTGACCTCGAGTCGCTCGGTCTCCAGCGCAAGCCGCTGTTCGCCCTGCGTGGTGAGGGCGAAGTAGCGCCGGAGACGCCCCCCAACGACTTCATCTCCGGCGCCCGTCACCAGCCCGTCCTGTTCGAGACGTTCCAGCGTCTTGTACAGCGTGGTCACCGGCAGGCTGATGTCGCCCCCCGTGAGCTCGGCGACGGCCTGGATGATGCCGTACCCGTGGAGCCGTCCCCGAGCGAGGGTGGTCATGACCCAGAATGCCGGCTCTCGTAACTCTGCTGTTCGCATGACGGAAACCATATACCCGGGTCGGGCATATTCCCAAGTCCAGTGTAAGAGATGTAGCGACGCGCCTGTCGCCCTGGACTGCGCGTTTCTCTGACCGACGTCAGCGTGATCGTCCTGCAGGCTCATCGATGAAAGCGGTACCGACGCTCGACGAATGAACGCCCGAAGGGAGCCGCGGCCCTTCGCTGCGAGCCCGCCTGAACCCTCCGGAGAAGGCCCACAGGTCGGCGCCGACGCCCTTGTCCGACTCAGACGCCATCCCTAGGCTCCCGCTGTCAGACGATCGTCTGGCTCACGAGCGGGACGAGGACTGGCATGAACGACGACACGCAGGTCAGCATGAACCGGGTGCACTGGACCGGTGGTGTGCCGCGCAGTGCGGTGGACGCCCTGCTGCACGACGGCGGGCTGGCGGTGGTCCCCACCAAGGTCGGCTACATCCTGATGACCTCGGACCGCGCGGGTCTGGAGCGGAAGTTCGACGCGAAGGAACGCAACCGCAACAAGCCGGGCGTCGTGCTCGTGAGCTCGCTCGAGATGCTCCGGAGCATCGCGCAGCTCACCCCCGAGATCGACGCCCTGTACCAGCGGTGCTGGGACGAGGACATCCTGCTCGGGTGCATCCTGCCCTGGAGCGACGAGGGTCGAGCGGCACTGCCGACGGACGGCTCCGACGAACTCATGATGGACACCCGCGGAACGTCCTGCTTCGTCATCAAGTTCGGCGTCCCCGGTGAGCTCGCCGCCCGCGAGCTCTGGACCGAGCACGGCAGGTTCGCCTTCGCGAGTTCCGCCAACCCGTCGGGTACCGGTAACCGTGGCGTGGTGGACGGGATCGGCGAGCGCATCGCCGAGCGCGCCGACGTGATCGTCGAGGCGGACGACTACGTCGCGTCCATCCAGCCGGAGCAGAGTGCCGAGACCCGGTACGAGCAGGGCGTCATGGTGTCGATGGTCGACAGCACGGGGACCCTGATCCCGCTGCAGGACGGACGTCGATCGGTCGTCCCCGCTCCGACGCTGATCCGCAAGGGGCTCGACGTCGACCGGATCATGGGACTGCTCGCCGACACGTTCACGAGCTGGGACTACCGGCAGGGTGAGTACTACTGAGCCCGCACGAGAGGACTTCCGTGGGCAGGAACCGCCTGTCGCGTGAGGACGCCTCGAGCCGCATCACCGCGTTCGTGTACGGCAACATCGTGATCCTCGGCACGATCGCTCCGATGGTCCCGGACACCGCCGAGAGCGGTCGGGGGCTCTGGTACGTCCTCGCCACCGCGTTCTCGACCTTCCTCGCACACACCTTCGCCGAGTCGGTCGGCCGTCGTGCGCGGAGTGACCACCGCCTCACCGGGGAGACCGTCCGCGCCGAGCTCCGGGATTCGCTGCCCGTCCTCACCTCCGGTTTCCTGCCGGCTGCTGTCCTCGCCTACGCCTGGCTGACCGGCACATCCGGGCTCGCGGCCGAGGTCATCGCGATCGCGTACCTCGTGGTCCGGCTCGCCCTCCTCGGGCCCGTCGTGGCCAGGCTCCGCGGGGAGAACCCGTCCCCGCGGACGTTCGTGGCCGGCCTCGTCCTCGCGCTCGTCGGTGTCGGCATCGCGCTGGTCAAAGCGGGTCCGGGCTTCTGAGGCGAGCGTGCGCGGGAGCGCGGGAGCGCGGGAGCCTCGACGCCTCGCGCCGTCACGCGGGCTGACCGTCGGCGACGGCCGCGACGGCTTCGATCTCGACCAGCTGGTCGTCGTAGCCGAGCACCGTGACCCCGAGCAGGGTGCTCGGCACGTCGTGCGCGCCGAAGGCATCGCGCACCACCTGCCATGCCGCGACGAGGTCGGCCTGCCGCGAGGACGCCACGAGCACCCGGGTGCTCACGACGTCCTCGATCGACGCACCGGCGGCTCGGAGCGCCTCCCGCATCGTCTCGATGCACCGCGCCGCCTGCCCCGCGTAGTCCCCGACCGCCGCCGTGGACCCGTCCGGTTCGAGCGGGCAGGCCCCGGCGAGGAACACGAGCCGGGTCCCGGCCGGCACGGTGGACGCGTACGCGTACTGCGCCGCGTCGCTCAGGACGTCGGACCGGATGAGACGGACAGCGCTGGCCATGCCCGTCATCCTGCCAGGAGGGCCGGCGCGTTCGGCGTCAGGCGCCCGCGCCACCGTCCACGGGGACGATCGCCCCGGTGACCATCGACGCGCGATCACTGAGCAGCCAGGCGGCGACTTCGGCGACCTCCTCGGGCTCGGCCATCCGACCGAGCGGCACCGTGGCGTTGATCTGGTCGACGATGCCCGGTGTCGCGGCCTCCCAGGCGTCGATCATCTCGGTCGCGGTGCCACCGGGGGTGATGCCGTTCACCCGGATGTGCGCCGGCGCCCAGGTGACGGCCGCGGTCTCGGTGATGCTGTTCAGCGCACGCTTCATCGCACCGTAGGCGGGCAACGCCGGGTTGGCCCGGCGGCTGCCGATGCTCGAGGTGTTGACGATGGCGCCGCCTGCGCTGCGACGCATCAGTTCGGCTTCGGCGTTCATCGCCACCCAGTGTCCGCGGAAGTTCACCGCGAACTGGGTGTCGATGTCCTCGTCGCTGGTGGTGTCGAGCGGCCCGGGCTGCTGGATGGTCGCGCCGTTGTTGAAGGCCCCGTCGAGCCGACCGTGCAGCTCGTCGACGCGGGCCACCGCGGCACGGATGCTGGCGGGGTCGGCGAGGTCGAGGGCGACGGCATCGGCGGTGCCCCCAGCCGCTCGGACGTCGGCGACGACGGCGTCGAGTGCGGCGGTGCTGCGGGCGGCGAGGACGACCCGGGCACCCTCCCGAGCGAAGAGCCGGGCGGCCGCCGCACCGATGCCGCGGCTCGCGCCGGTGATGAGGACGACCTTGTCGGACAGGAGGCCGATGGGACTGGTGGTGGTGGTTTCGTTGTTCACGGGATCAGCGTCACGCCGGACGACTGCCCGGATACAGGTACGAGCGGTACCAGGATCCGGGCCCCGAACCGGTGGAGACTCGTGACATGGACAAGCCGGAACTCGCCGCGTTCCTCCGCTCACGGCGCGAACGCCTGCGCCCCGAGGACGTCGGGTTGCCGTCGGGACCACGACGTCGGACGCCCGGGCTCCGTCGCGAGGAGGTCGCGGTCCTCGCCCACATCTCCACCGAGTACTACGTCCGACTCGAGCAGGGACGCGCACCCCGACCCTCTGCCGAGGTCCTCGCGGGCATCGCCGGGTCGCTCCGGCTCACCCCGACGGAGTCCGACCACCTGCACGCACTGGCCGGCACGGCCGCACTGCAGCTGGGCCGGGTGCGCCGCGACGTCCGGCCGAGCATCCTCGCGCTCGTGGACCGGCTGCCGCAGACCGCGGCGATCGTCCTGTCGGCCACCTTCGACGTGCTCGCGTGGAACCCCCTCGCCGCAGCGCTCATGGAGGACTTCTCGGAGCTCGATCCGGCCGAGCGCAACCTGGCCCGGCGGGCGTTCCCCGCACACCCCGGGCCGGAGACTCCCCCGCCGTACGGGATCTCCGACGGGGCCGAGTTCCGGCGCCACGTCGTCATGCAGCTCCGGGCGGCCCGGACCCGGTACCCGGACGACCCCGCCGTGGGCGACCTGATCGAGGAGCTCGGAGCGGGCGACAGCGACTTCGGGCGGCTCTGGGACCAGCACGACGTGCAGATGACGCCCGTGCTCACCAAGACCTTCCAGCACCCGTCGGTCGGATCGGTCACCGTCGACTGCGACAGTCTCGCGCTCACCGACCGCGACCAGCACCTGGTGCTCTACACGGCCCCGGTCGGCTCACCCGACGCGGATGCCCTGGCACTCCTCGGGCTGCTCGCAGCCGAGCAGGTCCGGTCCTAGGCATCCGGCCCGTCTGCGACGCAGGACTCGGCCGCAGCGGTCAGTCGGCGTCCTCGACGTCGAACACGACGACCCGCGCACTCGCCGCACCGATGAACTCGGCCACCGGCCGGTGCTCCGGGTGCGGCAGGTACCCGGCGAGCGCGGCACGATCGCGGAACCGGACGACGAGCATCCAGTGGAAACCGCCCTCCAGCCCCTCGGTGCTCACGCTCGTTCCGGACTGCACCGACTCGACCCCCTCGATCCTTGGCAGGTTCTCACGCGACAGGGCCGAGGCCTCGGACGACCGGTCCTCCCCGTCCCACTCGACCAGCACGGTGTGCGTCACTCCGGACACGTGGTCCCCTTCCTCGAACGCAAGAACACGAAACCCAGAACCTCAGAACCTCAGAACCTCAGAACCTCAGAACGCCGGCGTCCCACCGGCGATCGTGATCGTCGACCCGGACTGGTAGCTCGACTCCGGGCTGACCAGGTGCACGTAGGCGGCACCGAGCTCGGCGGGCTGCCCGGGACGGCCGAACGGCGAGCTCTCCCCGAAGTGCGACACCGTCTCGGCATCGTCGGAACCCGGCTGCAGCGGCGTCCACACCGGCCCCGGCGCGACGGAGTTCACGCGGATGCCCTTCGGCGCGAGCTGCTGCGCGACGGCCTCGGTGAAGAGCTTGATCGCGCCCTTCGACACGGCGTAGTCGATCTTGTCCGGCGAGGGCGTCGACGCCTGGATCGAACCGGTCGTCACGATGGTCGACCCGGGCTCGAGGTGCGGCACCGCAGCCTTGGTCAGCCAGAACAGCGAGTAGATGTTGGTCTTGAAGGTGGAGTCGAACATCGACGTGTCGAGCGTGAGGATGTCCTCGTTGCTCTCCATGCGCCCCGCGACCATGACCAGGGTGTCGAGGCCGCCGAACTCGTCGACGCCCCTCTGCACCAGGTCGGTGCAGTACTGCTCGTCGGAGATGTCCCCGGGGAACAGCACGGCCCGACGGCCTTCGGACTCGAGCAGGTCGCGGACCTGTTCCGCGTCCTCCTGCTCGTCCGGCAGGTACGAGAGCACCAGGTCCGCGCCTTCGCGCGACAGGGCGATGGCGGCGGCACGGCCGATGCCGGAGTCGGCACCGGTGACGATGCCGCGGTACCCCTTCAGCCGTCCGAACCCGACGTAGCTCTCCTCGCCGTGGTCGGGCTTCGGGTCCATCTTCCACGCGGCGCCCGGCAGCGACTGCTCCTGCTTCGGGTACGGCGGTGCCGGGTAGAGGGTGTTCGGATCGCGCTTCTCGTACTGGCTCATGGCCCCACTGTCGTCGCGGCGCCCGCACGGGCGCTCAGCTGGTGGGTGACGGACGCCGAGCAGGCGACCCCGGTTCTGGAGACGGGTGGGGACGCCACTGGAGGCGCGGTGCCAGCTGACACCGCGCCTCCCGTCCGTCAGGTGGTTCAGACGCCGGCTGTCGTCCGGATCCAGGACGAGGCCTGCGACAGCAGGGCGTAGTTCGAGCCGGCCTTGGTGTTCGCGCCGGGGTCGGCGCTGTCGCCGGTGGAGCAGACGGCGACGACCTTGCCGTTCACGAGCAGCGGGCCGCCCGAGTCACCGTGGTTCGAGGCGCCGGTCACGCCGGTGAGGTGCTGGGCACGACCGCCGAAGGCGTCGGTGCTCGCGCCGGTGAGCGAGACGGTGGCCTGGTAGAGGCCGTCGGACTGGGTCGCGTTGGCGCGCAGGCCGTAGCCCTGGATGGTGCCGGTGCCGGTCGACTTGGCCGTCGCGGTGAGGTCGAGGGGTGCGTAGGTGGACAGCGAGTAGGCGGTCCGCAGGTGCACGAGCGCGATGTCACCCGCCGGCGAGGTGCTGACCCGGTCGACGGCGACGGCCGCGCCGCGGTTGACGGTGGAGTTGGAGTGGTACACGTTCATCGCACCGATGCCGTCGATGCAGTGCCGGGCGGTGAGGATCCACGAGGCGTTGAGCTGCTCGCCGGTGCAGTTGCTGACGTAGCCTGCGGGGATGCTCCCGCCCGAGGCTTCGAGCTGCACCGCCCACGAGGTGGTGGGGGCCTTCTCGCCGCCGACGACCTTCGTGCTGACGGGCAGCGCGGACGCGGGCGAAGCGGCGAACACGCCGGCGGTGATGACGGCGACCGCGGCGAACGCGGCTGCGATGGACTTCTTCATGACGACTCCTCTGTCGGTGAAGCACCTGCCAGTTGCTCTGTGCAACTGATGCGTCATCCTGACCCCCTGTCCGGGGGTCGCACCAGTCCGCACTTCGACGGACGCGCCTGCTTGCGGACTCGAGAGCCGTGATCCGGTACGCGAACTGGCTGAGCCGTGCGCCATCGGTCTGGTCGTAGCGTCGAAGCATGACGACCAGTGACGCGATCAACCTGCCGGATCGGTTGACTCCGGCCCTGGACGCCGACCTCGAGGTGCTCGACGCCATGGACCGTGTCATCGCGGCGTGCGTGGAGGGGACCTCAGCGACGGAGGCGGGCGTCGTGCTGGCGGACCGGTCCGGTGTGTTGCAGGTCGTCGCCTCGACGAGCGAGCGCAGCAGCGAGGCCGAGGAAGCGCAGCTCGGGACGAACGAGGGCTCGTGTCTCGACTGCTACCGGACCGGGAAGACGATCGACGTGCCCGACGTGTCCACGCACGAGTCGGAGTGGCCGACGTTCGCGGCGACGATGCGCGAACGGGGGCTGCAGGGCACGTTCGCCGAGCCGATCCGTCTGCGGGACCGGACCATCGGCTCCCTGTGCGTCTTCGCCGACCACACCCGCGGGCACAGCGACCAGGACGTCGTGCTGCTCCAGCTGCTCGCTGACGCGGCTTCGGCTGCCCTGGTCCGACAGCGCGACCGCGGGGTGTCGACCACGATCGAGGAACAGGTCGAGGACGCGCTCGAGGCCCGGGTGCTCCTCGAACAGGCCAAGGGCGCACTCGCGTACCGACGGGGCATCCGGATGGACGAGGCGTTCCAGATCCTGCGACGTGCTGCTGCCGGTGCGGGCCGCGGGATCCGGGCCATGGCGGAGGACGTCGTGCACCGGGGTGCCGACCTCGGCAGCACCGGCTAGACCGGTTCCGTCCGGAGGACCAGTCCGTGGTGGTGCGTGGTGAGCGACACCGCGACCACCTCGCCGAACGCATCGCCGTCGAGCTGCACACGCTCCGGGGTGTCGACGGTCAGCCGCAGCGTCCGTGCCCGGGTGTACCGGAGCGCACGGGAGGTCGGCAGCACGCGAGCGAGGAGTCGCCCGAACCGGGTGCGCGCGAAGAACCGGTTGAGCGTCAGGGCGTACCCGACCTTGGTCCACCCGAACCACCCGGCCGGCCGGAACGCCACGGCGTCGAGGATCCCGTCGTCCGGGCGGGCAGCGGGGAGCAGCAGGATGCCCGCGGTCAGGGTGCCGCAGTTCCCGACGATGATCGTGTGCGCGCTCATGCTGCGGAGCGGGCCGTCGTCGATCCCGTAGTGCACCGGGATCTGCCGGTTGCCGATCACGGACCGGGCGATGGGATCCGAGTAGGCCACCCACCCCAACCGCTTCTTCACCCACGCGTTCGTGTCCGCGGCCATGCTCGCATCGAGCCCGATGCCGGTCATCACCAGGAACGCGTGCGACGTCGTGGTGCCCGACGGGTCGGTCAGGTCGGCCAGCCAGACGTCGATCGGACGGTCCGTCCCGCCGAAGCCCGCACGGACGGAGCGCACCAGGTCGCCGAGGGGCAGCCCGAGGTTCCGTGCGAACAGGTTGCCGGTGCCGCTGGGGACGAGCGCGACCGGCGTCCCGGTGCCGCGGAGTTCCTCGGCGACGACCCGGAGCGTGCCGTCCCCGCCGGCGACGAGGACGACGCTCGGGCGGGCGTCGCGCGCGGCCCGTGCGGCAGCCCGACCGTCGTCGTCGGCACTCGTGACGAACCAGAGCGACTCGGCCCATCCGTGGGCGCGCTCCTCGGTGCCGAGCACCGATCGGAGGCGCGCCTGGTCGATCTTGGTCGGGTTCACGACCACCGCTGCTCGCAGCTGGTGGGCGTCGTTCGGGAGGTTCGGCACGGGGCAGGGCGGGGCGGGGCTCAGTGGATCCGGAGTTCGGTCACCATGGGGCAGACGAAGGGGTCGCGGGCGGCGAGGCCGACGCGGTTGAGGTACCGGACGACGATGCCGTACGAACGCAGCAGCGTGGTCTCGGTGTAGGGCACGTCGAGGGTGTCGCAGTGGTCACGGACGAGCAGGCGGGCCTGCTTCAGCGCCGGACGCGGCATCGACGGGAACAGGTGGTGCTCGACCTGGTAGTTCAGCCCGCCCATCAGGAACGACACCCACCAGCCGCCGCGGATGTTGCGCGAGGTGCGCACCTGACGGGAGAAGAAGTCGACTTTCGCGTCGTGCGCGATGGTCGGCATGCCCTTGTGGTTCGGGGCGAACGAGGCGCCCATCATCACGCCGAACACGGCCAGCTGCACCCCGAGGAACGCACACGCCATCCCGAACGGCAGGAACCAGAACACCACCGTCAGGTAGATCGCGAAACGAGCCACGAGCAGGATGCCCTCGAGGACCCGCCCCCGGGTGTCGCTGCGGCCGCCGGTGCCCCGGAGCACCGACATGACGGCGGCCCGGTGCAGGTTGATCCCCTCGAGCGTCAGCAACGGGAAGAACAACCAGCCCTGGTACTGCACGAACACCCGGAGCGGCCCGTTCGTCACGGCGGCGGCGTCCTCGGGCAGGAACCGGATCGCGTCCGGCGCGATGTCCGGGTCCTTGCCGACGGTGTTGGGGTTGCCGTGGTGGCGGGTGTGCTTGTTCATCCACCACGAGTAGCTGAGGCCCACGAGGAACGTGCCGAGCCAGCGGCCCGCGCGGTCGTTCCACTTCTGGGACTCGAACACCTGACGGTGCGCAGCCTCGTGCGACAGGAACGCGAACTGTGTGAACAGCACACCCAGCGCACCGGCCACGATCAACTGGAACCACGAGTCACCCAGGAACGCGAACGCGACCCAGCACGCGGCCGTCGCCACGACGAGCGCGGAGAACAGCGCCCAGTAGAACCCCCGTCGGCGCTCGAGCAGCCCGGCTTCCTTCACCTGCGCCAGCAGCGCGGAGTAGGACGAGGTGCCGCCGGTCCGGGGTCCGACCGGAGAGCCGGTCTTCCGGTAGCCGCTGGCGAGGGGTTTCGAGCTGGTCTCCCGCTGCGGGCTGGTACCGGCGTGCTGCGTCGTCATGGGTTCCCTGGTCGTCGACGGAATGGAGGAACGTTCCGGCGGCCGGGGTCTGGGGCAGCTGCTCCAACGCTAGAGCCGCCGCGCTCCCGGGTGCAAGCCACAGGTCCGCGTGTCCGCTGCTCGGTTACGGTTGTCCCGCCTGCTCGACGGAAGGACCGCTCCACATGACCGAGGTACGCGAAGCACGACTGGTCGAGACGTTCGTGACCCTCACCGACAGCCTGGTGGCGGACTACGACGTGGTCGACGTCCTGCAGACCCTGGTCGACCGGGCAGTGGAGTTGTTCGACGCCGCCGCGGGCGCGATCCACCTGCTCGACCAGCAGGACGAGCTGCGCGTCGTCGCGTCGACGAGCGAGCGCAGCAGCTTCATCGGTCTGCTCCAGCTCAACGCCGGTGAGGGGCCCTGCATCACCGCCGTGACCACCGGGCGGCTGGTGACCTCGGAGAACGCCGACGACCTGCGGCAGCACTGGCCCCGGTTCGCCGAGGCATCGAGGGCTCGCGGCTACGCGGGCGTCCACGCCATCCCGCTCCGGCTGCGGGACACCACCGTCGGGTCGCTGAACCTGTTCCGCGAGACGGAGGGAGCGCTGAACGGTGCCGACGCCCGAGCCGCGCAGGCCCTCGCCGACGTCGCGACCATCAGCCTGTTGCAGCAACGGACCCTCGAGCACGCGACACTCACCGCGGAGCAGCTCCAGCGTGCGCTCGACAGCCGGGTCGCCATCGAACAGGCCAAGGGGTACCTCGCACGTGCGGCCGGGGTCGACGTCGAGGAGGCCTTCGGCATGATCCGTCGCTACGCCCGCACACACCAGCGCTCCCTGAGCCAGGTCGCCGCAGCCGTGGCACGCGACGACGTCCCGCTCGCCGACCTCATCGGGGCCGGAGTGTCCTGAGGGTTCCCTCGGGACGGTCCTCACCGGTGCGACGCGCGGGTGCCGGTCAGGTAGCGGCCCGGCCCGGGATCGTGTGCCGGATGCCCCCGGCCGGGTCCGGCACGTCGCCGCCGTACCGCGGGATCACGTGCAGGTGGGCGTGGAACACCGTCTGCCCGGCTGCCGCGCCGTCGTTGAACCCGACGTTGTACCCGTCGGGTCGGTACCGGTCGTCGAGCACCAGCTTGAGTGCGCGGACGAGCCGCGTCATCGCGGCGACTTCGTCCGCGGTGGCGTCGAACCACGACACCACGTGGCGTTTCGGGACGACCAGGCTGTGCCCGGTCGAGACCGGGTTCGCGTCCAGCACCGCCACGACCAGGTCGTCCTCGACGAGCCGGGAGGCCCGTGGCACGTCGTCGAAGACGCATCCGGTGAGCGCGTCGTCACGTTCTCCGGCGTCGGGTTCGGGGATCAGCGCGTGCTCCAGAACGAGATGGTCCGGCTCTCGTCCCGCACGACCGCGGTGTGCGACGACGCCCGGTCGGCGACCGGGCGGTTGCCCTCGCCGCCGTACCAGTAGGAGACGTACCGGTTCTGGCTGGGTGACCATCCGACCACCTCGACCTTGTACCGGCCGGGGCTCAGGACCACGCCGAAGATGCCGCCGCGCCCCGGCGACCAGTAGACCAGGCGGGTGTCGAAGGTGCTGCCGATCGACTCGCCGTACACGTGCACCGTGGCCCCGGTGAAGTCGGTGTCGAGCTGCGGGTTCACGATGGCGGACAGGGTGACCCCGACGGTCGAGCTCGCGTCGACGTCGTCCAGCACGGTCTCGGCCCGGCCGCCCGCCTGGTTCGCGACGCGGACGTAGGAGCGCGGCGCGGTGGAGCCGGGGTCGCGGTGGAACCCCCACGACTGACCGCGCAGCGCCGGCCACGAGTCGAGGGACTCGTCGTGCGCGTTGACCTGCACGCTGTAGTCGTCGCTCGGCAGGCCGTGCACCCAGTAGTGCCCGTCGCGGGCGGTGACGGTGCGACGCACCGTTCCGGTGTTCCAGCCGCGCACGACGACGGCCGCCCCGGACAGGTCGGCGCCGTACGGGTTGTGTGCGGTCCCACCGATCGATGCGCCGCGACGCACGACCAGGACGACGGTCTCGTGCGCTCCGGGGCCGACCGTGATGCCGGTGCGCTCGGCGGGGAGCACGTCGTCGAAGCCGTACGAGCCCTCGCGCTCGCCGTGCAGGCTCCACGTGCCGGACGGGACGGCGTCGAACGTCAGCCGCCCGCGTGCGTCGCTCGAGGCAGAGGCCGTGGTCGCGCCCTCCGGGGTCCGCAGGTCAACCACCACCCCCGACATCGGCAGCGGACGCTTCTCCGGGTCGGTGAGCATCACGGTGAGCGCGCCGTCGTCCGGTGCTGCCAGGGCCGCGGTCGTCGGTGCGAGGATCACCCCGACCAGCGTCAACACGGTCGTGATGCCGACCACCGTGCGTCGTCGAGTCGTCATCGCGTACCCCTGCTCCCCTTGCGGGGCCGCCCCTGACCCCGTTGCAGTGGAGCGTAGACGTGTCGCGGCGCCTGCGCACCGTCGCCGGATGTGCACTGCTCGCGGGGTGCTGGCAACGGCGAAGGACCCCGCGACCGGGGTCACGGGGTCCTTCGGGGGTTCGTCAGATGCGGCCGACGGTGCGACGGCGACGACGGAGCAGGACCATGAGCGTCGCACCCGCGGCGAGCAGCGCGGCGGCGATGCTCAGCGGGACGGTCGGGTCCGAGCCGGTGAACGCGAGCTCACCGGTGGGCTGGCCGGTTCCGCCGCCACCACCGCCGGCGCCTGCGGGGCCGCTCGGGGTGCCGGTGGGTGCCACTGCGGGTGCCGTCGGAGTGGGCGTCGCGGTGGGCACCGGGGCCGGGGCGCGGACGGTGATCGTGACGACGCTGGTGTCGTCCGGGCTGGTCCCGTTCGACGCGGTGATCGTCACGGTCGACGTGCCCGGGGTGGTCGGGGTGCCGGAGATGACGCCGGTGGTGCTGTCGATCGTCAGGCCATCGGGCAGGCCCGTGGCGGTGAAGGTCGGGTTCGGGGTGCCGGTCGCGGTCACGGTGGACGAGTAGGGCACGTCCACGGTGCCGTCGGACGGGGTGCCCGAGGTGATGGTCGGCGACTCGGACGGGGTGCCCGGCGCGGGGCAGCCGTTCGATGCCGTGATCGTGTTCGTGTCGAGGGTCACTGCGCCGGTGCGGGCCAACAGTCGGCCCTGCACGGTCGCGCCGGTGGTGGCGGTCACGGACTGCTGCGCCAGGACGGTGCCCTGGAACTGGGCGCCGGTGCCGACGGTCGCGGAGCTGCCGACCTGCCAGAACACGTTGCACGAGCTGGCACCGCCGGTGATCACGATCTGGCTGGCGGACCCGATGGTCAGGGTCGACGCGGCCTGGAACACCCACACGGAGTTCGCGCTGCCGGCCAGGGTCAGCGCACCGTTGTTCGCCAGGGCGAGGGCGCCGCCGGAGTACACGCCGGGTGAGAGCGAGAGGCCGTTCAGCTCGGTCAGACCCGTCTGCGTCGGGGAGAGCGAGGCGGCGACGTTGTACGCGGTGGTGGTGTCGCGCTGGGCCTGTGCGGCTGCGGCGTCGGTCTGGTGCGTGGTGCCGTTGACGACGCCGTTCGGTGCGCCGCCGAAGCCGGTGATGGACGTCCCCGGCGACAACCCGAGGTCGCCGTTGATCACGGAGGGGCCGGTGTTCGTGACCGCGCTCGCGCCGAGGACGCCGTAGGTCGAGGCGGTGCCGAGGTTGACGGGGCCGTCGATGACCGTGGCGGCCGATGCCCCACCGCCGGTGCCGAGGGTGATCAGCGCGACGGCGGCGGCCGACACGACCAGGAGGGAACTGCGTCTGAGATGGCGAGCCTGCATGGTCCGGCCTCTTCCTGCAAGGAGAGGCGGGGTGACGTCGACGACGAGCGCGCATTCTCGGTGGCTCGAAGTATGCGCTTCCCCAGAGCGATTACCTAGGAATGTCTGAACATTCGCTCAAAGCCTGGCAATTGACCTGGCCGTCTAGGCGATCCCGGCCTGTGGGCGCATGCTCACCACAGGTTGACCGGTCGCTCTCACCAGCGGCCGGGTAGGGAGTTCGGGTCTCCCGTCAGCCGGTGCGGCGCCGGTCCCGGGTAGGACAGGGCGCCCACCCCCGGCCGCACGGCGAAGGGCCCCGCGATCGGGATCGCGGGGCCCTTGCTCGTGCCTGGTGCTACTTGATGACGACCGTGATGGTCGGGCTGGTGCTCGTGGCGATCTCGGAGGTGCCGAGGAAGACGGCGTGCAGCTTGTGCGTGCCCTTCTTCAGCTTGAGCGCCGAGGTGTTCGTGCCGTGCGACACCTTGACGTCGGCGAGGCGCTTCGAGCCCTCGTAGATCCGCACGGTGCCGTCGACCCGGAAGCCGGTGGCGCCGACCTGCACGCTCGCCTTCCCGCCGCTGTACTGCAGGACGGCGCGGGACGGGGCCTTCGAAACGGTCACCGTCGTCGCTTTGGCCGTCGTCGAGTCCGTGCCCGAGTAGGTCGTGTCGGCGTTCACGAACGAGGCCGTCACCGAGTGCTTGCCGATGGCGAGAGCGCTCGGCAGCGTGATGCTGGCCGTGCCGTTCTTCACCGGAGCGGTCCCGAGCACCGTCTTGCCGTCACGGAAGGTCACGGTGCCCTGCTGGGCACCGACCCCGCCGCCGATGGTCGCGGTGACCGTGGCGGGCGTCTTGGTGCGGTACGTCTGCGTCGCAGCCGACACCGAGAGCGTGGTGGTCGTCTTCGGCAGCGTGGCGTGCAGGTTGAACTTGTCGACCGTCGAACCGATCGCAGCCGGGTCGGCCGTGGCCGTCGGCTGGAGCGTCACGCCGCAGCTGTCGACCTTGCCGTGCTGCACCGCCGAGTTGAGCGTCGTGCAGTCGCTGGCACGGATGTTCTCGACGGCGAGCTTGTCGTCGGTGACCGAGACCTTCACGAAGGTGCGGACGTGCTCCTGGTTCTCGACCGAGTTGGCGAAGTGACGCTGACCCGTCGGGTCGAGCGGGTCCGAGCCGTAGCCGCCCTGGGTGGCGTCCGGGGTGGTGAGGTCGTAGTACTTCGAGCCCGAGGCCGAGTTCGCCGTCATGTAGATGACGCCGCCGGGGCCGGAGAAGACGTCGGGAGCAGCGGGCTGCTCGTTGACGTTGGCCTTCTTGCCGTTCTTGATCGCGTAGCTGCGGGAGTAGGAGTGGTCGTGGCCCTGCAGGACGAGGTCGACGCCCATGTCCGAGAACGAACGCGTGAAGTCGAACCGGCGCTGCTGGTTGTCCTTGTCGTTCGCGTGGTCGGCGGGCGAGTAGATCGAGTGGTGGTAGACCAGCGTGGTCCACTTCGCGTCGTCGCCGTGACGGGTGATGACGTCGCGCACGTAGTTCACGTGGGCAGCGTCCGAACCGGCCGCGTAGGCGTTCGAGTTGATGTCGATGAACAGGACGCCCTTGTACATGTACCAGTAGTCGCCACCCGAGTTCGCGGTCGTGTTGCCGCCCGGGTAGAAGTCCGGCACCTTCAGGGAGTTCGGCACCTGGTTGTGCTGCTCGTAGGCCTTGCCGCCCACGTCGTGGTTGCCGATGGTCGAGGCCCACGGGTAGCGCTTCAGCACGTCGCTGCTGTCGGCGAACGCGCTCCACTCGTACTCGTTGTTGGCGTGCTCGACCTGGTCGCCACCGGAGACCAGGAGCTCGGCGTCCGGCTCGGTCGACGTGGCGTACTTGAGCGTGTCCGCCCAGCCGGCGCCGTCGTCGTCGGTGAAGCCCGACGAGCCGATCTGCGGGTCGCCGAAGAACAGGAAGTCGAAGTCGCCGGAGAAGCTCTTCGTGGTGAAGGTGTACGACGCGGACCAGGCCGAACCGTCCGCCGCACCGACGTGGTACGTGTACGAGGTGTTCGGCTCGAGGGCCGAGATGGTCGCGTGGGCGTTGATGTAGCCCGACTCGGCGGCGATGCCGGGGATGCTCTTGGTGTTCGAGTCGGTCGCGCTCGAGTCGGCCGCGGTGTTCGCGGCCTCCGAGGCGGCGATCGTCTGCTTGGCGTCGGTGAAGACCCCGTCCGTCATGGACGCGGTCTTCTGGATCTCGAGCGACTGCGCGACGTTCGTGGGGAAGTACCACGAGGCGATGCGCTGGCTCTCGGTCGCGCCGACGCCGAGCAGGACGTGGATCGGGCCACCGGTCGAGATGTTGGTGGTGGGGGTGTTCGTCGCAGCGGTGGCGGCGTTCGTCCCGACCATCGAGGCACCGGCGATGAGCGCCGCCCCGAGGACGGCTCCGCAGACGCGGAGGGTGGTGGTTCTGCGCCGGGTAGTGGCGCCGGACAGGAGACTCATGAGGGTCCGTTTCTCAGACGTGGGATGGTGCAGCACGGAAGACTCTGCATGCACTGCAAAACGTCTTGGTAAACGCTGAGTGACCGTTCGTCGCCGTTCAGGAACGAGCTCGACCTGTCAGCGGGTCCTCGGCGAGCGTCAGCCCGCAGCCAGCCGTTCGACGAACCAGATCATCCCCATCACGAACACGCCGGCGGTCACGGCACCCGTCACCCAGAGCGACACCCGGTGCGCCTTCCGCCGCAGCAGTGAGAGCGGCGGGAACACGATGACGATGATCGCGAGCTGCACGGCCTCGATCCCGACGTTGAAGATGAGGAGCGAGACGAGCAGCTGCCACGAGAACGCCTCGTGGATGCCCAGCGCCCCGGCGAACCCGAGCCCGTGGATGAGCCCGAACGCGAAGACGACGGCCAGGCGGGTCCACCCGGCACGGTCGAGCGAGAAGTGTCCGTGCTCGCCGACCACCAACTCGTCGGCCCGAGATCGACGACGCCAGAGCCGCCACAGGTACCAGCCGGCGACCGCGGCGATGGACAGGGCGATGAGCGGCTCCACGACGATCGCGGGCGGGCTGACCACTCCGAGGGCGGCGAGGATGAACGTGATCGAGTGGGCGATCGTGAACGCGGACGCCGTGTAGACGACCTCGCGCAGTCGACGCGACCCGGCGATGAGCGCCACGAGGAACAGGATGTGGTCGATCCCGGTCAGCAGGTGCTCGGCGCCGAGGCGGAAGAACTCCCAGAAGCGCTCCCCCGCCGACTGCTCGGTCGAGAACGTGCGCTGCGAGGCGTCGAGGGTGGCCGAACCCGTCCGGTCGTCGACGTCGTAGGTGACGATCGTCTTGGTGTCGCGCACGAAGGTCTCGTCGTCCGGGAACAGCTCGGACGACACCACGTGCCCGGACTGCGTCTCGGACGGTTCCGGGCAGGTGAAGTCCGCGGTCACGTGGGCGTACGGCACCTCGTCCTGCAGGTCGACCGTGACGGCGTCGTCGAGCGTGCCCGTGCAGGCCTGCCCGCCGGCTCCGGTCACCGTGAAGCGGTCGAACACGTACTTCCCGATCGCGTCGGTGTGCGCCTCGGCAGCCGTCACCATCCCGGGGAAGTCCCCGTCGTCCCAGGCCTTCTGCCCCTGCTCGTGCAGCGCGTCGTCGTGCTCGCTCGTGGCCACCGAGACGAGCATCAGGTCGTACTCGAGCCCGAGCTTCGCCTGCACGACCGTCGGCTTCGTGGACGTGACGTCGGCGTAGAGCACCGAGCTGAACCCGTGCGCCGATGCCGGTGCCGCGCCCGCGAGCACACCGATCACGACCACCCCGAGCAGCACGAGCGCGGCGACGACCCGTGCGACGAGCGCGGACGCGGGAGACGAGTGGGCAGGGCGGGCGCGCAGGAGCGCGGCGGTGGTTCCGGAGGGCACGCGCAGACGATCCGGCCCGCAGGCGACCGGCAGGTGAACAGCCGGTGACCAGCAACGGGACGGGTGTTGGACAGGTCCCCCGCCCGGCCCGGGGCGGCCGGCGGGCGTGCTTGCATGGTTCCGTGACCCGCCTCGCCACCCGGACGACCGTCCTGTTGACCGCCGTCGCCCTCGCGGGTGCCGGCGCCGTCCTGCTGGCCGGCTGCTCCGGGGCGTCGGACGACACCACCGGCGGCACCGGCCCGACGGCGACCGCGTCGGCGCACGCCTCGGCAGGGGTCCTGGGCGCCGGGTTCTCGGACCCCGACCAGCCGCCGGCTCCCGAGGCCACCATCCACCCGGAGCCCGGTTCGTGGTCCGGTGTGCACGCCCCCGCCGGCTACGACGTCGTGCTGCTCTCCGACGCCGGTGACGCCGCCGACGCCCCGACCCGGACCCTGCTCGACGCCGTCGAGTCGTGGGCCGCGGACGAGGACGTCACCGTCACCCCCGTCTCGGCGAAGGACGCCGACGACCGCATCGCCGCGGTCCTGCGCGCCGTCGACGCCGAGCCCGACCTGGTCATCGCCGTCGGCAACCACATGGTCGACCCGCTCGCGGCCGTCTCGCCGACCGCGCTCCACCAGCAGTTCCTGGTCGTCGGTGCCGAGATCGCCGAGCCGACGTCGAACGTCACGGCGGCGGACTGGACGGGCGGCGGATTCCGCGGCGAAGGCCTCGGCCCGTCGAGCCACTACGACCCCGAGACCTTCACCGAGGACCGCGCGGGTCGTGGTCTGCGCGCCGGGATCGCCGCCGTGCTCCACGACCTGCGCGGCATCGTCGTCTGGGTGCCCTGACCGGGCGCTCCCCCGCTACGCGGTCTCCGGCTCCAGCACGCGCGCTCGCACCTGCGCCGCCGCACCGAGTGCGACGGCGTCGGACCCGAGCGTCGACTGTGCGAGCCGGATCGTCGCCCCGCTGACCGGCGGTTCCGCGGCGATCGCCGCCGTGATGGCCGGTTCGAGCAGGTCCCAGGACCGTGCGATCCCCCCGCCGATCAGGACGGTCGTGACGTCGAGGATCCCCGCGGTGAGCAGTGCGGCACGGGCCAGACCCCACCCCGCGGTGGCGAAGACGGCGGCCGCGTCGGCGTCCCCGCCGCGTGCGGCGACGGCGACGTCCCGTGCCGAGAGCATCCGGCCGGAGCGCTCGGCGTAGCGGTCGGCGATGCCGCGTGCGCCCGCGATGGTCTCCAGGTGCCCGGTCTGTCCGCAGGTGCACCGGGCATCGCCGAAGCCGGGGACGTGGCCGATCTCACCCGCGGCACCGCGCGGGCCGGCGAAGAGGCGTCCGTCGAGCACGAGCGCGCCGCCGACCCCGGTGCCGAGGGTCATCCCGAGCACGTCGGACTCGCCCACGACCGCGCCGGTGGCGATCTCGCCGAGCAGGAACGCGTTCACGTCGTTGTCGAGGGTCGCGGGGACGCCGAGGGCGTCCGTCACCGCCCGGGTCACGCCGTACCCCGCCCAGCCGGTGAACGAGTTGCCGGTGACCAGGACGGTCCCCGTGGTCCGGTCGACGACGCCGGCTGCGCCCACCCCGACACCCGCCAAGGAGGCCCGGTGCGTCTCGAGCAGACCCGTCACGGCCCCGAGTGCGGCCGTCACGATCGCCGCCCCGCCCGCGTGGGCGGGCGTCGGCAGGTCGAGGCGGTCGATGACCTCGAGGTCGGGCGTGGTCAGGACGACCTTCGTGTTGGTGCCGCCGACGTCGACCCCGGCCAGGACCCGGGTCACGCGGTCACCGCCGCGAGCGAGGCGAGGCGCGCCGTCCGACGCTGCCGTTGCAGCACGGGGTCGGGCACCGGTACCGCGGCGAGCAACCGCCGGGTGTAGTCGGTGGTGGGGTGCAGGAGGGTCGTGCCGGTGGTGCCCTGCTCCTCGACGACGCCCTGGCGCATCACCACGACGCGCTCGGCGAAGTGCTGCACGACGGCCAGGTCGTGCGAGACGAACAGGCACGCGAACCCCAGGTCGTCCTGCAGCTCGCCCAGGACCTCGAGCACGGTCTCCTGCACGCTGACGTCGAGCGCCGAGGTCGGTTCGTCGGCGACGAGCAACCGCGGTTCGAGCACCAGCGCCCGGGCGAGCGAGACCCGCTGGCGCTGCCCGCCGGAGAGCTCGCGCGGGGCACGGGACGCCAGGGTCCGCGGCAGCCGGACGGCGTCGAGCACCTCGTCGATCCGGCGACGGCGGTCGGCCGAGGACATCCCGCGACGGTGCACGGCGAGGGGTTCCGCGATGCACTCGGCCACGGACATCCGGGCGTCGAGGGACGCCACCGGGTCCTGCAGCACCACGCCGATGCCGGAGCGGAGCGCACGACGGTCACGGCCCTTCGCCGTCCGCAGGTCCTGCCCGAACAGCGACACCGTGCCGGATGTCGGCTTGATGAGCCCGAGCGCCACCCGGGCCGCGGTCGACTTGCCGGAGCCGGACTCGCCGACCAGGCCGACGGTCTCACCGGCGTGCACCGCGATGTCGATGCCCGCGAGCGCGTGGACGGCGCGCGCCCCGCGCCCGAACGTCACCGAGACGTCCCGCAGGTCGACCACCGGGGCCGCACCGGGCCTCCCGGCCGTCTCGGTCTGTGTGTCGGCGACGGGAGCCGACGGACGATCGCCCGCCACGTCGAGCCGCGGCACCGCGGCGAGCAGCCGCTTGGTGTACTCGTGCTCGGGGCGGAGCAGGACGTCCTCGACCCCGCCGGTCTCGACGATCTCGCCCTGGAGCATCACCGCGACCCGGTCGGCGAAGTCCGCGACGACACCCATGTTGTGCGTGACGAGCAGCACGCCGGTGCCGGTCTCGACGGCGAGCGCGCGGAGGAGCTCGAGGATCTCGGCCTGCACCGTCACGTCGAGGGCCGTGGTCGGCTCGTCCGCGATGAGGAGCTTCGGCGCGTTCGCGATCGCCATCGCGATGACCACGCGCTGACGCTGCCCACCCGACAGCTGGAACGGGAACGACCGGGTGCGCGACTCGGGGTCGGGGATGCCGACGCGACGGAGCAGGTCGACGGCCTCGGCCGCGGCGGCGGACGCGGAGACGTCACGGTGGTTCCGGATCACCTCGGCGATCTGCGCACCGACGCGGGTGAGCGGGTCGAGGGCGGTCGCGGGCTCCTGGAAGACCATCGAGACGGTCGAGCCGCGCAGTGCCCGGAGCGCGGGTTCGCCGGCGCCGACGACCTCGTGGCCGGCGACGACGGCGCTGCCCGATGCTGTCGCGTTGCCGGAGAGCAGGCCCATCGCGGCGAGGGCGACGGTCGACTTGCCGGAGCCGGACTCGCCGACCAGGGCGAGGGTCTCGCCGGGGGCGACCGTCAGGGACACCCCCCGCACGGCGTCGACGGTGCCGGACTCGGTGCTGAAGGAGACGCCGAGGTCGGTCGTCCGCAGGATCGGTTCGGTCGTCATCAGCGGCCCCGTACGTCGAAGGCGTCCCGCAGTCCGTCGCCCACCGCGTTGAACGCGCAGACGACCAGGATCACGGCCAGACCCGGCGGCACGATGAGCCACCAGCGTCCGGAGTAGGCGGCGGTGAGACCCGCCGAGAGCATGCCGCCCCAGTCCGTCGCGGGCGGCTGCACGCCGAGCCCGAGGTACGAGACGTAGGCGACCAGCAGGATCGCGTCGGCGACCTGGAACGTCGCCGCGACGACGATCGTCGAGACCGAGTTCGGCAGCAGGTGCTTGCCGATCGCGCGGGCGTGCGAGCCGCCGATCGCGCGCAGCGTCAGGACGTAGTCGCGGTTCTTGAGCGTCAGGGTCTCGGCGCGGATCAGACGGGACGGCACGAGCCACGACACCAGGCCGAGGATGACGATGAGGCCGCCGACCCCGGGGTTCGTGATCGCCGAGATGACGAGCAGGATGAACAGGGCCGGGATCGCGATGCCGGCGTCGACGACGCGCATCATCAGGGCGTCGACCCAGCCGCCGACGTACCCGGCGACGGAACCCCACAGCGTGCCGACGACGGTGGCCAGGACCCCGGCAGCGATGCCGACCATCAGGGAGACCTTGCCGCCGTACATCAGGCGGCCGAGGACGTCGTGGCCGACGGCGTCGGTGCCGAGCCAGTGCGCGGCGCTCGGGCCCTGGTTGGCCTGCTCGAGCAGCGTGTGGGTCTGGTCGGTCGGGTACACGAACGGGCCGACGAAGCAGAACAGCACGATGACGACGATCAGGGCGAGGCCGATCACGGCGAGGGTGTTGCCCCGGAACCGTCGGGCGGCGAGCCGGAACCCGGTGGCCGCGACGGTGACGGGGGCACCAGGGGCTTCGGGGGCCATCTGGACGGCGGTCATGCGCGGCTCGCCTTCACTCGGGGATCGATGAGGGACTGTGCGACGTCGGCGAGCAGGGTGCCGATGACGGTCGCGATGGAGATGACGAGCACGCAGCCGAGCAGCGTCGGGTAGTCGGAGGACTGTGCGGCGTTCCAGAACAGCAGCCCCATGCCGGGGTAGTTGAACAGCTGCTCGGTCACCAGGGCGCCGCCGAACAGCACCGGCAGGTAGTACCCGAGCATCGCGACGACCGGGGTCAGCGAGTTCCGGAACACGTGCCGTCGCAGGATCGTCGCGGTCGAGGCGCCGCCGGCACGGGCGGTGCGGACGTAGTCCTCCTGCAGGTTCTCGAGCGTCGAGGCGCGCATGTACCGACTGAACACCGCGATCATCGCGAGGGCTCCGGTCACCACGGGCAGCACGAGTCCGGCGGGGTCCTGGAACACCTCGGCGAGGGTGGTGCCGCTCGGGGCCTGGGACGGCAGCCACGGCAGCTGCTGGCTGAAGACGATGATCAGGACGAGGCCGAGGAAGAACGCCGGCGTGGAGTAGAAGACGAACGCCAGGGCGGTGGCCGCGTAGTCGACCGCACCGTTGCGGCGGGCCGCCTGGAGCATCCCGACCGGGATCGCGACGACGAGTCCGAGCACCGCGGAGATGCCGGTGAGCACGAGGGTCTTCGGCAGACGCTCGGCGATGAGCTGCGAGACCGGCTCGTTGAGCGTGTACGAGGTACCGAGGTCGCCGGTCAGCAGACGACCGAGGAACCGCAGGTACTGCACGGGCAGCGGCTGGTCCAGCCCCTGCGCCTGGTTGAACTGGGCGATCTGCGTCGGGGTCGCGGAGACGCCGAGCACGCCGCGGGCGGGGCCGCCGGGCAGCGCGTGCAGCAGGCAGAACACCACGACGGTGACGATGAGGATCACCGCGAGCGCCTGCAGGACGCGCCTGGTGAGGTAGAGAGCTGTGGTCATGCGGCTTCCGATGGTCGGATTGGAGACGTGCGAGGGACGGGAGGCGCGGTGCGCGTCGGACGCGCACCGCGCCTCCCATCCGTGGTCACGGTCTTACTTGTTCCACTTCCACTGGGCCGGGTGGAAGTTGGCGAGCGAGTCCTGGTCGAAGCCGGACAGGCCCTTCTTGACGACCGAGATTTGGTAGTCGGGGCTCGGCAGCCAGATCACCGGCAGGTCCTTCGCGACCGCTGCGCTGTAGTCCTGCACGGCGGTGGCGTCGGTCGAGGTGGTGGTCGCGTCGATCAGGGAGTCGACCTCCTTGTTGGAGTAGCTGCCGAAGTTCGCCGAACCGCCGGTCTGGAACAGCGACTCACCGGTCGGGTAGGCCGGGAAGTACCAGCTGCCCGCGGTGCCGAAGAACGACAGGTCCCAGTCGCAGCTGGCCTCGTCCGAGGTGCAGGTCGGGGTCTGCGACAGCACGCTCGACACCGGTGCGGTCTTGATGGTGAAGTCGATGCCGGTCTTCGCGAGCGAGGACTGGATCGCGCTCATCATGTTGTCGGTCACGGTCGAGCCGGACTGCGACAGCACCTGCATCGAGAACTTCGTGCCCTGCTCGACGCCCTCGCCGCACTGGCTGGCGGACGTGCCCGGGTCAGTGCAGACCATCGTGCCGCCCTGCTCCTCCCAACCGTGGCTGGTCAGCAGGTCCTTGGCCTTCGAGGTGCTGAACGGGTACGGGTTCGACTTCTGCACGTCGGAGACGTAGTCGGACTCCTGTGCCTGCGGGATCGGACCGTACGTCGAGGTGGCGGTGCCGTTGAAGACGACCTTCGACAGCGACTTCTGGTCGATCGACATCTGGACGGCCTGACGGGCGTACAGCTGCTTGAAGACGGCGCCCATCGTCGGGTTGTTGAAGTTGTACGGCATGTACGTGATGGCCCAGCCGGTCCACGGCTCGACCTCGTAGCCCTTCCCCGTGAAGGAAGACTCCTGGTCCATGTCGGTGGCGTTGATGTACCCGTAGTCGACCTCGCCCGAGCGGACGGCGTTCACCTCGGCGTCGGCCGTGGTGAAGGGCAGCAGGTTCACCGTCGTGATCGACGGCTTCTCACCACCGTCGTACTTCTTGTTCGCCGTCAGGGTGACCTTGCCGGCCGTGGTGAAGGTCTTGACGCCGTACGGGCCGGAGATGGTCTTCCACAGGTCGTCGGTGGCGTAGTCGGAGATCTTGCCGGCTGCGGTGTTGAGGTACTTCCACACCTGCTTCGCGCCGGCGGTGGTCTCGTCGGCGTCGGTCACCTTCGCGGTCGCGCTGGTCTTGTCCCAGGCGTGCTGGGGCAGCGGGATGATGTGGCTCAGCTGGTTGGCGAGCATCCAGTCCGAGTTGTAGGCCTTGTCGAACGTGATGGTGAAGTGCGTGTCGTCGACGGCCTTGAACGACGTCCAGTTGTCCGGTGCCTTGCCCTTGGAGTACGAGCCCCACTGGTCCTTGTTCGCCTTGATCAGGTTGAACCAGAACCCGACGTCGCGGCTCGTGATCGCCTCGCCGTCCGACCAGTGTCGGTCGCCGAGCGTCATGGTGACGCTCTTGCCGTCGTCGGCGAACTCCGCATCGGTGGCGACGGAGCCGGCCTTGTTCCACGCGATCTTGCCGGTGGAGCCGTCGTACGCGACGAGCGGCTCGTACAGCGACTGGGCGATGGAGCCGTTGTTCGTGTTGAGGTGCGCGGCGGTGCCGATCGGCAGGATCCAGTTCGGCGTGAAGTTGGCGGGGAGCGCGTAGTCGATCTCGTCGGTCGATCCCTGCGAGGCGTTGCCGCCTCCGGAACAGCCGGCGAGCAGCGCGCTCACGGCGATCGCAGCTCCGGTGAGGAGCGCCCAGCGACGGGGCTTGGACATGCGGTGTCTCCTTGTGCGAGGGACTTCGGGGAGGTGGAGCACGGGTGCCGAGCGGCACGAGGACAGTCAAGGACCAAAGCGATTGGAAAAACAAACATCTCGATGTAAAAACTGCGTTACTGCGGAACGGACGAAAGGGTGGACCGCTCGATCCGCCCCGTAGGCTCGCGGCAGAACGGACCACCGACCGGTGTTCCGCTCCCGTTCCGCCCGGATTGGAGAAAGTCGTGGCCGATCTCAGCGCCCGCGTCCTCGAGCTCGTCGCCTCGGGGCAGGCCGCCAGCCGGACCGAGATCGCGAAGGTGCTCGGAGCCGCCCCCTCGACCGTCTCGCACGTCGTCGGGCAGCTCCTGGAGCACGGGATCCTCGCCGAGGAAGGCACGGACGTCTCGACCGGCGGCCGTCCCCGCAAGGTGCTCCGCATCGGCGGCGTCGACGAGTACGCGGTCGCCGCGGACGTCGGCGGCGGGCACGCGCGCATCGGCGTGGTCCTGCCAGGAGGCGCGCTCGAGTCGGTCGCGAACGTCCCGTTCGCGCTCTCCGACGGTCCGACCGCCGGGCTCCAGCGCCTGGCCGCGCTGCTCGAGCGGCTCGCCGACGACCGTGGTCGCGAGGGGCTGCGGGGCGTCGGGCTCAGCCTGCCCGGGCCCGTCGACGTCGTCGCCGGCGTCGTGGACCTGCCGAGCCGGATGCCGGGGTGGAACGGGTTCCCCGTGGCCGCGTGGCTGAGCGACCGGTTCGGCCTGCCGGCGATCGTCGACAACGACGCGAACTGCATGGCGGCGGGTGAACAGACCGTGCAGGACCCGGCTCGACGCCAGACCATCACGATCAAGGCCGGATCGGCGATCGGCGCGGGCATCGTCATCGACGGCCGGCTCTACCGCGGGTCGACCGGGGCCGCCGGGGACATCACCCACGTGCGGATCGACGCCGCCGGGGACACCCCGTGCTCGTGCGGCAACACCGGCTGCCTCGAGACAGTGGCGTCCGGTGCCGCCCTGGTCCGGATCCTGTCGAACGCCGGGGTCGACGTCGCGTCGACCGCCGACGTCGTCCGGCTCGCCTCGGACGCGCACCCCGAGGCCACCCGTGCCGTGCGGATGGCGGGCAAGTACCTGGGCGAGGTGCTCGCCGCCAACGTGAACTTCTTCAACCCGGACGCCGTGTACCTGGGCGGCATCCTGTCGACCCTCGACCCGTTCATCGCCGCCGTGCGGAGCCAGCTCTACGAGAGCTGCCACCCGTTGATGACCCAGCACCTGGCCATCGAGCCGGTGTCGCTCGGCGCCGACGCCGGGCTCGTCGGCGCCGGGCAGTTCGCGCTGCAGCGGGGCCTCGCCGCCTCGCTCGAGGAGCTCTCCGCGCCCATCCCCCAGTCCACCACCAGGAACAGGAGCGTCCGTGTCTGAGACCGGTCCCGTCACCCCAGCCGTCCCCGTCACCGCAGCCAGCACCGCTGGCGCCGCTGGCGTCCGTCGCCCGGTCATCGCCATCGCCGGGCTCGCCATCGAGACGTCGACGTTCACGCCGACCCGGACCCACGCCCCCGCGTTCCACCCGGACCGCGGCGACGAAGCCGTCGCCCGCTACCCGTTCCTGGCGACCATGGCGGACCGGGCGGACTTCCGCGGGGCGCTCATCGGGCACGCGCTGCCCGGCGGGATCGTCGACCGGGCGTCGTACGAAACCCTGGCCGACGAGATCGTGGAGCGGCTGCGTGCGATGGGTCCGGTCGACGGGCTCTGGTACGACATCCACGGCGCGATGGTGGTCGAGGGACTCGACGACGCCGAGACGGACCTGCTCGGCCGCATCCGCGCGGTCGTCGGCCCAGACGTCATCGTGTCCGCCTCGATGGACCTGCACGGCAACGTCACGCGCGAGCTCGCCCACCGGGTCGACCTCGTCACCTGCTACCGGATGGCCCCGCACGAGGACACCCTCGAGACGAAGGAGCGTGCCGTCCGGAACCTCGTCGAGGTGCTCACCGAACGACCCGTCGGTGCGCAGCGACCCGTGAAGGCCTGGATCCCGATCCCCGTCCTGCTGCCGGGCGAGCAGACCTCGACCCGTCTCGAGCCGGCGAAGTCCCTGTACGCGCAGGTCCCGGTCGTCGAGCAGACCGAGGGCGTGCTCGACGCCGCGATCTGGGTCGGGTACGCGTGGGCCGACCAGCCCCGCGACCAGGCCGTCACCGTCGTCACCGGGTGGGACGAGGCCGCCGCCGCCGCCGGTGCCGAGCGGCTCGCACGTGCGTTCTGGGACGTCCGCGAGGACTTCGTGTTCGTCGCCCCCACCGGCACGTTCGAGGAGTGCCTCGACGCCGCGCTCGCCCCGGGCGCCGCGAAGCCGTACTTCGTCTCGGACTCGGGTGACAACCCCACTGCCGGCGGCTCCGGGGACATGACCTGGGGCCTGACGCAGGTGCTCGCCCGCCCGGAGTTCCAGGACCCGTCCGGCCCGACCGTCATCTACGCGAGCGTGCCCGGACCGGCCGCCGTCGCCGCGGCGGTGGACGCCGGCGTCGGTGCGACGATCACCGTGACCGCCGGTGCCGAGGTCGACCACGTGCACGCGGGCCCGATCACGATGACCGGTCGGGTGCACGCGATCAAGCACGGTGACCGCGACGCCGAGACCGAGGTCGTGCTGCAGGTCGGCAGCGTCTTCGCGATCCTGACGAAGCTGCGGAAGCCCTACCACCACGAGCACGACTTCACCGATCTCGACCTGGCACCGCGGCAGGCGGACGTCGTCATCGTGAAGATCGGGTACCTCGAACCGGAGCTGTTCGACATGTCCGCCGACTGGATGCTCGCCCTCACCCCGGGCGGTGTGGACCAGGATCTGCTGCGCCTCGGGCACCACAGGATCGAGCGCCCGATGTTCCCCTACGATCGAGTGTTCCCGACGGCACCGGACCTCCGCGCCCGCATCGTCCCCGCCTCCAACGAACCGCTCGGAGCCCCTGCATGAGCACCACCGCCGCACTCGAGATCGCCGTCACCTCACCGGCGGGTGCGATCACCGCGCGGGACGGCGGCGCCGACCGCGTCGAACTCTGCGTCGGGCTCGAGCTCGGCGGGCTCACCCCGTCGCAGGCCCTGGTCGAGACGACCCACGAGACCGGGATCCCGGCGCACGCGCTGGTCCGCTGCCGTCCGGGCGGGTTCGTGCACTCCCCCGACGAGGTCGAGCTCATGGTGCGCGAGGTCCGCACGGTCCTGCGCTCCGGGGCCGCCGGCGTCGTGGTCGGTGCCCTGCGCCCCGACCGGACCCTGGACGAGGACGCCCTCCGCCGCTTCGTGGACGCCGCCCGCTCCGTCAGCGCCACCGCCGAGGTCACCCTGCACCGCGCGATCGACCACGCGACCGACCCCGTCGCCGCTGCCGGGTCGCTCGCGGCGCTCGGGTTCACCCGCGTCCTGACCTCGGGTGCCGCCCCCACCGCGGTCGCCGGCGCCGAGACGATCGCGCGCATGGTCGAGGCCGCCGGGCCCGTGCAGGTGATGGCCGGCGCCGGGGTCACCCCCGCCGACGTCCGCGCGCTGCTCGCCACCGGCGCCGCCGCCGTGCACCTGTCGGCCAAGCGACCGGCCGCGGACAGCACGCACGCCGGGGTGCCGATGGGCGCCGGGGACGACGGCTCCGCGCACTTCGTCACCGACGCCGAGGTCGTCGCGGCCGCACGGCGCGCGCTCGACGCCTGAGTCGTTCCAGACCCGCACCGGGTCCCGGTCCCGCACCGGGTCCCCGGACCCACACCGGGCTCCGGACCCGCACCGGGTCCGTGGTGCGGCGCGTGGCGGACGCGCACCGCGCCTCCAGGCCAATCCGGGACCACCCGGAGGGACCCGCTCCTACGGTCGGCACCACCTGACCGAACGGAGAACCGTGTCCGCTCCCGTGACCGACAGCACCGAACCCGACACCCGTCGCGCCGAGGTCGCGCGGTTCCTCGAGGAGCGCCGCGAACACCTGGTGCGGCAACTCAGCGAGTGGGTGCGGATCCCGTCCGTCGCATCACAACCCGAGCGCGCGATCGACGTCGAACGGTCCGCGCACTGGCTGGCCGGAGCGATGCGCGAGGTCGGCCTCGAGACCGAGATCCTGCAGGCCGGTCCCGCACCGGCCGTGTACGCCGAGCTGCTCGTCGACCCGGCGCTGCCGACCGTGCTCGTCTACAGCCACCACGACGTCCGGCACGCGAAGCCCGAGGAGTGGCACGAGACCTCGCCGTGGAAACCCGTCTTTCGTGACGGACGCCTGTACGGGCGCGGGGCGTCCGACGCGAAGGGGCAGGTGCTCGCCCACCTGTGGGGGCTGCGCGCGCACCTCGCCACCCGACCGGACGGCACCCCGGCCGTGAACCTCAAGTTCCTCGTCGAAGGAGAAGAGGAGCTCGGCTCCAGCCACTTCGCCGACCTGCTCGACGCCGAGCAGGAGCGGCTGGCGTGCGACGTCGTCGTGTTCTCGGACACGCTGCAGTGGAAGGCTGGCAACCCCGCCGTCGTCACGTCGATGCGCGGCATGACGGGCGCGACCCTCACCGTCACCGGGCCAGCGCGTGACGTCCACAGCGGTGCCGTGTCCGGTCCCGCGCCGAACCCGGTGCACGCGCTCGTCACCGTGCTCGCGGCCCTGCACGACGACCAGGGTCGCATCACGATCCCCGGGTTCCTGGACGACGTCGACGCGCTCACGGACGAACGCCGTGCCGAGCTGCAGGCACTCGACTTCGACCCCGAGGTCTGGGTCGAGCGAACCGAGACCCGGGCGATCACCGGCGAGGCGGGGTACTCGGTCGAGGAGCGGCTCTGGGCACGACCGTCGATCGAGGTGCTGACCCTGCTCGCAGGCGACCCCACCGGGTTCCCACGAGCCGTGGTCCCGCGTGCGGCAACGGCCGAGATCAGCATCCGGACCGTGCCGGGGCAGCGGGTGCAGGCCGTCGCCGAGCAGCTGCGCCGGTTCGTCCGGGACACGATGCCCGACGGCGTGACCTACGAGCTGACGATCCCCGAGGAGACCGGGCAGGACCCGTACGTGGCCCCGTCGGGCCCCGAGCTCGACGCACTCGTGCGGGCGATGGAACTCGGGCACGGCACCGAGACCGCCGGGCGGATGGGCAACGCCGGGGGCGGTCCCGCGGAGCTGCTCGGCCGGGTGTTCGATGCCCCCGTCCTGTTCGTCGGCACGGGGCTGCCGGAGGACCACTGGCACGCCAGCGACGAGAGCGTCGACCTGCGCACCCTGCTCGACGGTGCGACGACGATCGCGCACCTGTGGAGCGGACTCGGCGAGGCCGGGAATGGATCGTCGCACTCCGGGGCTTGATGCCCCCATGACATCGTCAGCAGCGCGCCCCGGGTGGCTCAGCGTCACGTCCGTCGCACTCGGGTCGTTCGTGCTCGTCCTGTCCGAGTTCCTGCCCATCGGACTGCTCCCCGCCATCGCCGACGACCTGGACGTCGGCATCGGCACCGCCGGCCTGATGGTCGTCGCCACCGGACTGGTCGGCGCCGTCGCGGCACCGGTCGTCACCGTCCTGACCTCGCGACTCGACCGCCGGGTGGTGCTCGTGTCCCTGACCGTGCTGCTCGTGGTCGCCGACGGCCTCGCCGCGATCGCGCCGTCGTTCTGGGTGCTGCTCATCGCACGGATGCTGCTCGGTGTCGGCATCGGTGGCTTCTGGGCCATCGGTGCCGGGATCGCAGGGCGACTCGTCCGGCCGGAGCTGACGATCCGCGCGACCTCGCTCATCACGGCCGGCGTCTCCGTCGCGACCGTCGTGAGCCTGCCGCTCGGCGCCCTGGTGTCGTCGCTCGCCAGCTGGCGCCTCGGCTTCGTGATCGGTGGGGCGCTCGGTGTCGTCGCGCTCGTCCTGCAGCTGGCGATGCTGCCGAGGATCCCCGCGCAGCAGCGGGTGCGGTTCGCCACGCTCGGGTCGTTGCTCCGCGTGCCCCGTGCCCGGGTCGGGCTCATCGCCGCAGCCTTCGTCTTCGCGGCCCAGTTCGCTGCGTACACCTACATCGCGCCGTACCTGCAGCAGCTCGTCGGCGTCGGCCCGGACACCGTGACTATCGCGCTGCTGGTGTTCGGCGTCGCGGGCATCGTCGGGAACTTCGCCGCGGGCTTCACGCTCGACCGCAGTGTCCTCGGCACCATCGGGGCGTCGAAGTTCGTGCTCGCGGCGGCCGTCGTGCTGCTGCCGCTGCTCGCCCACTCCGTCGTGGGGGTCTTCGTGCTGCTCGTCGTGTGGGGCCTGGTGTGGGGTGCGCTGCCGCTCGGGATGCAGACGTGGATGTCGACGGCGTCGCCGGCCGGGTCCGAGACCGGGCTCGCGCTGTTCGTCACGACGATCCAGCTCGCGATCGCCGCCGGTTCGGTGCTCGGCGGTGCCGCGGTGTCGTCGTTCGGTCTGGCTGCTGACTTCTGGCTGGCCGGCGGGGTCGCGATCGTCGGCGCCGTCGTGCTCGTCGCGATGGGGCTGCGGAAGTCGAGTGCCGTGCCGGTGGTCGAGCCGGTCTCGGCCGAGCCGACGCCGACCGGCCCGGTGGCCGTCGCCTGCCCCTGACGCCGGTCGGGATCGGTCGCAAGACACCGGTGTTCGCGCACTGAACACGCGCAGACCGCGGTTCAACGGGTGAACACCGGTGTTTTGCGGAATCGGTCAGGTCAGGGCGATGACGCGGTCGGCCGCGGCGATCACCGCCGGGTCGTGGGCCGCGTGCACGACCACGACCCCTGCCGCGGCCTCGTCGGCGAGCGCCGCCACCACGAGCGCCGCCGACTCGGCATCGACCCCCGCGGTCGGTTCGTCCACCAGCAGCACCCCGGCACGCTGCGCCAGCCCGAGCGCGACGAGCGTCCGCTGACGCTGCCCGCCCGACAGCTCCTCGACGGGCCGGTCGGCGAGGTCGGTGATCGCCATCCGCTCGAGCTGCGCGTCGACGATCGCCCGGTCGGCGCGTCCGAGCGGCCGCCACCACGCGAGGTGCCGCCACCGCCCCATCGTGACGGCCGCGCGGACGGTGAGCGGGAGCGTGGTCGGCGGCACGGACTGGGTCACGTAGGCGACACCGTCGGACGGGAGGCCCGTCACCCGCCCGGCGGTCGGCCGCACGACGTCCGCGACCACGTCGAGCAGCGTCGACTTGCCGGATCCGTTCGGTCCGGTGAGCGCGGTGACGACCCCGGCGGGGAACGTCACGTCGAGCGCGTCGAGGACGGTCCGGTCGCCGAGGACGGCCGTCACGCGGTCCAGGTGGACGGCAGGTCGGGGATCAGTCGGCTCGGTCGCAGGCATCTGAGCACGCTATCAGTATCGATACTCGTTTTCATGTAGCGTCTCGGACCGTGACCTGGCTGACCGATCCGTTCTCCGTCGACTTCATGGTGCGCGCCCTGGTCGGCGGCTCCCTGGCGGCGGTCCTCTGCGCCGTGGTCGGCACGTGGGTGCTGGTCCGGGGCATGGCGTTCCTGGGCGAGGCGCTCTCGCACGGCATGCTGCCCGGCGTCGCGATCGCCACCCTGACCGGGATCCCGCCGGTGCTCGGTGCCGCGGTGAGTGCGGGCGTGATGGTTCTCGGCGTCGGGGCACTGCGACGTCGCGCCCGACTGTCGTACGACACCTCGATCGGCCTGCTGTTCGTCGGGATGCTCGCGCTCGGCGTGATCATCGTCTCGTCCTCGCGGTCGTTCGCCACCGACGTCACCGCGATCCTGTTCGGCGACGTCCTCGCCGTCACCCGAGCCGACGTCGGCGGCCTCGCGCTCGCCGCAGCCGTGGCCCTGGCCGTCGCCGTGGCGTTCCACCGGCCCTTCACCGCGCTGGCGTTCGACACCCGCAAGGCCACGACGCTCGGACTGCACCCACGCCTGGCCGAGGTCGTGCTCATCGGGCTCGTCACCCTGGCGGTCGTCGCCTCGTACCGGGCCGTCGGCACCCTGCTCGTCGTGGGCCTGCTGCTCGCGCCGGCGGCCGCCGCCCGCGCCTGGACCCGGCACGTGGCCTCGACGATGCTCCTCGGCGCCGGGATCGGTGCCGCCGCCGTGCTCGTCGGGCTGCTCGTCTCCTGGCACGCCGGCACCGCCGCCGGCGCGAGCATCGCCGCGGTCGCCGTCGGCAGCGTGGTGGTCTCGCGCGCCCTGGCCGTCGTCGTCCTGCGGCGCACCCCGATCCCCACACCGGCGCGTGCGGCCGCGCCGGCCGCACCACGATCCGCCGCACCGTCTCGAAAGGGAGCATGAAGCACTCGACCACCAGCCGCGCCCCCGCGCGCCTCCTGTCCACCATCGGCCTCGCCACCGGCCTGGCCCTCACCGTCACCGCCTGTTCCACGGGCACCCCGTCGGCCGACAGCTCGACCGGCACCGCCCGCCCCCACGGCTACGTGGCGGGCGCGAGCGAGTCCCAGGAACCCCGGGTGCGCCTCCTGGCCGTGTCGGCGACCGGCGCGACCGCGCTGCACGACCTGCTCACCGAGGAGACCACCGAACTCGAGGACGTGGACGCACCGGAGCACTCGGCGACCGACGGCCGGTTCCTCGTGACGAGCGATGCCGACCGCACCACGATCGTCGACGGCGGGTCCTGGACGGTCGACCACGGCGACCACACGCACTACTACGCCGCCGAGCCCCGGGTCGTCGGCACGATCGACGGCGGTGGCCCGGTCGAGGTGCACTCGTCCGAGACCATGACGACGATCACCTGGCCGGACCGGGCCGAGGCCGTCGTGCTCGACCGTGAGGCACTGGGCCAGGGCGAGGTCGACGAGACCGCCCGGATCGACGCGAGCGTCCTGCTGCCGATGGGCGAGCAGCTCGTGGCGGCCGACGGCGACACGGTCCGCGTGCTCGACCCGGACGGCGAGGCGACCGACGCCGCCGACACCGCTGAGCAAGCGTGCACCGACCCCGCCGGCGGGATCGTCACCCGCGCCGGTGCCGTCGTGGGCTGCGCCGACGGAGCGGTCGTGGTGGACGACACCGGCGAGCCCTCGTTCGTCGACCTGCCCGACGGCGCCGAGCGTCCGACGGCCTTCGCCGCACGTGCTGGCCGGCCCACCGTCGCCGGCCTGGCGGGCGCCACCGGATTCTGGTTGCTCGACGTGCGTCAGGGCTCCTGGCGGCTCGTGCCGACCGATCGCCCCCTGCGGGCCGTGGTCGCGGTGGACGACGAGGACGAGCACGTGGTCGGGGTCGACGACTCCGGGCGGGTGGTCGTCGTGACCGCTGCGACGGGGAAGGTCGCCACGACCGAACCACTGATCGACGCCCGAGCCGGCGACACCGGCACCGACCCCGCACCGCTGCTGCAGCTCGACGCCCAGCGCGCCTACCTGGCCGACCCCGCGGACGGCACCGTGCACGAGATCGACTTCGCCGACGGCGCCCGGGTCGCCCGCACGATCGAGCTCCCCGTCGCCCCCGTCGCCTTCGCCGAGGTCGGACTGTGACGGGCACCAGGGCCCTGACCGCGGGCCTCGTCGCTGCGGTAGTCGCCCTCGTCGCCACCGGGTGCACCACCGCAGGCTCCGACCGCCCCCTCGTCGCGGTCACCACGAACATCCTCGGCGACGTCGTCAGCGAAGTCGTCGGGGACCAGGCCGATGTCATGGTCCTCATGCCCCCGGGCGCCGACCCCCACTCGTTCGAGGTCTCCGCGCAGGAAGCCGCCCGACTGCGGAGCGCCGACCTGGTGGTCGAGAACGGGCTCGGGCTCGAAGAAGGGGTCGCCCGTCACGTCTCGGCGGCGGCCGAGGACGGCGTGCCGGTCTCCACTGCCGGAGACGCGTTCGACCCGCTGGAGTGGACCACCGAGGACGACAGCGGCCCCGACCCGCACTTCTGGACCGACCCCGCCCGGATGGTCGACGTGGTCGAGGCCCTCGACCAGGACCTGCGCGACGCCGGCATCGAGCCGACCGGCACCGACGCCTACCTGGACGAGCTCCGCGACCTGGACGACACGATGACGACCGCGTTCCGGACCGTGCCCGAGGAACGCCGGGCGCTCGTCACGAACCACCACGTGTTCGGCTACCTGGCCGACCACTACGGGTTCCGGGTCGTCGGGGCGGTGATCCCGAGCGGGACCACCCTGGCCTCCCCGAGCGCCGCCGACCTGCGCGACCTGGCCGACGCGATCGACGAAGCGGGGGTCCGGACGATCTTCGCCGACGCCTCGCAGCCCGCGCGACTGGCCGAGGTGCTGGCCGAAGAGGTCGACCTGCACGTCGAGATCCGCCCGCTGGCGACGGAGTCCCTCACCGAGGACGGCGACGCCTCCACCTACCTCGGCATGATGCGCTCGAACACCGAGGCCATCGTCGACGGCCTGTCGACTGGTAATTGAGAATGAGAATCAATACAGTGAACAGCATGACGAACACGAAGACGCTCCGGGCCGTGTGGCCCGCCGCCCTGCTCGGCGCGGCCGCACTGGCCCTGACCGGGTGCGCCACGAACACCGACGCCGGGTCCGACAGCACTGCTAGCCCGAAGGCCGACGGGACCCGCATCACCCTGACCCACGACGGCGGCCTGCTGGTCCTCGACCAGGACCTGCGGGTCGTGGCCGACGACGCGATCGACGGCTTCACCCGGGTCAACCCGGCCGGTGACGGACGCCACGTGCTCGTCACCGTGCCCGAGGGCTTCCGGGTCCTCGACACGCAGGCCGAGCCCGCCCTGACCGACGCGGTGTTCCCCGCCGACACCGGCGGCCACGCGGTCGTCCACGGCGACCGCACCGCCCTGTTCGCCGACGGCACCGGCGACGTGACGACGTTCGACCACACGGAGCTCGACGGCGCCGACCTGCCCGAGGCCGAGACGACGAAGTCCGAGGCCGCCCACCACGGCGTCGCGATCGAGCTCGAGGACGGCACGCTCCTGACCACCATCGGCACCGAGCAGAGCCGCTCCGGCGTGCGCGCCCTGGACGCCGACGGCGAGGAGACCACCCGGTCCGAGGAGTGCCCCGACGTGCACGGCGAGGGTGCGGTCAAGGGCGAGGTCGCGGTGTTCGGCTGCACCGACGGTGCGCTGGTCTACCAGGACGGCGCGTTCGAGAAGATCGACGCCCCGACCGAGTACGGCCGCACCGGCAACCTGTTCACCACCGAGGACTCGTCCGTCGCGGTCGGCGACTACAACGACGACCCCGACAGCGAGGGCTACCTGCTCGACCAGATCGCCCTGATCGACGCGGCCTCGGGCGAGTACACCGTCGCAGACATGCCCGACGGCGTCGGCTTCACGTTCCGCGACCTGGCCCGCGGCCCCGGCGACGAGGCCGTCGTGCTCGGCGACGACGGCGCCCTGCACACCTTCGACGAGACCACCGGCGAGCAGCTGGAGTCGTACCCGGTGATCGACGCGTGGGAGGGCCCGACCGAGTGGCAGGACGCCCACCCGGCCCTGAAGGTCGAGGGTGACGTCGCCTACGTCACCGACCCCGCCGAGCAGAAGGTCCACGCCGTCGACCTGACCACCGGCAAGGTCATCGCCTCGAGCGACGAACTGCCGGGCGTGCCCAACGAGATCGCGGTCGCGTAGCGACGAGCGCGCGACGAGCACGCCGCCAGCGCGACGGGGTCCGGAACACGACCCCGAGACGCAACAGGAGGCCCGTGGCGATCCCGCCACGGGCCTCCTGTCCGCTGTCAGCGCGTGGACCGCGCGACGTCAGCCGCCGTCCGTCAGCCCTTGACCGGGATCGACTGCGCCTTGAGCGCCGCGATGGTCTTGGACTGCCCGGACTCGAGCGCCTCGGCCAACGTGCCCGAGCCGGACGCCGCCTGCCCGAAGCCGTCGGAGACGTCCGAGTAGGTCTGCGTCATCGTCGGGCCCCAGGTGAAGGGCTGGATGTCCTTCGCCGCGGTGGCGAACTCCTCGTAGATCTTCTGGCCGCCGTAGAAGTCGAGCCCCTCGGTCAGGGCCGGCAGGTCGGCGCCGGTGGTCGAGGCCGGGTACAGGTTGGCCTCCTTGTTCAGTGCGGAGAGCGCCTCGGTCGAGGTGTTCAGCCAGACCAGGAACTTCGACGCCTCGGCCGGGTGCTCGCTGCCCGCGAAGACGACGTTCGACGAACCGCCCCAGGCGGCCGACTTGGTCTCACCGGACTTCCACTGCGGCATCGGCGCGACGGCCCACTTGCCCGAGGTCGACGGCGCACCGCTCGAGATGGTGTTCGCACCCCAGACCGCGGAGACCCAGGTCCAGTCCTTGCCGCTGTCGTAGGCGCTGTTCCACTGGTCGGTGAAGCTCGGCAGGGTGTTGACGAGCTTCTTGTCGATCAGGTCCTGCCAGTAGTCGGCGACCTTCTTCGACGCGTCGTCGTTCAGGTTGACCTTCCAGTCCTGGCCCGAGTTCTCGAACCACTGGCCACCGGCCTGCGAGACGAGCCCCGCGAACTGGTTGACGTCTCCCTTGGCGAAGTTGGTGATGTTGCCGCCGAGCGCCTTGATCTTCACGGCGTCCTCGGCGTACTCCTCCCACGTCTTCGGGGCGTCGAGGCCGGCCTTCTCGAACAGGTCCTTGCGGTAGTACAGCGCCATCGGACCGGAGTCCTGCGGCACGGCGTAGACCGACTTCGACTCGCCGAAGGTCACCTGGTTCCACAGGCCGTCGGAGAAGTCCTTCTTCGCGTCGCTGATGCCGGCGCACGCGCCGATGTCCTCGAGGCCGCCCTGCACGCGGAACGCCGGCAGGGTGTCGTACTCGACCTGGCCGATGTCCGGCGCCTGCTTGGCCTTCAGCTGGTTGAAGAAGTTCTGGTAGGTGCCGCTGTTGCCGTTCGCGACGATCGAGACCTTGACCTGGATGTCCGGGTTGGCCTTGTTCCAGATCGCGACGACCTTGTCCATGTTCGGCACCCAGGTCGTGAAGTCGAGGGTGACCTTGCCGTCCGAGGGCTTGCAGCTGGCGGCCGTGGTGTCGGATCCGCCGCCGCTGCTGCTGCCACCCGTGCTGCAGCCGGCGAGGGCCACGGTGGCGGCCACGGCGATCGCGGCGACGCTGAGGAACTTCGTTGTCTTCATGCTGTTTCCGTTCGGATGTGGTGTGGGGAGAGCTGGTGCGGGAAGGGGTGCGGGTCGAGGGGCTACTTCAGGCCGCCGGAGCCCAGGCCGGAGCGCCAGAAGCGCTGCAGGCTCAGGAAGGCGATGAGCAGCGGGATGATCGAGACGAACGACCCGATGAGCACGAGGGTGCGCAGGTCCGGGTACTGGTTCACGCTCGAGTTCCACGTGTAGAGGCCGAGGGTGACGGGGAACAGCGACGAGTCGCGGAGCATCACGAGCGGCAGGAAGAAGTTGTTCCACACGGCGACGAACTGGAACAGGAAGATCGTCACGAGCGCGGGCGACATGAGCCGGACCGCCACGGTGAAGAACGTCCGGACCTCGCCGGAGCCGTCGATCCGGGCGGCCTCGATGATCTCGTCGGGCACGCTCGACGCCGCGAACAACCGCGACAGGTAGACGCCGAACGGGCTGACGATGCTCGGCAGGAACACCGACCAGAACGTGTCGGTCAGGTCGACCTGGCTGAAGATGAGGAACAGCGGCAGGGCCAGGGCGGTCGCCGGCACGAGCACGCCGCCGAGGAACACGTTGAACAGGACCTCGCGGCCGCGGAACCGGTACTTGGCCAGGGCGTACCCGCACATCGCGGAGAGCACGGTGCCGAGCAGGCCGGCGACCCCGGCGTAGGCGATGCTGTTCAGCAGCCAGCGCAGGTAGATGCCGTCCTGCCGCGTGAACAGCTCGACGAGGTTGCCGAAGAAGTCCTGCACCGAGGTGGCGCTGAACCACAGCGAGAACGTCGAGTTGAAGTTCGCGGCGGTCTTGGTGGACGAGACCAGTAGCCAGAAGATCGGCAGC
This sequence comes from Curtobacterium sp. MCLR17_039, assembly GCF_003234745.1. Lineage (NCBI taxonomy): Bacteria > Bacillati > Actinomycetota > Actinomycetes > Micrococcales > Microbacteriaceae > Curtobacterium > Curtobacterium sp. MCLR17_039. The sequence continues at coordinate 43,582 of NZ_QKTF01000009.1, forward strand.
AGGAAGTAGAGGGTGAAGACCCCCATCACGATCATCGCGGCGCTGCGCGAGATGACGCTCTCACGGGGACCGCGCGCTCCGCGCCCTTGCGGACGGGAGGCCCGGTTCGGCTCGAGCGGTCGGCCGGCGTCGCGGACGAGGTCACCTTGGGACGGGGCGTTGACGGTCATTCGGCGACCTTCCGCTGGGTCAGTCGGAGGAACCCGATCGACAGGACGAACGTGGCGACGGCGAGGACGACCGAGAACGCCGCGGCGAGGTTGAAGTTCGGCACCGAGGACGTCGAGTAGACGAGCATGTTCGGCGTGAAGGTCGACGAGATGGTCGAGGTGAACTGGCGGAACACGGTCGGCTCGGTCAGCAGCTGCAGGGTGCCGATGACGGAGAACACCGCGGTGAGGACGATGGCCGGCACCACGAGCGGGATCTTGATCGACAGGGCGATCCGGAGCTGGGACGCACCGTCGAGCTTCGCCGCCTCGTACACCTCGGCGGGGATCGCGAGGAGCGACGAGTAGATGATGAGCATGTTGTAGCCGACGTAGACCCAGGTCACGACGTTGGCGACGGCCCACAGCACGGTGCTGCCGCCGAGCAGGTCGACCCGCGAGGTCACGGCGGAGAACGGCGACAGGTCGGGGGCGTAGAGGTAGCCCCACATGATCGCGGCGATGACGCCGGGAACCGCGTACGGCGCGAAGAACGCCAGGCGGAAGAACCGCTTGCCGCGGAGCAGCGGGGAGTCGAGCAGCAGGGCGAACAGGAGCGCGAGCCCGAGCATCACCGGCACCTGCACGACGCCGAACAGCAGCACGCGGAGCACGGAGCTCCAGAACTCGCCGTCCTGGAACACCAGGGCGTACTGGCTCAGACCGCCGAAGACCTGCGTCGGGGCGCCGAACGTGCCCTGCCGCTCGATCTTCTGCAGCGACTCCCACACGGCGTAGAGGATGGGGACCAGGTAGAACGCCGTGAACAGGACGGCGAACGGCAGGACGAAGATCGCGATCGCGCGGCGGTAGCGGAACCCGCCGCCCCGGCGTCGTCGGGTCGCGCTGGGCGACTGTGCGGTGGTGGTCATGAGCGGTTCCTGTCGGTGCGGATGATCTGGGTCCCGCCGGGGGCGATGGCGGTGGTCCCGGTGACGGGGCGGTCGGCGACGAGCTCGTGGCCGGCCTCGTGGTGCTCCACGGTGCGGTCGGAGTGGTTCAGCAGGAAGACCCACTCGTGGGTGTCGTCCCGGCGTCGCACGACCTCGAGTCCGGGGCGGACGGCGGGGTCGGCGCGCACCCCGGCTTCGTCGAGGACGCGGTGGACGAACCCGCCCAGCGCACCGGCGTCGAGCACCGTGGACGTGTACCAGGCGGTCCCGGCGCCGTGCTCGTTGCGGGTGACGGCCGGGCGGCCGGCGAGCGGCCCCTCGGCGTAGTCGACGACGCTCGTCGCACCGCGCAGCTCGACCGGCTCCGACCAGACGCTGCCGGTCGTGCCGTCGGACAGCGCGATCGTGGCGTCGGCGGCGAGCGGGAGGAACTCGTCCACCCGCACGCCGAGCAGGTCACGGAAGGCGCCCGGGTAGCCGCCGGTACGGACCCGGTCGCGCTCGTCGACGATGCCGCTGAAGCAGCTGACGATCGCGTGCCCGCCGCCGGCGACGTGGTCGGCGATGACGGCCGCGTGCTCGTCGCGGACCAGGTACAGCTCGGGGACGACGACGAGCGCGTACCCGTCGAGCGGTGCCCCAGGGGCGACGACGTCGACGGTCACGCCGAGGTCCCAGAGCGCGGCGTGGAAGGCGTGGACCTGCTCCAGGTAGCGGAGCGCGGTGCTGGGGTGGGCCTCGAGGTCGGCGGCCCACTGGTTCTCCCAGCTGAACACGAGCGCGACGTCGGCGACCACACGCGACCCGCGCAGTTCGCCGAGCCGCTCGACCAGGGCGCCGAGCGCGACCACGTCGTGCCAGGTCTTCGACTCGGTGCCGGCGTGCGGCAGCAGCGCCGAGTGGAACTTCTCGCTGCCCTGCACGGATGCGCGCCACTGGAAGAAGCAGACCCCGTCGGCGCCGCGGGCGATGTGCGCCGCGGTGTTCCGGAGCATCTCGCCCGGGGCCTTCGCGACGTTGTGCGGCTGCCAGTTGACGGCACCCGTCGAGTGCTCCATGAGCAGCCAGGGGGCGCCGCCGGCCAGGCCACGGGTGGTGTCGGCGGCGAAGGCGAGCTCGACGTGCGGCCGGGGCAGGCGGTGGTCCAGGTAGTGGTCGTTCGCGATGACGTCCATGTCGCCGGCCCACGACCAGTAGTCGAGCGCCGTGATGTGCGCGGCGACCATGAAGTTGGTCGTGACGGGCTTGTCGCTCAGCTCGCGCAGGACGGCGGCCTCGGCACGGTGGTGGCCGAGGAGCTCGTCGGACGAGAACCGGTCGAAGTCGATGGTCTGCGCCGGGTTCGTGAACGACAGCGTCGCGCGGGGCGGCAGCACCTGCTCCCATGCGGAGTAGCGCTGGCTCCAGAACGAGGTGCCCCAGGCGGCGTTGAGCGCGTCGACCGTGCCGTACCGGTCCTGCAGCCAACCGCGGAACGCCTGGGCGGAGACGTCGCAGTAGCAGTGCGCGTTGTGGCAGCCGAGCTCGTTCGACACGTGCCAGAGCCGCACGGCGGGGTGGTCGCCGTAGCGTTCGGCGGTGGCGCGGACCAGGGCGAGGGCGTGCTCGCGGTAGATCGGGGAGCTCGGGCAGAACGCCTGGCGGCCACCGGGCCAGCGGGTGGTGCCGTCGGCGACGACGGGCAGGACCTCGGGGTACCGGGTGGTGAGCCACGGCGGCGTCGAGGCGGTGCCCGTGCCGAGGTCGACCCCGATGCCCGCGCCGTGCAGCAGCTCGATGACGGTGTCGAGCGCGGCGAAGTCGTACTCGCCCTGCCGCGGCTCGACGTGCGACCAGCCGAAGACGTTGATCGCGACGAGGTTCACGCCGGCCTCGCGCATGAGCCGGACGTCCTCGACCCACACCTCGGGGTCCCACTGCTCGGGGTTGTAGTCGCACCCGAACGCGAGGCCCGTCGAGCCGAGGCCGAGCGCGCCGGTGGCGGTCGTCGGCAGGGTGGTGGTCGTCACGGGGATCCTCGCTGATCGGGGCGACCCCGGCCGCCTCGGTCGCGTGCGACCCCTTCGACGGCGAAGGCCACCCAGTGTTCTGGGAGCGCTCCCAGTTCGCACCGGCCGATCGGGGCTGGAAGTTTCTGGGAGCGCTCCCAGATCAAACACCAGCGGCTGCACCCTGTCAACTGCGAGGCGTTCCGAGGGCTCCTCAGCGCCGGATATGGTTGCCCCATGTCCGAGGTCCGATCCGCTCGTCAGCGCGCCACGATCCAGGACGTCGCCGACGAAGCGGGGATGTCGCGCGGCACCGTCTCACGGGTGCTCAACGACGAGCCGTACGTCTCGCCGAAGGCGCGCGAGGCCGTGCAGGACGCCGTCCGACGCGTCGGCTACGTGCGCAGCGCCGCCGCCCGCAGCCTGGTCACCCGGCGTTCCGGAGCGATCGCGCTCATCGTCCACGAACCCTCGGTCGTGGTGCTCGACGACCCCAACATCGGCAACATCCTGATCGGCACGAACGCCGTGCTGTCCGACGCCGACCAGCAGCTCGTCACGATCATGGTCGACTCCGCCCGCGACAGCGAGCGCGTGGTCGAGTACCTGCGCGGCGGGTTCGTCGACGGCGCCATCGTGCTGTCCGCCCGCGACGGCGACCCGATCACCGGCGCGATCGAGGAGATCGGCATGCCCGCGTGCTTCGTCGGGCACCCGTCCGACGCCGCGAACATCTCGTACATCGGCATCGACAACCGCGCCGCAGCCGAGCAGATCACCCGGCGCCTGATCGACACCGGTCGACGCCGGATCGGGATGCTCGCGTCCGGGCTCGACCGCGACTCCGGCCAGGACCGTCTGGCGGGGTTCACCGCGGCACTCGGCGAGCGCTTCGACCCCGACCTCGTCGCCCGGAACCCCCTGTTCAGCTACACCGCCGGCGCCGAGGGCATGCGCGAGCTGCTCGAGCGCGCCCCGGACATCGACGGGGTGTTCGCTGCGTCCGACGCAGTCGCCGCCGGTGCCATGGACGTCCTGCAGCGCAGCGGCCGGAGCGTGCCGGCCGACGTCGGAGTGGTCGGGTTCGACGACAGTGCCTGGGCGCTGCGGTGCGACCCGCAACTGTCGACGGTGCGGCAGCCGGCGCGCCTGCTCGGCGAGCAGGCGGCGCACCAGGTCCTCGAGCAGATCGGCGGCACCGACGACGGTCCACGCGGTCTGCTGTTGCCGACGGAGGTCGTCTGGCGCGGGTCCGCGTAGCCGGCCGCGGACGGACGGGAGGCCCGTGGCGGCGTCGCCACGGGCCTCCCGTCCGTCCATGGGTGCGTCCCGCACCCGGCCGGGTCAGCCCTGCGGGGGCGAGTACAGCTGCAGGCCGTTGCCCTCGCTGTCCTTGAAGGGGATGATCTTGCCCCACGGGTGCTCGCTGATCTCGCCCTGGATGTCCGCGCCGCGCTCCTTGAGCGCGGCGACCTCGTCCTCGATGCTGCCGTCCGGCTGGAACGACACGACGGCGCCGCCGTCGCTCGACTGGCTGGCGGACTCACGCCCGTTCAGGCCGATCATCAGGCCGCCGGCGTCGATCTCGCTCCAGTCGTCGGACTGGTCCTTGACGGTGAGACCGAGCGTGTCGCGGTAGAACGCGACGGCGCGCTCCATGTCGCTGACCGGGACCCAGACTGCTGCGACTCCACTTGCCATGGTGTTTCCTCTCGTCGTGGTGTGCCGTGGACGGTAGGCAGCGCTCGTGCGCGGGGGCACAGGCTCGGTGTCCCCCGGTGCCGGGTCAGCCGGCCGCCGGACGCCACATGCTGATCGGGGTCGCCGCTCGGAACCCCGCGATCGGCGCACCGTCCGTGAACCCGTGCCGTCGGTACAGCCGACGGTTCACGGGGGTGGAGGACTCCAGGTACGCGCCGTCCGCGGTCCGGTCCGCGCGCTCGAGTGCGTGGCCGAGCAGCAGTCCGCCGATGCCCCGACCACGTGCTGACGCGGACACCCCGATCTCGGCGAGGTACCAGTGCGGGGTGACCGGTCGGGCGCGCTCCATGCGGCGCAGGTGCGCCACCGCACGGAGCGCCCCGCCGAGCCCCAGGACCCGGAGGAACGCCGGCACCTGCCGCACGAAGGCCCGGCCGCCTCCGGGCTGCCGACCGGGTGCCTGCCAGAAGGCGGCGCCGACCACCCGGTCACCGATCGTGGCGACGTCCACCCGTCGCGCGGGCATCGGCACCGACCGGATGAGCGCGGCGAACAGGCCGGTCAGCACGGCGGGGCGGTCTTCGCCGGGACGCGGCGGCCGGAACTCGGCGAGCACCGGGTCGTCGGCGAACGCCTCGGCGAGGACGGCCGCGGCCGCCTCGAACTCGGCGGGTCCTGCTGCTCGGACGACGGTCTCCATGCTGACTCCTCGGGTGCTCGCTGATTTGGCCGCTTGGCCGACTTCATCTTCGCGGCCGGTCCTGCACGCGCCCCGTACGCTTCCTGTGATGACCGACGAGCAGCAGACGCGCGGGTACCGCAGCCGACAGGACCGGCGTGCGGAACTGCTCGACGCCGCCGCCCTGGTCGTGCGGGACGACGGCCTGCGCGGCCTCACCACCCGGGCCGTCGCCGCCCGAGCCGGCGTCGCCCACGGTGTCGTGCACTACGCCTTCGGGGCCCGGCGCAACCTGGTCGTCGCGCTGCTCGAACGGCAGGCGCGTGCGGTCCTGCCGCCGGTGCTCGCGGCCGCCGACGAGCACGACGACCTCGCCACCGCGCTCGAGGCGGGGATCTCGGCGTACCTCGACCTGGTACGGCGCGAACCCGAGCGGTTCCGGGTGCTCGAGGCCCTCAGCGCGACAGCCCTCGCCCCGGACGGCGACGGGGACCTGCTCGACGCCGAACGACGGCTCTGGCGCGACGGCGTGGTGGCCGGGATCGAGCGATGGACCGCGCGGCACGGGGCGGCGCCGTCCGAGCCGGTGCTCGTCGTCGCCGACGCCGTGATCACCCTGGTGGACGGGCTCGCCCGCGCCGCGTGGAGTGATCCGGACGGCACCGCGACCGCCCGATCGCGGGCGTTGCTGGTGCGCGGATTGACCACCGCGGTGACCGCCGTCGTGACCGCCGCCGGGACTGCCGAGCACTGACCTGCAAACCGACCGGGGAAGCGCTCCGAATGTCATGTGTGCCGCACACCGCGGCGCGTACAGAAAAGAGGGCTGATCATGACCAGCAGCGCAGCAACCGCACGCACCACCTCCGGTTCGACGTGGACCCAGCGGGGCGCGTTCGTCTTCGGTGTCGTCTTCCTGATCGTCGGCATCGCCGGGTTCATCCCCGGACTCACCATGGACATGGGCTCGATGTCCATGGCCGGCCACGGCTCCATGGCCCTGCTCCTGGGCCTGTTCCAGGTGTCCGTCCTGCACAACATCGTGCACCTGCTCTTCGGCATCGTCGGGCTGCTCGCCGCCCGCCGTGCAGCCTCCGCACGCCTGTACCTCGTCGCCGGCGGCATCGTCTACGCGGTGCTCTTCGTCTACGGGCTCTTCACCGCGGGCATGGCCGGTGGCGCGAACTTCGTGCCGCTGAACAGCGCGGACAACGTGCTGCACGCCTTCCTGGCCGTCGCGATGATCGTGCTCGGCTTCGTCCTGCCGCGGATCGGGACGCGCACCGCGCGCTGAACCAGCAAACGACGGACGGGAGGCCCGTGGCGACACCGCCACGGGCCTCCCGTCCGTCGTCAGGGGCGTCCGTCGTCCGCGTCGACGACACCCGGGGTCGGGGTCGTGCCGGTGAAGGCGTCGCGCATCGCGCCGACACCGCGCTGCGGGTGGGCGCGGTCCAGGTACTTCGCCCGCGACTGCTTGCGCGGTTCCGGATCGGTGCGCATCGCCTGGTTCCGGTCCTGCTGCAGCGCGCTGTCCACCTCTCCCTCGCGGTTGAACGACCACATGAGCATCGGATCGCCGATCGGCAGGTCGTGTGCGGGCTGCGAACCCATCGGGGTGCTGTGCCAGGTGTGCCAGGTCTTGCCGTACGAGTTCACCAGGTGCCCCATCAGCTCGGTCTCCACCGCGATCGGCAGGCCCGGGGCGACGAGTTCACCGGAGAACACCTCGTGGTTGTGCGGGTGCCACGACGCCTGCTCGTCCTCGGGGAGGGACTCGAAGAGCCGCTCGGACACGATGTACTCGATGCCGATCAGGTTCGCGTCGGCGGTGTTGCCGTCGAAGAGCACGCACTGCAGCATCTCGGCGTTCACCACCTTGCAGAAGTGGTGCGCCTCCATCTGCACGTCGGGCTCGCCCTTCACGCAGTGGAAGCCGACCACGTAGACGTCGAAACCCCGCAGCGGCGCCGAGGTCTGCAGCACGGCGGCGCCCCGGTCGAGCAGGGCGAGCTCGAAGCCGCCGGCCGCTCCGGGCGGGGTGACACCGGTCTTCCGGTCGTGCACGGTGGGGTTCAGGGGCATGGGGGCGTCCTTCCGTCCGTTCGAGGTGGGCGCCATGCAACCCGGCAGCCCCTCGGAACGCTGTGCGGTTGCGGCGTACTGTCCGCTGCATGCCCGCACTCATCGACACGTTCACCCTGTCCAACGGTCTGCACATCCCGAAGATCGGCTTCGGCACCTGGCAGATCCCATCCGGCTCCGACGCGTACGACGCCACGAAGACCGCCCTCGACCTCGGCTACCGCCACATCGACACCGCCCTGGCGTACGGCAACGAGGCGAGCGTCGGCGAGGCCGTCCGCGACAGCGGCATCCCCCGCGACGAACTCTTCATCACCACGAAGCTGCCGGCCGAGATCAAGACGGCCTCGGGCGCCCGCGACGCCTTCGAGGAGTCGAGCAACAACCTCGACCTCGGACACGTCGACCTGTACCTGATCCACGCGCCGTGGCCCTGGAGCGACATGGGCTCCGACCACCGCGACGGAAACGTCGAGGTGTGGAAGGTCTTCGAGGAGCTCTACGACGCCGGCCGCACCAAGAGCATCGGTGTCTCGAACTTCGCCGTCGCCGACCTCGAGGACCTGCTCGGCCGCACGGACGTCGTCCCGCACGCCAACCAGATCCGTTGGTTCATCGGCAACACCCAGGACGAGACGACCGCCTTCGACCGCGAGCACGACATCCTGACCGAGGGCTACTCCCCGCTCGCCACCGGTGGCCTGCTCGAGAACGAGCAGATCGCCGAGATCGCGGCGAAGTACGACAAGACCGTTGCCCAGGTCGCGATCCGCTACCTGCTCGAGAAGGACGTCCTGCCGCTCCCGAAGTCCACGACCCCGTCGCGCATCGCCGAGAACGCCGACGTCGACTTCGTGCTCGCCGCCGAGGACGTGGCCGCGCTCGACGCGCTCGAGGACACCGCGAGCTGACGCGGCCCCACCCCGGACGGGAGGCGCGGTGCCAGCTGGCACTGCGCCTCCCGTCCGTACACGGCCAGATCACGGGCAAGCCTCACCCACCGTGCGTTCGCACCGTGCCTGGCGAGCTGCTTCGTGCCGCCTGGTCGCTCCGGGCACCCGACCAGCTTCAGCCCATCACGGCGGCTGTCTCGCAACCGACGTCGAAGACAACAGTCGAGCCGGCGGGTTGCGACACACAGTTGCGAGACTCGGAGTGCTACGGGATCCCATCGGTCCGACGCGCTTGACCGCAGCTCGGACGAGACGAGTCGCCACCGCTTCGATCCATTCGATATCTGATCGACCAGTTTCAGGCGATGGGGGAGCAGAGTGGTGGTTCCGGGCGTTGCAGAGACGATCGACACGAACTCGTTCGGTGGACGGCTCGTCTTCCAGGTCTTGCCGCATTTGCCGAGTTCGAGCGAGATCTCATCAAGGAGCGAACCGCACCGGGCTCGCCTAACCGACGAACGCCCGCCAAAGCGGTCGACCGGCCAGATGCTGACTGCTGGTCGACTATCGGAGCCGCTGGACATGACGGTGGCGAAGACCGGAAACGTGCTCGGCGTCAGCCAAACCACGATGTACCGAGCGCTTCGACGTAGGAGTGAGCCAGTCGCAGGGCGTTGCGGCAAGACCTCCGGTTGACGGCGGGGTAAGGGGGTGGCCACGGATCAAAGGGGAGGCCAGCGGTGTACCCCATCTGGGGACTGCACCTTGGAATCCGCTGACCTCTAAGCTCAGAGGATTGACAGCACGATGCTGTTGAGTAACTTTAGGGGATTTTCGTGCGCACCATGTTGCACACTCCGCGTACGAGAAGGCGGAGTCTTGCCGTTGCCGCTCTCGGCGCGCTGGCTCTTGTCGGATCACTTCTCGTCACCGCGCCGGCGCAGGCCGTGAACGACACCGGGACCGGTGGTGTATTCGTCCCCGCCTCAGGACGTGTACTCGACACCAAGGTGGGAACAGGCGGCTACAGTACGCCGATGCAACCCGGTAGCTACCGGACGGTAAAGATCGCAGGGCTTGCCGGGATCCCGAGCGACGGCAGTGTCGGTGCCGTATCGCTAAATGCCACCGTCAGCGGATCAAGCGCCAACGGATCGCTGTTCGGGCGCCCGGACGCGGACACCTCGCGCACCATGATGCTCATCTACAACGGCACCACCGGTGAATACGTCTCCAACTCCGCGATCGTCGCTGTCAGCTCTGAGGGTACGATCCAGGTCGCAACCGAGACTTCCGCGCGACTCATCCTCGATGTGCAGGGCTACTACACCACGGATGACGATGGCACCGCTGCCGGAGGCTTCATCCCGGTCGCTGGTAAGCGCATCGTCGACACCCGCTCTGGGCTTGGCGTGACCAAGTCCACCCTCGCGCCGGGGAAGAGCATCGACATCCAGGTGGCGGGCGCCAACGGCGTCGCGGACGGCGCATCGGCGGCGGTGGTGAATCTGCTCCCGATCAACACCACTAGTTCGGACGGCTACCTCACGCCGTACGCCACCGGCACCGCCCGCCCAGCTAACGCGCTGCACTACGCACCCTCGACGAACACGTCAATCCAGGCGCAAGTGCGGCTCTCCGCCGACGGGAGGATGACGATCTACAACGGATCGAGCACCATCAATCTCGTCATCGACCTGCAAGGGTACTTCACCGCCGCTGGCACCACCGGAGCGACCTTCGTCCCCGGCATCGGCCGGGTGTACAACTCCACCGCAAGCGGTAATACGATCGTCGCGAAAAACGAGACCCGGTCTGTTCAGGTTGCAGGTAGGGCCGGCGTCCCCGTCATGGGGTCCGGTATCAATGCGGTCGTCCTCACTCTCACCGCGTACCACGCGGGCAGCGAAGGACGCGCAACGGTCTGGGCCGATGGAACCGACAAACCGGATACCACGTCGATCAATTTCCGCAAGGACGAGATCCGTACCAACACGGTCACCGTCCCGCTCGCCGCAAGCGGCAAGATTAATTTGAACAATGTCGCTGATCCGACGCACTATCTCATCGACGTGCAGGGTTGGTACGTCGACCCTGACGCTCCCGAGATCACGTGCGACGCGCCCTACTCCGCCGGCACCTGGACGACCGAGTATCCGACGGATGGCATCACGTGCGCATACTCAGTTGGTGCCGCATTTGCTGATGACGCTTCTCTCATCATTGACAACAACGGCCTCACCGTCTGGGGAACCGCCTTGGAAGCGAGCGGCCCGTCGACGGGAACATTCACCATGGACACCATGGGAGGGTTGAACACAATCACCGCCTCGGTGACTGACAGTGAAGAAAATACGCTGAAGTCGACCGAGTTCACGTTCGGTCTCGGTGACTGGGCATCAGCGCCCCTCACCCTCGAGCCCGCGAACGGAGCTCCACTTGGCGCTGACTCCGCAGCACTCAGCGTGGGTTCGTCAACAGACGCCCTTGCCGTGGATACGCAGGTTCAGTTCACAATCTCCACGCACACCGATGGATCGACTGCTCCCATCATCGTGAGTGACCCGACGGACGGTAATTGGGAAGTTCCTGCTGGAACACTTACAGCAGGGACGAACTACTACTGGACAGCGACAGTTACAGGTGCCTCTGGTCCCTCCCAGGAGACAGTGACACTCAAGTCAGATATCGGCTCATTCACAGCAGTTGCTGGCGGCGCAGCCGAAACCTACGAAACCGTGGGTGGCGATCGGATCGACGATTCAGCGGTCGAGAACTCCATCAGTGCGGCCAAAACGACACAGCAGCCCACCAGCAGCTACATCGTCGGCTCCTGGGACGACAAGTACGGCTATCACGTTTACCTTCGCAGGCACGTTCGGGATAAGATCGTCTCAAAGCACGCGACGACTGCTTCGCGCACGAAGCAGGCGACGCAGCATTTCGATACGCGGAAGAACCCGAACTCACACACTTACCAGTACGACACTGAATTCTTGAAGTTCAAAGCCACCTATCCTTACCAGATTGTTGATCGAGCGCACTTCCGCGTTATCGTCAACAAGCGGGCGAATAAGTGGGACGGCGCACCGAGCGGTGTTATTACTGCTTACTGCCGGCAAAAGAATAAGATCGAGAAGTGCCCCGGATGGATGAGATGAGAGAGGTCGGCGGATCCGCCTTCGTGCCAGCTTGGGTACTCGAGGACACCGACGCCACCTTGACAACCGGGGAAGCGGTTCGTTGGCCAGTCGCCGCACTTGAACCGGACTGGGCTTCAGCGATTTTGGAGAGCGCGACGGTGTCGTGGGTCTACGAGATGAGCAAAGATGATGCAACCGCAAGCCTGGTCGGGGTCATCAGTGAGATTCGGTCCGTGAAATTCCGTTTCGCTCCCGCGCAGGGATCTGGCCTCGAACCTGCCCCTGGTGGCACGAAGATGCAGTCAATCAATTCCACAACATCCGGACCGCAAGCTGTAGATGGCTTCATTGTCACGCTCACAGAGGCGGCAGCGTGAGTCCACGCCACCTAGGGCAACATCGAGTTTGCTGTTCCTAGGTGAAATGTAGTTCCAGCCGAGTGAGGCCGCGATCATCTTCCGATGATCGCGGCCTCACTCGCATTTGAAGCCGTAGTGGCGCACCCTTGCTTCCACCAGTTTGCGACCTGCCACGATGCTCACCGGGGCACTTGGTGGCAGGTTGCACTTCAGTGACACCGGCTGTCTCTCATGGTCGATGGTTGAGGAGCTTCGTCTCAACTCAGGCCCGCGCAGGAGCTGGTGAGACCCTGCGCGACAGTAGCCCCGCGGCCGCGACAACAGCGGCGATACCTCGCGCCTCGTGCCGAGCGCCGGCGGTCTGCGCACTCGACGCGCTCGAGCACACCGTGAGCTGACACCGGCCAACCCCGACCTGGAGGCGCGGTGCCAGCTGGCACGGCGCCTCCAGGTCGGTGTACGCAACCGGTCGATCGTTCGCCGGGTGCGGGGGCCGCGAGCATCGGACGCTGTCCCGCATCAGGGGCTCGCCACCCCATGACACGTTCGCCCGCTCAGCGCTCTGCGGTGTCGTACTCGAGGAGTCCGTCGTCCTCCAGCCGCTGCAACCGGTCCGCGAACCGGTCGGCGGCCGCATCCCCTCGGATCGCTACTCCTGTGATCGAGCCCCACGTCTCGACGGCGCCGCCGAATTCGTGGATGACATCGTGAGCAATGCGGAAGGCGCTTTCATCGCGAGGACTGATCCTGAAGACCCAAGACTGTCCCCGGTCGACACGTCCTCCGTACTCGAGCTGTCCGGTCGAAGTGTTCTCGACCGTCTTGATGATGTCTCCGAGATGGACGTTCTTCGCGAACAAGGGGACGCAGCTGACAACGTTGCGGCCGTCGTCGAGGACGATGATCGTCAGGTCTTCGTAGCGGATCGTGTCCCACGACGGGTCAAGCTCCACCCGGACGACCTTCTCGACCCCGAGCACTGGGTTCTCGTGCGTGACGACGGTGTAGTCCGGCATTCCTACGATTCCTTTCCCCTTCGAGCTGGTCGCCTCCGGTCCGTCAGATGGCACGCTTCACGCGATCTTCCGCAGCCCGAGGGCAGCCTTCTTCCGCACCCACGGTCGGTCGTCGGTCAACTTCTCCTCGAACGCCGCCCGCGCTCGCGGGTTCGGCCGCTTGCTCAGTGCGAAGACCGCGTGCCCGCTGATGTCGTGGTCGTCCATCAGCTGCAGGAGGACGTCGACCGCTTCGGGCCGCTTCGACTTCCCCAGCGCGAGGGCCACCATCTGCCGTGCACGTCCGTACTGCGAATCGAGCGCCAGCGCTGCCACGTCGTCGAAGTACGTGTCCACGTACGCTGATTCGATCGAGGCCCCCACCGCCCAGCGTGTATCCGCTTCGTCGGTGAAGTTCCGGAACGCCTCAATCAGCGCAGGCATGGCCGTGCCCTTTGCCGACGGGTTCGACAGCGCATGAGCGAGGTCCTGTTGCATCGCCGGCGTCCGCGCCTTCCCCAGCCACTCGATCAGCAGGGGGATCGCGTCCTTGTACCGAATCCGGGCCTGGGCGAAGACGGACAGGTTCGAGAAGTCGTACCCCAGCGCACGGAGGTCGGCCAGGATCGCCGACTGCTCGGCGGCTTCTTCTGCAGTGAACGGCATCAGGTCCTCCGGAGTGTGGGGCGGCGACTTCGGTTCACGGGCTGCTGTGCCCGGGCGGGAGCTCGAGGATCGCCCAGACCGTCGTACCCCGCAGGTCGATCGACGCCGCTCTGGCTTGCCGGAAGCGCTCCTCCATGAAGATCGACACGAGGAGCAGTCTCCCGCAACGAGCGGGGTCAGAGCCAGCCGGTCTCGTAGGACAGGAAACCCGGACGCTGCAGAGCTTCCAGTTCCTCTCGGACAGCAGCCAGTCTCTGGGCACCCTCGACCGCGAACGCGACCAGACGTCCACGCGTTTCCACGAGCGCGTCATTCCGCTGCAACAGCTCGAGGAGCGCTGCGGCTGCGTCATCACTCTCAACGAAAGCTCGGAGAACCCAGAATGCGCTTCGTTCGAGAACTGCAGTCGGCGTGGGACCGACTCCCTCACGCTCCTCAAGACGCACTCCATCACCGAGCGACCAGCCGTACGTGAAGAACGGGATGCAGCAGAGCTGGTGCAGGCCGTCACCGAGGTCCCGGAAGAGGAGCTGCTCGAATCGAAGGGGACTCGTCGGCTCTTCAGCGATCATCGCGTCTGCGACGAAGTCGACTCGGCCGGCCCACACCGGGTTCGGGTGCAACACCCATCGAGCTGGGTCAGGTGCGGTCAAGCGACCTTCTCCAGCGAGACGCCACGAACACACGGGCGCTGGCCCTCGTCGTGGATGGATGACCGCTTCACGCGGCCTGACCGTATCACCCGATCTTCCGCAGCCCGAGCGCAGCCTTCTTCCGCACCCACGGGCGGTCATCGGTCAGCTTCTCCTCGAACGCCTCGCGCGCTCGCGGGTTCGACCGCTTGCTCAGTGCGAACACCGCATGCCCGCTGATGTCGTGGTCGTCCATGAGTTGCAGGAGGACATCGACCGCTTCGGGCCGCTTCGACTTCCCCAGCGCGAGGGCCACCATCTGGCGAGCATCGCCGTACTTCCGGTCGAGCGCGAGCGCTGCCACGTCAGCGAAGTACGTGTCCACGTACGCTGATTCGATCGAGGCCCCCACCGCCCAGCGTGTGTCCGCTTCGTCGGTGAAGTTCCGGAACGCCCCGATCAGCGCAGGCATGGCCGTGCCCGTTGCCGACGGGTTCGTCAGCGCATGCGCGATCACCCGCTGCATCATCGGCGTCCGCGCCTTCCGCAACCACTCGAGCAGCGTCGGCACCGCGTCCTTGTACCGGACACCCGATTGCGCGAAGGCGGACAGGTTCGAGAAGTCGTACCCCAGCGCTCGGAGGTCGGCCAGGATCGCCGACTGCTCGGCGGCTTCTTCTGGAGTGAACGGCATCAGGTCCTCGGGAGCGTGGGGCGGCGAGCGCCATTCTTGGTCTCGATCACCGCAGGTCGATCGACGCCGCTCCGGCTTGCTGGAAGCGCTCCTCCACGAGAATCGACGCGAAGAGCAGTCTCTCGCAACGAGCGGGGTCAGAACTACCCGATCTTCCGCAGCCCGAGCGCAGCCTTCTTCCGCGCCCACGGGCGGTCGTCGGTCAGCTTCTCCTCGAACGCCTCGCGCGCTCGCGGGTTCGACCGCTTGCTCAACGCGAACACCGCATGCCCGCTGATGTCGTGGTCGTCCATCAGCTGCAGGAGGACATCGACCGCTTCAGGCCGCTTCGACTTCCCCAGCGCGAGGGCCACCATCTGCCGTGCACGTCCGTACCGAGGATCGAGCGCAAGCGCTGCCACGTCAGCGAAGTACCTGTCCACGTACGCCGTCTCGATCGAGTTCCCCACCGCCCAGCGAGTACCCGCTTCGTCGGTGAAGTTCCGGAACGCATCGATCAGCGCGGGCATGACTGCGCCCTTTGCCGATGGGTTCGTCAGCGTACGAGCGACTGCCCGCTGCATCATCGGCGTCCGCGCCTTCCGCAACCACTCGAGCAGCGTCGGCACCGCGTCCTTGTACCGGACACCCGACTGAGCGAAGGCGGACAGGCTCGGGAAGTCGTACCCCAGCGCTCGGAGGTCGGCCAGGATCGCCGACTGCTCGGCGGCTTCTTCTGCAGTGAACGGCATCAGGTCCCCCGGAGCGTGGGGCGGCGATTTCGCTTGACGACGGTCATCGGATCGACAGATCGATCGCGACGACACCGAGCACGAAGATCAGGACGATGACCACGAGGCCGATCGTGGGTATCAGCACCTGTCGCCGCACCGTGGGAGCACCAGACGCCCCGATGACCCAGGTCGTGATCGCGACGACGAGTGCGACCAGCGGCACGAGAAACTGCGCGGTCTCCCCGACGGCGTACGAACACTGCAACGTCACGTCGAAAGCGCAGGGCGTGTACTGCTCCAGTTGCGCGGCGACCATCCCCGGCAGCGAGCCGATCGCCGCGAACACCTCGAGGAACACGAGGAAACAGAACGCGAGTCCGAGCAGCCACCAGCCACGGGGACGGCGCCGGACTTCGTCGATGGATGACCGCTTCATGTGAGCCCGACCGTACCGCAGGGGCGACACGGAGCACGGACTCGTAGGGTCGAGTCGTACCGACCGCACACCCGGGTGGGTCCGCGCCCCACAGCGGACCTGACGACGGGAACAGATCGTCCCTGTTGCCGGTTGCACCACACGGTGTCGCAGCCAGTGACACAAGAGCCCAGGAGGCCACCATGACCACCACCGAGACCGCCATCCTCGCCGGCGGATGCTTCTGGGGAGCGCAGCAGCTCCTCCGTCGTCGTCCCGGCATCGTCAGCACCCGCGTCGGCTACTCCGGCGGCGACGTGCCGAACGCGACGTACCGCAACCACGGCGACCACGCCGAGTCGGTCGAGATCGTCTTCGACCCGTCCCAGATCTCGTACCGGGACCTGCTGGAGTTCTTCTTCCAGATCCACGACCCGTCGACGAAGGACCGCCAGGGCAACGACATCGGTCGCAGCTACCGCTCGGCGATCTTCACCACCTCGGACGAGCAGAAGCAGGTCGCCCTCGACACCATCGCGGACGTCGACGCGTCGGGCATCTGGCCCGGCAAGGTCGTCACCGAGGTCACCGCGGCCGGCCCGTTCTGGGAGGCCGAAGACGAGCACCAGGACTACCTCGAGAAGAACCCGCACGGCTACACCTGCCACTTCGTGCGTCCGGGCTGGAAGCTCCCGCACCGCGACGAGGCGACCGCGGCCGTCTGACCTGACGAACAATTGAGAGGCACGGAGCCAGCTGGCTCCGTGCCTCTTCCTCTTGCCGTGTCCGCCGAACGCGAGCCGCGAAAGCGGCGTGGTCCCCCAGTTCTGGGTGGTCGCCGAACCACATCGCTGCGGGTTCGCGCAAGGTTCCGAGCTGACTCGATCTCTGCGGTGCAACGGGGTCCGGACCGGTTGTAACGTTTGCTCGCCTTTGCTGATCCTCAGAACTTCCGGAGAACCCGACATGCCCGAGACCACCCCCACCGAGCAGCCTCCTGCCTACGTCCCCGCGGCTCCCGAGCCGCGTCCGGCACGAGCCCGCCTCGGCACCGCAGCGGTCGTCCTGGGGATCCTCGGGATCCTCTTCGCGGTGATCCCGCCGACGAACGGGTTCGGCATCTTCCTCGGCGTCGTCGCGGTGGTGCTCGGCATCATCGGCATCCGTCGCAAGGGGCGCCGTGCCGTCGCGGGGACCGTCGTCGGCGCTGTCGCAGTGATCCTCGGCGCCATGCTCGCGGGCGTGTACAGCGGCTCCTCCGACGACTCTGCCACCCCTGACGCTGCTGCTGCCACCGAGGTCGCCGCTGCCAGCCCGGCCGCTGCGAGCGAGGAGTCGAAGAAGGCGGAGAAGCCGAAGACCCCCGAGAAGGCGACCGCCGACAAGCCCGCCGAGGCATCCGGCACCGTCGGACAGCTCCAGGCAGCTGCGGCTGCGAAGAGCTACCTCGACTCCGGCATGGGCTTCTCCGCCGCCAGCCTGCTCCAGCAGCTGACCTCGAGCGCGGGCAACGGATTCGCCCAGGCGGACGCGCAGTGGGCCATCGACCACTCCGGTGCCGACTGGAACGCACAGGCACTCGCCGCAGCCAAGGGGTACCTCGACTCCGGCATGGGCTTCTCCGAGGCCAGCCTGAACGGTCAGCTGACGTCGAGCGCCGGCAACCAGTTCACCCCCGAGCAGGCGCAGTACGCCGTCTCGAAGGCCGGGGCCGACTGGAACGCACAGGCGGTTACCGCCGCGGAGGGCTACATGTCCTCGGGCATGGGCTTCTCGCGCGCGAGCCTCATCGCACAGCTCACGTCGTCCGCAGGGAACCAGTTCACGCAGCCGCAGGCCGAGTACGCGGCGACGCAGGTCGGGCTGAACTGACCTGACGACCGCGGCGGATCAGCGCGATCCGCCGAGCAGTTCCAACCAGTCCCCGGGAAGGCGATCCGCCGGCCCGGGGACTGCCTGCGTCACGGGGTGGCTGGTGGGGGCCGCGAGCTCGAGCCCTTCGGAACGGGCGTCGTCGCGGTAGTCCCACGCCCAGGTCTCGCCGGGCTCGTAGCTCTGGATGACCGCGTGCCCGGTCTCCTCCCAGTGCCGCGTCGCGTGGGTGTTGAGGGAGTCGTCGCAGCAGCCGACGTGGCCGCACGCCGCGCAGCGGCGCAGGTGCACCCACCACGAGCCGGTCGCGTCGCACTCGACGCACCCGTCTCCGCTCGGTGCGATCTCGGGGTGGATCATCTCGGCCTGGTCCGTCATGGCCCCATCATGCCTGTGAAGGGCCACATGCGGTCGGGAGGCGCGGGGCGGGCCCGCACCGCGCCTCCAGGCCGTCATCGGGTCGCGTCCAGGGCGAGGCGTGGGGCGGTCGTGCGGGTGGCCGGGCCAGGATGGCCCTGGGGCCGACAGCCGATCGGCTCGCAGAGGGAGGACACCGTGGACACAGCGCCGTACTCGCAGCCGTTGCGGGAGTACATCGAACAGCTGCGGACCGAGGGGTACAGCGTCGCGGACGGTCAGACGGCCGACCCGGAGCTGATCGACCCGCACGGCAACCCGGTGCTCACCTGGCAGGACGACTACCCGTACTCGGAGCGCCTGCCGCGGGACGAGTACGAGTACCAGAAGTACCTGCTGCAGATCGAGCTGCTGAAGTGCCAGTACTGGCTCGAGGACACCGGCCAGAAGGTCGTCGTGCTCTTCGAGGGGCGTGACGCCGCGGGCAAGGGCGGCACGATCAAGCGGTTCACGGAGCACCTCAACCCCCGGACCTCGCGGGTCGTCGCGCTGAGCAAGCCGACCGAGCGCGAGCGTGGTGAGTGGTACTTCCAGCGGTACGTGCAGCACCTGCCGGCCGCCGGTGAGATGGTCCTGTTCGACCGCTCCTGGTACAACCGCGCCGGCGTCGAACGGGTGATGGGCTTCTGCAGCGACGACGAGTACGAGTCGTTCATGACCCAGGTGCCGCAGTTCGAGCGGATGCTCGTCGACTCCGGCATCCACCTGACGAAGTTCTGGTTCTCGGTGACCCGGCGCGAGCAGCGGACCCGGTTCGCGATGCGCCAGCTCGACCCGGTGCGGCGGTGGAAGCTGTCCGACATCGACCTGCTGTCGCTCGACCGCTGGGAGGACTACACCGAGGCGAAGACGGCGATGTTCACCCGGACGAGCAAGCGCTACGCGCCGTGGACGATCGTGCGGTCGAACGACAAGAAGCGCGCGCGGCTCAATGCCATGCGGTACTTCCTGACGCAGTTCGACTACCCGGACAAGGCCGCCGACGTCATCGGCAAGCCGGACCCGCTCATCGTCCGCCGCGGCAAGCGGGACGTGGACGTCGAGTGATCCCCCACTGGTGATGCCTCACCGGTGATCCCCCGCCGCTGATCCGCCCGCCGACTCGGAACGTTTACACGCCGAGGCCTGCCGTCACGCACTCGAAACAGACGGGCAACGGCGACGACACAGGGCCGCAAGACACTTGTCGCACTACCTGTCACCCGACAGGTACTCCGCGAAAGGTCTGCAGTCATGCGTTCTCCGCAAGCACCGCTCCACGCACCGCGCGCCACGTCCGACGTCGACACCCAGGGGCTCGCCCGCCTCGGCTACGAGCAGGAACTCCACCGCGGGGTCGGCTCGTTCTCCTCCTTCGCGGCGGGCTTCTCCTTCGTCTCGATCCTCACCACGGTCTTCCAGCTGTTCGGACTCGGCTTCGGGCTCGGCGGTGCTGCGTTCTTCTGGGCGTGGCCGCTCGTCTTCGGCGGCCAGCTGCTCGTCGCGCTGAACTTCGCGCAGCTCGCGGCCCGCTGGCCCATCTCGGGCGCGATCTTCCAGTGGTCGAGCCGCCTGGCCGGAGCCCGGTTCGGGTGGTTCACCGGCTGGACGATGATCATCGGCCAGATCCTCACCGTCGCGGTGGCCGCCATCGCCGTGCAGGCCGTGCTCCCCGCGATCTGGGACGGGTTCCAGGTCGTCGGCGGTCCGGGCGCGGACCCGTCCGTCGCGTCGCCGACCGGTGCCGCGAACGCGGTGATCCTCGGTCTGGTGATGCTCGCCGTGACGACGATCGTGAACATCACGAGCGTCCGGCTGATGGCCCGCGTGACGAGCTTCGGCGTGCTCATCGAGATCATCGGCGTCGTCGTGCTCATCGGCGCCCTGTTCCTCCTGCCGCACCGCAGCGCCTCCGTGGTGTTCACGACCGCCGGGTCGACCAGCACCGAGCCGTACGTGTGGGCGTTCCTGGCGTCCTCGCTGATGGCCGCGTACGTGATGGTCGGCTTCGACTCGGCCGGTGAGCTCGCGGAAGAGACCCACAACCCGCGCCGGACCACCCCGAAGACGATCGTCCGGGCACTCACGGTCTCCGGACTCGGCGGCGGGCTGCTCATCATCGGCGCCCTCGTCGCCGCCCCGAGCCTGACCGACGGCAAGCTCGCCACGCAGGGTCTCGCCTGGGTGATCACGTCGACCCTCGGCGACGTCTTCGGGCGCCTCCTGCTCTGCACCGTCGCCGTCGCCGTCTTCGCGTGCACCCTCGCCGTGCAGACCGCCGGCGCCCGGATGGTCTACTCGATGGCCCGCGAGAAGGCGCTGCCCTTCCACCGCACCCTCGCCCGGGTCTCGCCCCGCACCGGCACCCCGATCGCCGCGTCGATCGTCGTCGGGGTCGGCGCCGGGCTGGCCCTCGCCGTCAACATCGGGCAGTCCGCGATCTTCACCGCCCTGTCGAGCCTGTGCATCGCGATGCTCTACCTGGCCTACCTCGGGGTCACCGGGCCGCTGCTGGTCCAGCGGATCAAGCTCCGTCGTACCGGGCTGCCGACCGGGGTGGACGAGGACGGCAAGCCGCTGTTCACCCTCGGTCGCTGGGGCATCCCGCTCAACGCCCTGGCCGTGGCGTTCCAGATCGGGATGGCGATCAACCTCATCTGGCCCCGGCCGGAGATCTACGACCTGACCGGCACCTCGTGGTGGCTGCAGTACAGCGCCCTGCTGTTCATCGGCGGCGTGCTGCTCGTCGGCTGGGCGTGGTCGAGCTGGCGGCACCGCACGCACGGGCCGATCACCCTGGCCGAGGTCCCCACCACCGCGGCGGTGCCCGTCCCCGCAGCCGCGACTGCGGCGAGCCCGACCGCCGCCTCCGTCGAAGCCTGATCCGGAAGGAACCCCATGCGCGACCTCCACCAGACCGACAGCGTGCTCGCCTCCCGGTCCGACGCACGCGCCCAGGCCGGCTCGCAGTCCGAGTACATGCCGTACCTGCCGGCGTCGTCGTCACCGTTCGCCCCCGAGGGCGTCGACCCCGCACAGCTCGTCTGGGCCGAGACGGTGGCGCCGGGCGGGTACACGCACAAGGTGCTGGCCCGCGGGTCACGGCTGCGGTTCGACGACCCAACGGGTGAAGCCTGCGCCAACGTCCTGGTGTTCAACGCGCTCGAACCGTGGGAGCGGCTCAACGTCGCCGACACCCAGAAGATCCCGTGGCAGGCGTACCTGGGCCAGGGTTCCCCCCTGCTGAGCGGGGACGGCCGAGCGCTCGCGACCGTGCTCGAGGACACCTCGGGGCACCACGACGCGTTCTGCGGCACCTCGACCGACGCCTGGAACGAGCGGAAGTACGGCGACGCGGCACCCGAGGGGCGCACCCCGAGCGGTCGGTCGCTGTTCGCGAAGGCCGCCGCCAAGCACGGGCTCACCAAACGGGACCTGCCGCCGAGCATCTCGTTCTTCCAGGGCGTGCGGATCGACGCCGAGGGGGCGATGACCTTCACCGGTTCGGCCGGCGCGGGCACCCACGTCACGCTCGTCGCCGAGCTGCCGCTGCTCGTGCTGGTCGCGAACGTCGCGCACCCGATCGACCCGCGCCCGGACTACCTGGTCGGACCACTGCGGGTGCACGCCTGGCGCGGGGCCCCGACGACCGCGGCCGACGAGCGGTTCACCGCGACGCCGGAGCTCACCCGCGCCTACCTGAACTCGATCGACCACGCGGAAGCCCGAGGCCTGTGATGACCGACACGACGACCCACACCCCCACCTCCACCGTCCCGGTCGGAGCCGTCCACGACCCGGACGTCGCCCTCGACTGGAGCGAGTCCCTGGTGCCGGGCACCGTGGTCCGCGACGACCGGGTCGCCCCGCTCGCGCCGTGGTCCGCCGTGGTCCGCGCCGGCGAGGTGCTCACCATCGTCGACGTCGGCGGCAACCAGAGCGCCGACTGCCTGCTCTACGACGCCCACGACCCCGACGAGCGGTACAGCGTGCCGGACACCCTCGCCGCACAGGGCAACGCGTACGTCCGGACCGGCACCGTCCTGATGTCGAACGAGGGCCGCCCGCTGATGACCGTCGTCGCGAACGAGATCGACCGGCAGGACACCATCGGCGGCGCGTGCTCGAAGGAGTCGAACACCCTGCGGTACGGGCACCACACCCGGTACCAGCACGGCTGCCGCGAGAACTTCCTGGCCGAGGCCGGCCGCCACGGACTCGGTGCCCGCGACATCGTGTCGAACCTCAACTGGTTCATGAACGTGCCGGTCGAGGCCGACGGCGCCCTCGGGATCGTCGACGGCATGAGCGCCCCCGGCAAGCGGGTCGCGATCAGGGCCGAGCGGGACGTGCTCGTCGTCGTCTCGAACTGCCCGCAGATGAACAACCCCTGCAACGACTTCTCCTGCACACCGCTGCGCATGATCGTGGTCCAGCCGTGACCGCCGCGCCCGACCCCACCGGGACCGCCACCGTGAACCAGACACCCCTCGGCACCGACACCGTCCTCGTCGCGAACCGCGGTGAGATCGCCCGCCGCATCATCCGGTCCGCCAAAGCGCTCGGCATGCGCACCGTCGCCGTCTACTCGGACGCCGACCGCGCGGCACCCCACGTCCGCGAGGCCGACACAGCGGTCCGGCTCGGACCCGCCCCCGCCCGCGACTCGTACCTGCGCATCGACGCGGTGGTGCAGGCCGCGAAGGACACCGGCGCCGGACTCGTGCACCCCGGCTACGGGTTCCTGTCCGAGAACACCGACTTCGCCCGGGCCTGCGAGGACGCCGGCATCCGGTTCGTCGGGCCGACCGCCGACCAGATCGTCCGGTTCGGCGCGAAGCACACCGCCCGCGAGCTGGCCGCCGCCGCCGGCGTCCCGATGCTCGCCGGCACCGGGCTGCTCGCCAGTGTCGACGACGCCGTGGCCGAGGCCGAGCGCATCGGGCTGCCCGTCATGCTCAAGGCCACCGGGGGCGGCGGCGGGATCGGCATGCAGGCCTGCTCGACCCTCGACGAGGTCCGCGAGGCGTACACGAGCGTCGTCCGCCTGGCGACCGCGAACTTCGGGTCGGCCGGCATCTTCCTCGAGCGACTGGTCCGGCCCGCCCGGCACGTCGAGGTCCAGCTCTTCGGCGACGGCGAGGGCCGCGTCGCGGTGATCGGCGACCGCGACTGCTCCCTGCAGCGCCGCAACCAGAAGGTCATCGAGGAAGCCCCGGCACCGGCACTCCCCGAGCACGTCCGCGCCGAGCTGCACGCGTCCGCCCGCCGCCTGGCCGAGAGCGTCGGGTACCGCAGCGCCGGCACTGTCGAGTTCGTCTACGACCCGGTGCGCGAAGAGGCGTCGTTCCTCGAGGTGAACACCCGCCTGCAGGTCGAGCACCCGGTCACCGAGGAAGTGTTCGGCGTCGACCTCGTCGAGCTCATGCTCCGCCTGGCCCGCGACGGTGCCGCCGGCATCGACCCCGACGTGTTCGACCGCACCTGGACCCCGAACGGCCACGCCGTCGAGGCCCGCGTCTACGCCGAGGACCCGGCGAAGGGCTCGCTGCCCTCCAGTGGCCTCGTCACCCAGGCCGTGTTCCCGAGCGCGACCACGGCATCCGGCGAGCGCACCGGCATCCGCGTCGACGGCTGGGTCGAGACCGGCTCCGAGGTGTCCGCGTTCTACGACCCGATGCTCGCCAAGGTGATCGCCACCGGGGAGACCCGCGACGACGCGCTCGACCTGCTGCGCGACGGGCTCGCGGCCACCCGCATCGACGGCATCGTCACGAACGCCGGGCTCCTCCGCGCGCTGACCGACGACCTCGAGCTCCGCACCGCCACGCACTCCACCTCGACGCTCGACGCGACCGAGGACCCGGACCCGCGCATCGACGTCGTCGCGCCCGGCACCATGACGATGATCCAGGACCTGCCCGGCCGGGTCGGGTACTGGCAGGTGGGCGTCCCGCCGAGCGGCCCGTTCGACGCGGCGTCCTTCGCCGAGGCGAACCGCGCCGTGGGCAACCCGGACGGTGCCCCCGCGCTCGAGGTCACCGCCACCGGCCCGACACTCCGGTTCTCGGCCGCCGCGGTGGTCGCGCTCACGGGTGCGCCGGCGCCGGTCACCCTCGACGGGGAGCCCGTGGCCCTGTGGGAGCCCGTCGAGGTCGGCGCCGGCCAGACCCTGGCGATCGGCACGGCCCCCGGTCCGGGCCTCCGCACCTACCTGGCGGTCCGCGGCGGCTTCGACGTGCCGACGTACCTCGGCTCGACCGCGACCTTCACGCTCGGCGGCTTCGGCGGTCACGCCGGTCGGGCCCTGCTCGCCGGCGACGTCCTGCGCCCGGGCTCCCCGGACTCGGACGCCCCGCACCCGGCGTTCCCGTCCGGAACCCGTCTGGGCCTGGTGGGCGGTCCGACCCCGGCCGACCGCCGCACCGCACTGACCGACGCGTGGGAGGTCGCCGTCACCGAGGGGCCGCACGCCGCACCGGACTTCTTCACCCGCGCCGACCTCGACGTCTTCTACGCCACCGACTACGCCGTGCACCACAACTCGGCGCGCACCGGCATCCGGCTCATCGGGCCGCGGCCGGAGTGGGCGCGGACCGACGGCGGCGAGGCCGGTCTGCACCCGTCGAACATCCACGACACCCCGTACGCGGTCGGTGCCATCGACTTCACCGGGGACACCCCGATCATCCTCGGACCGGACGGGCCGTCGCTCGGCGGCTTCGTCTGTCCCGCCGTGGTCGCCAGCGGCGACCTGTGGAAGCTGGGCCAGCTCCGACCGGGTGACACGGTCCGGTTCGTCCCCGTCCGCGAAGCCGACGCCGCCGCGCTCGACGCACACCGGGCCTCCAGGACGGTGCCGCGCACCGGAGGCGACGGCGACGACGGCGTGATCGCCCGCCTGGACGCGACCGACGTGCGGCCGAGCGTCGCGTACCGACGCGACGGCGACGACAACGTGCTCGTCGAGTACGGCGACATGACCCTCGACATCGCGCTGCGGATGCGCGTGCACGCGCTCATGACGAAGCTGCAGGAGCACACGCCGAAGGGGATCCTCGACATCACGCCGGGCATCCGCTCGCTGCAGGTGCACACCGACGCGTCCGTGCTCAAGGCGCGCGACGTGGCGGGGCTGCTCCGCGAGCTCGAGGACGAGATCCCGCCGACCGACCAGCTCGTCGTGCCGTCGCGCACCGTGAAGCTGCCGCTGTCGTGGGACGACCCGGCCACCCGTCTGGCGATCGAGCGGTACATGAACGGCGTCCGGAACGACGCCCCGTGGACGCCGTGGAACATCGAGTTCATCCGTCGCATCAACGGGCTCGAGAGCGTCGACGACGTCTTCCGCACCGTGTTCGACGCGAGCTACCTGGTGCTCGGCCTGGGCGACGTGTACCTCGGCGCCCCGGTCGCGACCCCGCTCGACCCCCGGCACCGCCTGGTCACGACGAAGTACAACCCGGCCCGCACCTGGACCGCCGAGAACTCCGTCGGCATCGGTGGCGCGTACCTGTGCATCTACGGCATGGAGGGTCCGGGCGGCTACCAGTTCGTCGGCCGCACCGTGCAGATCTGGAACCGGTTCCGCCGGGGCGGGCTGTTCCAGGAGAACCCGTGGGCGCTGCGGTTCTTCGACCGGATCGAGTGGTACCCGGTCGGTGCCGACGAGCTGCTCGAGCTGCGCGCCGAGACGGACGCCGGACGGGGCTCGTTCGAGACCGTCGAGGGCGAGTTCTCGATCGCGTCGTACAACCGGTTCCTGGCCGACAACGCCGGGTCCATCGCCGACTTCCGGGCGCAGCAGGCGCAGGCGTTCGGCGAGGAGAAGGAGCGGTGGCGGGCATCGGGCGAGTTCGACGTCCGTGACGAACCGGCCGCCGTGGTGGCCGACGCCGTGACCGTCCCCGAGGGGTCGACCGCCGTGTACGCCCCCTTCACCTCGACCGTGTGGCAGGTGGACGTCCGCCCGGGTGACCGCGTGGACGAGGGGCAGAAGCTGCTGGCCGTGGAGGCGATGAAGATGGAGTCGATGGTGCACGCACCGGTGCCGGGCCACGTGCTCGAGGTGTACATCAAGCCGGGCGACCAGGTCGCGCCGGGCCAGGTCCTCGCGGCGATCGGAGCGGCAGCGTGAGCGGGATCGGCGCGGCGAGCACCGGCCCGACCGCCGCCACCGCGGCCGCCACGACGTCCGTCGCTGCCGCGACCGCCACCACGTCCGCCGCGGCCCGCGTCCGTGACGCCTTCGCCCGCATCGACGCCGTCGACCGACCTGAGGTCTGGATCACCCTGCGCGACCGCGCCGACGTGCTGGCCGAGGCCGAAGCCGTCGACCCGTCGCTGCCCCTGGCCGGCCTGCTGTTCGCCGTGAAGGACAACATCGACGTCGCCGGCCTGCCCACCACCGCAGCCGCCCGCTCCTACGCCCACGACCCCGCAGCCGACGCCACCGCCGTCGCCCGGCTCCGCGCCGCCGGCGCCGTCGTCGTCGGCAAGACGAACCTCGACCAGTTCGCCACCGGCCTGGTCGGCACCCGCTCGCCCTTCGGTGCGGTCCGGAACGCCTGGGACCCGACGCGGATCTCCGGCGGCTCGTCGAGCGGTTCCGCCACGGCGGTCGCCCTGGGCATCGTCGACTTCGCGCTCGGCACCGACACCGCCGGGTCCGGCCGGGTGCCCGCCGCGCTCGGCAACCTGGTCGGGGTGAAGCCGACGAAGGGACTCGTGCCGAACACGGGCGTCGTCCCCGCCTGCCGCTCGCAGGACTGCGTCACGGTGTTCGCCCGGTCGCTCGACCTGGCGCGCACGGCGGCCGAGCTGATGGCCGGCCCGGACGGCGTCGACCCACTCGCGCGGCCCGACCTCGCCCTCGCCGACCTGCCCGCCGTCCCGCGCATCGCGGTGCCGCTGCCGTCGCAGCTCGAGGGACTCGCACCAGGCTGGGACGAGGCGTTCGCCGCGGCCGTCGACCGGTTCCGTGCGCTCGGACACCAGGTGGTCGAGGTCGACATCGCACCCCTGCTCGACGCCGCGTCGCTGCTCTACGACGGCGCGTTCGTCGCCGAGCGGTACGCGGCCGTCGGCGCCCACATCGAGGCCCACCGCGACGAGGTCGGTGCCGACCTCGACCCGTCGGTCGCCGCGATCGTGCTCGGTGGCGCACGACCGACCGCCGCGGAGCTCTTCGCCGACCAGGAACGGCTCGACGCGTTCGGGGCAGCGGGTCGCGCCGCACTCGAGGGCACGACCGCCCTGCTCACCCCGACGACGACGTGGCACCCGACGCTCGAGCAGGTCGCGGCCGACCCGATCGGCGCGAACAGCCGGATGGGTCGGTACACGAACTTCGCGAACCTGCTCGACATGGCCTCGCTCGCCGTGCCAGCGGGATTCGTCGACGGGCTGCCGTTCGGCGTCATGCTCACCGGTCCGGCATTCAGTGACCGCCGCCTGGCGGCGTTGGCGGCCGCGTTCGCCGCCCCGACCGTCGACCTGCTGGTCGTCGGGGCGCACCTGCGCGGTCAGCCGCTGAACGGGCAGCTGGTCGCGTCCGGCGGATCGTTCGTCCGGGAGGCCCGCACCGCGTCCGACTACCGGCTGTACGCCCTCGACACGGTGCCGCCCAAGCCCGGGCTGGTCCGGGTGGGCCCGGTCGCGTCCGGCGCTGCTGTGCCCGGGTCGGGCTCGGGCTCGGGCTCGGGCTCGGGCTCGGGCTCGGGCTCGGGCATCGTCGGGGAGGTCTGGCGCCTGCCCGCCGCCGGCTTCGGCACCTTCGTCGCGGCCCTGCCGGCACCGATGGCGATCGGCACCGTGGCGCTCGACGACGGCACCGAGGTCACCGGGTTCCTGGTCGAGCCGTTCGCGGTCCAGGGGGCCGAGGACATCACCCACCACGGCGGCTGGCGCGCGTACCGGGAGCAGTCGTGACGCACACCGGCTGTCAGGATGGGGGCATGACCCCCGACGACCGGCCCGTGCGCCCCGGCCGACCGCGGGTCGTGCCGAACGCCGACTCCGCGCTGAGCCCGCGCGACCAGATCCTCGACGCCGCCGCCGCGCTGTTCGTCGAGAACGGCATCAGCGCGACCTCCACCCGGGCGATCGCCGAACGGGTCGGGATCCGGCAGGCCTCGCTGTACTACCACTTCGCCGGCAAGGACGACATGCTCGTCGAGCTGCTCACGACCTCGGTGCGCCCGAGCCTCGAGCTGGTCCGCGGCCTCGAGCAGCTCGTGCCGGAGTCGGCCTCGGCCGCCGGTGCCCTCGCCGCGCTGGTCGTCGCCGACGTGGACACCCTCGCCCGCACGCCGCACAACATCGGCACGCTGTACCTGCTGCCCGAGGTGCAGGGCGAGCGCTACGACGGGTTCCGGGCCGAGCGGGTCGAACTGCAGGAGGCCTACGGGCGCCTCGGCTCGCGCGCTGCCACCCCGGACGTCGCCGCCGGTGTCGCGCCGTCGCGCCTCGGTGCCGTGCTCATCCAGATCACCGAGACCGTCATCCAGCTCCGCCGGTCCGGCCCCGTGCAGGACGCCGACCGCGACGCCCTCGTCGCGACCTGCCTGCGCGCCTGCGGCCTCGACACCGCCGCCGTGGAGGGGGCCCGGCGCGACGCCGAGTCCCTGCTGGCCGCCGTTGCGGTCTGACCCCTTCTCCCGCAGCTCCTTCTCCCCCAGCTCCGTCTCCCCAGCTCCTTCTCCCCAGCGAGGAACACCATGACCACGATCACCCCCGCCGCACACCGTCCGCTCGCCGACGCGCTGCTCCCCCGCACCGCCGTCGTCAGCACCGCGCTGGTCCTCGGCGGCGCGCTGCTGACCGCCGGTGCCGCGCAGGTGTCCGTGCCGATCTGGCCCGTCCCGATCACCGGGCAGACCCTGGCCGTGCTGCTCGTCGGCAGTGCCCTCGGTGCCCGTCGCGGTGCCCTGTCGATGCTCGTCTACGCACTGCTCGGCGTCGTCGGGCTGCCGGTCTTCGCGGACGGCTCGGCCGGGGTCGGCGTGCTCGTCGGCCCCTCCGGCGGGTACATCGTCGGCTTCGTCGCTGCCGCGGCCCTGGTCGGCTGGGTCGCCGAACGCTTCGGCGACCGCCCGCTGCGGAACGCGCTGCTGTCCTTCGCCCTCGGCACCGTCGTCACCTTCGTCGCCGGGATGGCCTGGCTCGCGGTGGCACTCGGCCTCGACCTGCAGCAGACCCTGCAGTACGGGCTGTACCCGTTCGTCCTCGGTGGTGTGGTGAAGACCCTGATCGGCGCCGGCGTGATCTCGCTCGGGTGGACCGCAGCCCTGCGCTCGGCCACCCGCCGGTGAGCGCTCCGTCAGGACTCCGGCGCCGGCCGTAGGGGTTCCGTCAGGAAGCCTTCCGCGCTGTTCGAGCCCGCGAGAGCGTGTGGTCGTGACCCTGACTGCGATCATGCCGACGCTCCGCGCGTCGCTCCCCGATCCGATGGACCCGTTCCTCTGGCCGGCCCACACCGTCGCGACCACCGACGACCTGCTGGTCTCGGCGATCTCGATGGTCCGGCTCGCCGACCTCACCGGCACCCCGACCGTGCACACCGCCGAACAGTCCCCGCCCCGGTACCGCCCGCGCGGCTGGGCACCCCGCGACGTGAGCGTCGCCGTGGCGTCGGTCACCCGTGTGCGGCGACCGCGCACCGGGGTCGTGCTCCTGGAACTCGACGCGGTCCTGCCGACCTGCGCCGTGCTCGACCAGGTGCGCCTGATCGGACGCCGGAGCACCGCTCCCCTCTCCCCGATGTACGTCGTCACCCGCTGTGACGGTCAGGCCGACGGTCCGTTCCACCGCCTCCCGGCTCCGTTGCCCGCCGACGTCCGCGAAGGCGACCTGGTCTGCTTCCCGTGCCTGGCGACCGTCCGGCACCGCGACGTCGTCGAGCCGGTCCGGGCGGAACTCGCGCCGGTGCGCGCGGAACTCGCGCCGGTCGATCGATGACCACTGCGCTGCCGGTCCGCACCCGGCTGCTCGACGGCACCCACCTGTGGGGCCGGTACACGATCCGACCCGTCGGGCGGACGCTGTGGAGCTCGCGGACCCTCGTCGTGTTCCCGCCCGGCACGACCACCGGCGAGCGCCTGCTGCTGCGTGCCTGGCACGTCTGGCCGGCCGTCGGGGCGGTCGTCGCCCTCGCTGCCCTGGTGCTCGCCGTCTCGGTCCCCGCCGTCGGCACGACCACCGCGCTGCTCCTCTACGGCGGCGGCTTCGCGGTCCTCGCCCGCGCCACCCGCTCGCTGCGACCGCGGGTGCGGTCCGTCACCGTGACGACGTTCCTGGGCGACGGCCGCCGCGAGGTCCACGGCGACGAGCGGCTGCTCACCGGCTCCCTGGACGCGCTGTCGATCCTGGAGCAGGCGCTCCGGGCCGACCGCATCCGCCCCGTCGACTTCGAGCTCATCTGGGGCGACGTGTGGAACGCCCTGGAATCCCCGGACCCGGACCACCGCGTGCAGCGGTCAACCTGAAGCCCGTTCCCGCGCCGCGCGTTTGTATGGGTTCGGGAAGGAGCACGCGATGAAGCACATCCACTACGACGCCACCACGATCCTGGTCGGTGACGACGTCGCCGACGCCGTGATCGAGTACGCCGCGGCCCTCGCAGGCGGGGACCGAGCCGACACCGTCGACGTGCCCGCCGTGGCCGACGACGGGACGATGACCACCACGAAGATCCTCATCGGGCCCTCGAGCGAGATCGTCATCGAGGACGCGGAAGAGGACGAACTCGAGATGGACAACGGGGAGTTCGTCGGGCGGCTGCGCGCCGCCGCGAAGACCTTCGGGCACAGCGAGCCGATCCACGCGAACACGCGGACGGACCTGGCGGACGCGGCGGAGGCTGCCGAGGAGTCCTGACGCCTGGGCGTCGCGCTGCAGCGACGAAACGGAGAGGGTCTCCTGTACTGTGGTGGTTCCGGAGAGCTTCTCCGGTTCTTGAGCCACAGCCTGGAGGCCCGCCATGCCCGAGCAGACCGCTCCCGCCGGGCGCGCCCCGCGTTCACCGCACTCCCCGCGTCCGCCGCGTCCCGCGCGCGCTGACGCGCTGCGGAACCGGGACCACATCCTGCGGGTCGCCGAGCGCTCGTTCGCCGAGCACGGCGTGACCGGCTCGCTCGACGCGATCGCCAAGCAGGCCGGCGTCGGCGCCGGCACCCTGTACCGGCACTTCCCCACGCGCGAGGCCCTGCTCGCCGAGCTCCTGGCCGCGCGCGACGAGCACCTGGTGGCGCGTCGCGAAGCGCTGCGCGACGGCTCCGTGGACACCGGCGACGCCCTGCACGGCTGGCTCGACGCGGTCACCGAGTGGGCTGGCACGTTCGACGGACTGCCCGAGCCGCTCCGCGCCGCCGCGTCGTCCGACTCGTCGCCGCTCGCCCTGACGTGCCAGGGGTTCATCGCCACCACGGACGAGTTCCTCCGCGCCGCCCAGCGTGCCGGTCGTGCGCGTGCCGACGTCCGCGCGCGGGACCTGTTCCTCGCCGCGCTGGCGACCAGCTGGGTCCGGGGTGCCGCGATGGCCGACGACTCGTCCTCCGCCGCGCTCTCCGCCCTGTCGCGGCGCGGTTGGGAAGCCCCTGCTCTCCCCTGACCTTCACCACTGTTGAAAGGGCACCACATGAACCGCATCGGCATCATCGGCAGCGGAGCCATCGGCACCGCGATCGCACGCCTGGCCGTCGCCGCCGAACTCGACGTCCTCATCGCGAACTCGCGCGGCCCCGAGTCGCTGCAGGACCTCGTCGCCGAGCTCGGCCCGCACGCCCAGGCCGGCACCGTGCGGCAGGCCGTCGAGTTCGGCGATGTGCCCGTCCTCGCGATCCCGCTCACCGCCTACCCGGCGCTCGCCCCCGACCTCGACGCCTTCGCCGGGCGGACCGTGCTGTCGACGGGCAACTACTACCCCGGTCGCGACGGCAGGATCGAGCAGCTCGACACCCTCGCGACGACCACGGCGGAGTACGAGCAGACGCTCCTGCCCGGCACCCGGATCGTCAAGGCGTTCAACAACATCGTCGCGCACCACATCCCGAACCTCGCCGACTCCACTCCCCGCACGGCGCTGCCGATCGCGGGCGACGACGAGCAGGCCAAGGCCGTGGTCGCCGAGCTCGTGCAGCTGCTCGGGTTCGACACCGTGGACGCCGGCACCCTGGCCGACTCGTGGCGCTTCGAGCCGGAGTCCGGGGCCTACACGGGGATCTACGCGGCGAGTGCCGAGGGGTTCGCGGCGGACTACCTGGCGGATCAGGGAGCACCATTGCCCGCCGAGCGGCTGCGAGACATACTGGCGGTGTCGCACCGGGCGGATGTGGCGAACCGGCAGTTCTGACGATCGCAACTCTTTGGGGGACCCTTGCGACGACAAACAATCTGCTATCTCGGCACCCTCGCCCGGCAACGCTGGCTGAGTTTCCCCTGGGCTGACTCGGATTTTCCCCTTCTTCGGACAAGCCCCGCTCGGGAAGGGTGTGAACTACACGCCGATGAACTACTCGGCATCGGCCCGCATCCTCGCGAGCCGCCTCGAACCGCGCTGTAGGAGCTGGCCTGCGATCTCGGCGGCCCCCGTGTAGCCCCTGTTGAGCAGGATGACGATCTGGCGGTTTCACCCATCGGGGATGGCAACGCTCCTGGGCTGCAGTCCTCGAAGGCGGTCGGCTCGTCGCTGCTGCTCGACGGCGGGAAGATCGCCAACTCCCGGCATCACGGCAGGTAGGAGAGGAAGCGCTGCGAAGGCGAGACGAAGAGCAGGCCCGACGGTGACTCCACAGCAGATTGACGTCGCCATGCTCGCGGGTGACTTGAGTCACTCGTCTCATCGGTGTTGACCGGGGCTGACTCGCCCTGGTCGGAATCGGTCAGCCTTGCCGTCGCGCCTGACGTCCGCAGTCGTCATGTTCAGGTGTGTGGCGCCGTCACCCCCGACGATCTGCGATGGCTCGGTTCGCGAGCGCCAGCGCGCCGGGGAGGTTGAAACCGCTCAAGGTGGTCGACCGATCGGTCGCGCGAGGAGTCTCGATGCGTGGGGCGAAGGACACATTCGTCCGCTTGAGCAGGACCGCGCGCCAGTGTTCGATGACCTCGTTCTCAGCGGGGAAGACGTCGGCGAGGACGATGGGCAGATCAGTGATCTGCAGCATCATGTGGGCTGGAGAATCAGCGCGTCCTTGAGCCAGGCGCATCACGGTGTCGAGCGTCGCCGGGAACACCACGAAGCACTCCGAGGCACCGCTTCGTCCGTCTCGCCACGAGTGCGGGACCGACGGCTCGTCCCATTCATCGAGCCAGACCTGGCCGTTGGCGAGGGCTCGGAGCGCGTCGACCGACACGAACGCCGTCGCGCGGGACGAGACCGACACGTTCACGACGACGTCCGGGGTGGTGAAGCGCAGCCAGTTGACCCACCAGGGGACGAGCGAGGCCGAGATCGAGCCCGACACGTGCAGGTGCAGCTCCTGGCCGGCAAAGGGCGTGAGCGTCGGCTGCACGGTCAATTGCACCCCCAGGGCCGGACGTGTTCCCACTCGGAGACCAGGATCGGCTGTACCCGCTGGTCACCGACCGCGGAAGGGAAGAAATTGACGAGCAGGAACTGGAAGCGCTCGTCCGTGCGCATCGGGAGTAGAGCGCGCGCGGCATCGGTGACGAGCTCGTACGGCGTGCTCGACACGATCCAGTCGAACCGTGAGTAGTTGGCCTTCATCACGGACAGCTGTTGCATGGCGTCGAAGAGCGCCTTCGGCCCGCGGCTCCGCGGGTGGAAGACGACGTTCGTGATGTGGTGACCGATCGTCGGCGTGATGTCCTGCCACTCGGACGGCGTCCCCGTCGTGTCACCGTCCCCGGTCCGGACGAGGAGGTGGACGTTCTGCACGCCGGGGTTCGGAGCGAAGAACCGCCAGCCGGGCAGCGTCCATCCACCGACGTACCGCCGGAGGTCGAGGTTGAACGAGTCCGGAGTGTTGAACAACGTCGTCGCGATGAGATGTGCCGTGAGCGCGCCGGCGGCCACCGCACCGATCGCTCCGCGAACCTTATCCAGCGGCATCGACGGCCTCCTCGACGACCGCTGCCACCTGTTTGGCGTTTTGACGGTACCCGATGACCGATCGGTGCGACGAGTCCGCGACGAGTCGGTGTCCCGCGCCGAGCTTTCGGGCGAGTTCCGCCTGCTGCGTAGCGTTCTCCTGTGACGCGACGAGGTACCGGTTCGGAATGGCCCGGAGGACGTCGAGTGCCCGATCCGTGTCGAACTCGAAGTACTCGCGGGTCGCGCGGTAGATGTTGCGCGGACCGAACACGAACTGCACCGTGCCCATCTGCTGGTCCGGTTCGTACCGGGACTGGCGGTCCACGGCGTGCGGGGCGAAGTTGTAGATTCCCGTGAGCGCAGCGAACATGCTGCGCAACTGCGACTGCAGGAACGATCCGACCCGCTTGCGGTCTCGTCGGTCGGTCGCGAAGAGGTCGGGATCGGTCCCGTCGATCACGACCGCTGATGTGATCCTCCGGCCGGCCACCTCACGGTCGGCGTAGCCGGCGAGCGCCAGCACGCCAATCGAGTGGGACACCGCGACGAGCGGACCGGACGACCCGGTGTGCCGAACGAGCGCATCGACGGCCGTGTGCGGATCCGCCGACGAGGTCGTCTGACCGTACCCTCGACGGTGGTACGCGACCAGGTGGAAGTCGGACCGGGTCATCGCGGACACCCAGTCCCAGGCGTCAAGCGGGTTGCCGAGGCCGGCTTCGAGTATCACGACGGGTGCCGTCGTTGGGTCGGTGCCGGCCGCCGTCGGCGGGGTGTGCAGGTACTCGACGTCGCCGTCGCCGACCTGGAGCAGCGCCGTCCCCTTCAGACCACGCCGCCGCTCGACGTCGATCGCCCGTTGTCCGGCCGCGTACGTCGCCGTCGTCGCGGTGATCGCGACCGCAGCCGTCAGGACGAGACGCTCGAGCTTGGAAGAAGGCAGCGCATGCCGACCGACCACGTACTGGACGGCCCCGTGCGAACCAGTGAAGCCCCAGATGAAACGCGGAAGCTCCATGACCGCGGCGACGGCGACGTGAAAGCCCTTGACGCCAACGAGCAGAACGTTGCCCCACCGCTCGGGGACGGCGTACACGACCGGGAACGCGATCTCCCAGATCGGCGTCGCCCAGGTCAGCGCCCGGGTCAGCCGGGGTCGTGACTTGAGGAACTTCGCTGCGGGACCGCTGCCGTACGCCTGGGTCTGCACGACCTCGCCGAGCGCATCGCCTTGCACCCAGCTCGACCCGAACAACTTCGCGAACCCGGAGACGAAGTAGCTCAACCCGGCCTGCAGGTTCACTGCACGAAGGAACAGGTCGTCCGAGCGCTCGGCGTCCGGGATGAGCGCGGAGACGGTCCGGTACTGCGTGATGACGGCGGTCATCTGGTCAGCGCCGTCCCGGCCGTACGGAGTGCGCACCTCGTTCAAACGGTTGCATGCACCGATCGCCGCCGAGGCGGCGATCTGCACAGGGCGACGGTTCCGGCCGAACAGGAGCACGACGGACGCCGCCAAGTTGACTGCCGCCAGCACCTTCGGGGTGGCAGGGGCGTCGAGGGCGGTCGCCAGCCGGTGCCGCAGCGTCCCGGGAACCGTGCCCCGCGCGGACACTCCTCGGAGGAGCCCATCACGCCGGTAGAGGGGTCCGATGGTGAGCGCCTCGACCGAGCTGAGGATCTGGCCGACGGCGATCGGTGCCATGGTGGCTTTGATCGCGCGTTGCCGTGGGTCGTCGCCGGATCGGCGGGGTGAACGGATGCGGTGCAGCAGCAAGACAGTGGCCTCCGGAGGGTGCGGACGAGGAGGGGAACTCCCCGCTCGTCGCCGAGCGGGGAGCCGCGAGTCCTAGCAGATGAGGCAGATGGTGCTGCCCGCGACCACGAACTCGGCCGCGGCGACGATCGTCGGGGTCGTCATGGCCGGGATGGAGGCATCAGCGCGTGCGCCTGCTTCTGCGGACGACAGCGCCGCGTTCGCGAACGCCTGGACTTCGAGGACTTCACTGTTCATCGGATTCCCTTTCTCGTGTGCCGGAACGGCCGTCCCGGCATGGTGCACCTCGTGAGGAGGTGGCAGTGGCGAAGCGCCTCGCAGTCGGAGCACGTTGCGTGCATCGACCGGCATCCGGGCGCGCGGCAGGCAGCGACGCGGATGGTGCGGGTGCGACGGAACGTCAGGCGTTGCAGTTCAACGCTCGACGTGACGGGGTGCGAGACGGCGAGCACGCGCGGCTCCGATGAGAGCGGCGGCAGCTGAGACCGCTCGGTACTGAACAACACTCGAAGCCCCCCTCGATCGACATGTTCCAGGCTTCGGGCCGTGGACCGCCATGGTCCACAAGTCTCGCGCCTTCGGCACCACTCCCCCCTCGAAAGGGTGCCGTCACGGGGACGCTAACAGACGAAGAACGACCTGTCCACCTCGCGGAAGGGTCAACCTCGGCGTGCCCACCGGACGAGCAGGAAGAGAGCGATGACCACGGCGACCGCCGTGAGCGCCGGCAGGGATCCCGCCCCCGTCGACGAGCCCGCCAGGACCGCGAGGAGCGGGGCATCGAGCGCCCAGAGGATCCGGAGCAACGGCATCGGATCGCCGACCGCGGAAGGTGCCGGTGTCATCAAGAAGACCGGCGAGGGGCCCCGGAGGGCATTGCTGACCCGCGCCGAGACCACGACCGTCGGGAGCACGAGCGCCCCCCAGATCGGCGCAGCAACGGGGCTGGCAGCGACGACGGTGCCGACGACGACCGTTGACGCAAGTGTGATGACGACGCTGAACGCGACGGGGAAGATGCTGTGCAGGAGGAGCAATGAACCGTCGCTGAAGCCGTACAACGGCTGGTCGCGTGAGACCTGTGCGACGTGCTGGATACCCCGGGTCGAGGCGCCAGCCCCGACGTACACCAGGGCGGCGGCGACCGCTCCGAGGAGGGGCGCTGCCGTCGCGCTCTGCGCCGCGAGGACGAGAGCCAGACCGGCAGCAGTGATCGTGAGCACACCGCCGACAAGTCGAGCCGGGGTTCGTACCGCGCCGACGGCGTCGCGGACCAACACCATCACCACGGGCAGCGCGCCGTCGCGGACCGCGCGCAAGCGACGTCCCGCCGTCGGGACCGCTTCGTACGACCCGGAAGCGGCAGCGAAGTCGAGGCTGACCGCGTGGGCGATCGCGACGTCCCACTGCGCCGACTGCGCGGTGATGGTCGCCCCGCGGACTCTGTCGAGCAGCCACGGCATCACCACGACACCGACGACCGCCACCGCTCCAAGGACGACGATCCCCGGGACGTCGACCGTCGGGGTGGCCCATGCCCAGGCGCTCGGTGCAGCGTTTGTGCCGAGGAACGCGAGCACGGCAGCCCCGACCACGAGAACTGCGGCGAGGACCGCTGCCGCACGCGGGGTTGCCTGTCCGAGGAGCCAGCACAGTCCGGTCAGCACGCCGATGAGCAAACCACGCACCGCGAAGCCGATCGCGCTCCCAACGGGCACCAGGCCGACGAACACCAAGGCTGTCCCGAGGAACGTCGCCGCGCCGCCACCCACGGCCGCCAGAGTTGCGACCCCGACCAGGGTCTGGCGGCCGAATGTGGTCCGCCCGGGGAGGTCACTCGACGTCAGCACGTGGGCGAGGAACGGCGCTGCGACCGCGGGGCCGCGATTCCTGCCCACCATCAGTGCAGTCGCCCAGACCGCGAGCACGACCACCGCTGCGGTGACCGCGGCGATCGGTTCGGTCATCGCGACCGCGGTGGTCCGCGCAGTGACCGCCAACCAGGCGGCTCGCAGCACCGGTGCGCCGACGATGAGGGCGAACAGGACGAGCGAGTACGCAATGAAAGCCCGGTCACCGGCCGCTCGTTGCTGTCGCCCGCGCCAGATCGCCGTCGCCGCTCGCAGACGCGGGTTCACGATGCTCGGTCCAGCTCGAGCACGCGGTCGGCGAGGCGCTCCATCAGGGCCGAGCTGTGCGTCGCGACGACGATCGCAGCGCCACCCGACCGCCGGCGGGCGAGCACGTCGCCGACCACCCCGACGCGCTCGTCGTCGAGTCGCTGCTCCGGTTCGTCGAGGACGAGGACGTCGAACGGTCGCGCGAGCACGAGCGCAAGTGCGAAGAGCTGCTGCTGCCCCGACGAGAGCTCATGCGGGAACCGACGGAGGAGCCCGTTCAACCCCAGTTCTGTCAGCACACCGAGAGCAGTCTCCTCGGCGACGTCCCGCTCGCGGAACCACGTCGCCGCGACGAGACGCACGTGGTCCTCGACGGTCAGGTCCGGCGCGGTCGGTGGCAGCCCGAGGAGTGACGCGACCCGCCGGCGGAAGGTCCGGTCCCGGCGGTTCACCGGTTCTCCGCCGATCGCCACCGATCCTCCCGTGGGCATGCGGACTCCAGCGAGCACCTTGAGCAGCGTCGACTTTCCCGCCCCGTTTTGCCCTCGCACCACCAGCACTTCCCCCGCACGGACGGACGCACTGGTCGGCGGCAGCAGGACCATGTCGTCCACGGCGACCGCGACTCGGTCGATGTCAATCATCGGCTCTCCCGGAATGCGCTGCGGATCGGTCACGACGGCGATCCCGCCAGGATGAACAGCCCCGAGATGCGCCCGTCGTCCCAGAAGCTGATCCGGGCGGTGCACTCGTCCTGCTCGAACCGAAGCGGCGTGGTCGTGATCGCGAACCCGGAAGCGCGCGACACCTGAGTTTCACCACGGTGGTCGAACGCACCGATAGCGGCCACGACCTGCGACCACGCCGCAGAAAGGCCGTCCACCGAGAGGCGGGCGCGCATCGCGTCGTCGAACCGATCGACGACGGCCTGCCAGGAACCGTGGGCCAGTTCGTCGACGACGGCGGTCGCACGCTCGACCGCCGCTCCTTCGGCAGCGGCCGGCGGCTCCGCTTCGTGTCCCGACACCGGCTCGGGCCGACCGAACCGTTGGAACGCCGCCTGTCGGCTGACTCCCAAGACCTCTCCGACCTGCTGCCAGGTGACTCCGGACTGCCGCGCGGCCACGACCGCGGCGGACAACATAGCCGTGGTCTGGTCGCCGAGCGCCCGAACCGCGGCGATCCGGTCGAGCGGCTGATCGGCTTCCTGCAGCACGGGAGATGCGATGATCCCGCCGACATCCCGGTACAGCTTGGTGGCGAGTTCGTATAGGTCGTCGGACACATGTGAAGCCTACCTTCACACATCACCAGGTTGTCAAGGACGAATGGACGGCAGCCTCGGAAGCGACGCCTGCGCTCCAGCTGCCTCCGGCGAGGCCGTGAGGCAACAACGCCGCTGCGTTGCAGCACGATGCACTCGACCCGCGGATGCGCGCCCAGAACGGAACGTTCCCTGCTTGCGGTCTGTACCGGCCCTACCCCGGACTGGTGTTCCACACCGATGAGGTCCAGTTCCGGCGGACACGCCCTCAGGCGTGTCGAATCTCGCGTTGAACCTTCTGCTGCAACACCCCGGGAAGACCGGTCACGAGTGGGGTGGAGCAGGGTGGGTGATCAGGGTCCCCGCGGAATGGAAGCGTGGGCTACTGCAGCGGCTGCACAGCGAGCCCAAGATCGCCGAAGACACGATCTACCCGGCAATCACTGAAACCGCGCGACTCGCCAAGCACATCGTCAAGCAGGCGGTCACTCAGCAATGATCGTCTCACCGCGGCCGGGTTCGTCGGCAAGGGAGACGGGAAAGATCCCGGTGTCGCGTGCCACGAACGTCTGTACCTCTCGCACGGCGGGAAGATCTCGCCCGTGGACGATGAAGAATGACCGATCCGGTCGCAGACATGCTGACCAGATTGCGGAACGCGAACTCCCGCTCGCGGGACCCCGCCGAATATATCCCGTTCGCCGCGCCGCCGACATTCAGGGGAAGAGTAGAATGATGTGTTCACTAGAACTCCGTGCGGCTTCGTCGCACTGTCGGGACTCTACTCAAGTCCTCGGGGGCTCTTCGACCCCTTTTCGCGCCCGCTTTGTCAATGCGGTCACCTCTTTCCCAAGCCGACGATCATCAACCAGCGAAGCGACGAAATCACGGCCTTCGTCTCCGCCGAGCCGCATGATCCTCTTGAGAAAGTAAATCGGATCTTCATCGAACTCGCCGCGCTCGCGGGTCAAAGCGATGAGGTCGCCGATATGCTGCTTTGTGACGCAGGCAGCCAACGCGACCGCCGCCCCCTCGCGTGCCCCCTCATCGGTCGCATTTCGATAGGACGCCACCAGCCGGTCCCAGTATTTCACGGCCGGCTTCACCGCGAGCGCTCGGCCAATTCCTTCCATCACTCGCGAGGGGTACCCGCCCTGCTCGAGGTGCGCCATCAAGATCGGAAGAGCCTCCGGGTAGGGCTCGCTTGTATTCACAAGCTCCCATATCGACGAAAGGTGCAGTCCCACATCAGCCAAGTCTTTCAGTATCGAGCTGGAAGCGGCTCGTTCAGCGGCAACGCGCGTTTGAGCTGCCCGTTCAAACTCAGCTCTCGCTGCGACGCGGACAGGGTTAGCTTCGAGCCGTTCGAGAAACTCCTGCGTTGATTCTTCAGAGTTGTTCGTCATGGTATGTATCTCACATTGAAATTGTTCGCCGGATTGCTAATTGCGTCCTTCAAGGGTTGCGACAGCTTGATGACCGCCGCGGGTTCCCGCAGGCGAAGGCGATGCCCGACGCGAGCCTTTCCTCCGGAAAAGTCCCGGCGGAATAGTCCGAGCCGTTCGCGGTCGCTAAGTACACGTGCGGGGTCGAGTACCCCATGGCCATGACACCAGGAGCCACATCATGACCGTCCGCCTCGCCCGCATCAACTACGAACGCCACCTCCGCGCCTGGCGCCTCCGCCTCGACCCCGACGCGACGGGCGACGGCGACAATGCTGGTGACCTCATCGGGTTCAGCGGGAACATCCGCGACCCGGACGATGAGCTCCGCGTGACGATGCACCTCACCGGTTGGGGTGTCCGCCCGGAACCCGACGGCTGGCGGGACGAGGACGGGACGAGGGTCGTACCGGTGTCGATCGGGTAGTTGCCTCTGCGGTTGCGGTTGCGCTCGTCTTGCATTGCTGGTCGACAATCGCCTCAGCGATTCCGGAAGCCCAAAATACGACCTACCCACACTGGCCTCTAGTGAACGTCGAGGATTGAGGCAGCGACTCAGCTGAAGGAATCGCGTAGCCCGACTATTGGGGAGTCATCGGCCTTCCAGAGGTCTAGTTCCTGCATAATACCCCGCGGATCAAAGATGAGGAAAGCGGTGATCGGCACGCCGTCCCGGTCCTCGAACGTGTACATGTCCGAGTTGAATCCAACTTCATCTGACGGAGCGGGCTCCACGAAACGGAGACACTCCGATTCGTCGTATCGATCGACGAGCACAGCGGACAGGTCGGTTTCTACCGGCTTGGCCCCTCGCGGCATGTGGTCCGCTAGCAACCGTCGGATCAACTCCGACTCTGCTGCGCTGAGTGCTCTCGATGTCAACCCTCGTCTCCCTTTATGACAAGTCGCCCCACGTTGTAGGCACCGTTTCTTCCGAAGGCCGACGCTTGTACTTGCTTGCCGCCAACACGAACTTCGATCGTTTGCTGCCCCTCCTTGAAGGGTGCAGAGTTGAGCTTAGAGCGCACCGCTGATGCCACGTCCTCGCTGTCGAGACCAGCCTTGTCCGTATGCCGGAAGGCATGGAAGATCTGATTGTCGGTTTTCCCGAAGCGCACGCCGTCAGCCTCTTCGGCTGCTGCCCGGACGCCCGCCGGAATCCGGTTGGCCGTGAGTCGTTCCGCCTCCGCTGCGGCCGTTTGCTCCGCGCTCTCCGCAGCAATCGTGCTTCCGATGGCGTCGGCGTCGGCGGCGAGCCCTGCCGCTTCGAGTTCTCCGCCGCCGGCGACGGCGCAGATGCCTGCGGTAGCGACCGTGCAGGCGATGACTCCGGCTGTGAGTGCGATGTCGAGGGCAGTGAGCAAGATCACCGGCGCCCAGTGTCTGATCGCCTTCCACGTCTGCGCTTGCTTCTTGACGCTGGGGTAGTTGGCGCTCTTGCTGCCGCCGTGCCCGTATGGCTGCACCGGTGTGGCGTGATGGGCGTGTGTTGACGGTGCGGTGGTTGCGCCCTTCCACGGGAAGGGCACCGGCCCTGGCATTGGCTTGGGGCGGCTGCCCCCGTCGATCGCGCATTGGCTCGGTGGGCAGAGTCCGGTGGGGTCGGCGTTGGCGAGGGGGTTGTTACCGCTGTAGGCGTATCCGTTTACCTGTTGGGGTGAGTCAGGATTCAAGACCGGATCTGCAGAGAGGAACCGTCCGAGCGTTGCGTCGTACGCGCGTGCGCCGAGTTGGGTCAGGCCGCTGAACGAAGACGTTGCCTTGTCGAGGAAGCCGTGCGCGGAGATCCAGTTCGACGCTCCTCCCCGCTGGTTGCCGAACGGGTCGAACCAGCGTCGCGTCACGGCTCCGGTGAGCACGTCGGTTGCGAGATCGGCGTTGCCGTCGATGTCCGTGTCGATAGCGGAGACGGTGCTCGTACCGGTCGAGGTGTTTCGTTCTGCGACTGTGACACCCGCGAGCGCGTAGGTCCGGGTCGCCGTGGTCGTGGATGCACCTGCATCGACGTGGAGTTCGGTGTCGCCGAGGTAGAGCGTCGCGCCGTTCTTCGGGTCGGTTTGCAGGAGGAGGTTGCCGTCGGCGTCGTAGACGTTGCTCTGTCGCTGCGGCCCGACCGTGGCTGACAGGATCCTGCCGTGCTCGTCGTAAGCGAGGGCCGTCTCTCCGGACTGGGTCGTGTTTCCGTCGTCGTCGTACGTGAACGCGTTGGACGAGTCCTCGTCGCCGGTACTCGTCGACGTGCTCTGCACCGCGTGCGGGTGAGGGGCGCCGGCGCCCGGGTACGTGTACGAGGTCACCTGGTCGGTGCCACCAGCTGTCGCATGCTGGGTGGCGGTTTTCCGGTTCCCGGTTGCGGTGTCGTAGGTGTAGCTCGACCAGTACGGAGCCGGCCCGCCGAGAGATGTGCCTGGTGCGCTGCTGCAGGCTCCCGACGTGGGGGTCCACGCCTCGGTGAGCTCCTGCAACGCGTCGTAGTTGTAGCACTGCGTCTCGCTGCCGGCAGCCCCGGTTGTCGTCGCCGATGTGATCACGCCGGCGTCGTTCCGATTGTAGGTCCGTTTCGCTTGCACGACGGAGCTCGAGCCGGTACCGGTTCGGTCTT
The DNA here is from genome assembly GCF_003234745.1 of Curtobacterium sp. MCLR17_039. NCBI lineage: Bacteria > Bacillati > Actinomycetota > Actinomycetes > Micrococcales > Microbacteriaceae > Curtobacterium > Curtobacterium sp. MCLR17_039. The sequence goes on from NZ_QKTF01000009.1 coordinate 87,174, forward strand.
CGATCCCGGAGATGTTCCCGGTGACTGCGTCTCGCGTGTATGCCGAGACGTTTGCGACGGTGCCGTCACGGTTCACCTGCGCGACGCGGTTGAGCCCGTCGTAGACGACGCCGGCGTAGCTCTTCGTGCCGGAGAGGCTGCTCGGCAAGCCGAGCGCGTCGTACGTCGTCGTCACGCGTTCCGCTGCGAGACCGCCGACTGCCGGCATCGTCGTCGCTGAGGGCGAACCGTCCTGGTTGTAGGTCTGCTTGGTGCTGTAGGTGGTTCCGCCGAAGGCCGAAGCGGTCGCAGGGATCGTGGTGGTCTGCTCTGTGGGCCGTCCGGCGGTGTCGTAGCTGGTCACTGCGGTTGTGTAGGCGGCTCCGGGAGCGCCGGGCGCCGAGCCGACGTAGCTGCTCGAGGCGGTGAGCGCCCCGGTGCGAACAGTGTCGTACGTCCACGAGCTGAGGAGGGCGCCGTCCGTCCCGCCGGAGTATTCGGCGGTCTTCCGGTCGAGTACGTCGTAGACGTCACTGATGACGACCCCACGTGCGTCCTTGGAAGAGAGCACATTCCCTGCGTTGTCGTAGGTGTACGTCGTCGTCCCGGTGTCCGGGTCGGTTGCGGAAGTCTTGTTGCCGACCGGATCGAACGTCCATGTCCAGCGGTTCCCGGCGGGGTCCGTCATCGACGCCATGTCGCCCCGGCCGTCGTACGTGTACCGCGTGTCCTGATGGGTTCCGGTCGGTGACGCCGCGAGGTACTGCCTCAGCAGGGTCTTCTGCCCGAGGGAGTTCGTGAACGTCGTGTTGGGTGTTCCCCCCTGTGGCGGTGTGGTGTCGACCTCGTCGGCCCCGACGTACCGGTTCGTCGTCCGGTACTGCTCCTTGCCGTACGAGTTCGCCACGGTCGCTGTCGTTCGCCCGACGGCGTCGTATTCGAACTCCGTGCTCGACTGGATCTGCTGCTGGCTGACCGGGACGAACAACGAGGCCGATGGTTTCGTCCCGCTGGCCCAGTAGGAGTTGTTCTTCAAGCTCGTCCGGCCCTGCTCGTCGTACGCGGTGTCAGTGATGACACTTCCGCTGTTCGATGAGGGGTCCTGCGTCTGCACGACCCGACCGAGACCGTCGTAGAGGTCGTACCTCGTGATGGTGCCGCCCCAGTTGAGGGTCGTCGTGGCAACGGCGAGCGGGCCGGTCTGCGACTCGGTGTACGCATAGGCGGTGTCGGGCGCTGACGGGTAGTCGGCTTTTGCTCGACCGGGCATCCAGACTGCAGTCCGTCGCCCGAGCGGGTCGTACGTCGCACTGGTGACTCCGCCGTCGACGGCCGTTTCGGACAGGACGACACCACGTGCGGGGTCGAGTGTCTGACTTGCCTTCCAGCCCTTCGGGTTCGTCGTCGTCACCCCGGTGACGGGTCCACCGGTCGCCGGCGTGTACGCAGTCTTGGTGGTGCGGCCCAGTTCGTCTGTGCTCGAGGTCTCCCGCCCGACAGTGTCGAACGCGCTCGTCGCGGTCGTCGTCCAAACCGGGTTCGACCCGGAGTAAGAGGTGACCGTCTCAACCTTGGTGGTGTCTCCCTTCGTCGGCGTTGCGCCGACCGCAGCGGAGTCGTAGGAGGTGCGAACGTCAGAGATGGCATCACGCGGCAGAGTCGGCTCGCTGCCGCAGCCCACGTTCACGACTCGCTGCTCAGCCGGGAGGCCGATCAGCCATGCGGTGCGGTTCGCCGACGCGTACGTCGTCGTCGTGCACGTATCGGCTGCGTCTGACGCGGAGCGGGAAACCGTACTCGGGAGCCCGTCGGAGTTGTACGTCGTGTTCGTCTCCGAGGTCCGGTCGGTTCCCGCTGCCGTCGGCTCTGTCATCCGCGTGGATCCGTCGCCGACACGCCGAGCGGCGTTCACACCGTCGTTCGCCTCCACGCCGGAAGCCCACGGCGTGCTGACCGTGTCCGAGACGACTGGTCCGCCGACGCCTGCCCGGACGACTGACTCTCGGATCTGCCCGGCCAGCCAACTGACATCGGTCACGCTCGACGTCCCCGACACGTTGACGGACTTCACTCCACCATTCGTGCCGGCGCGGTCGCCATTCAAGCCGCGGTAGAACGTGTAGGCCGTCGTCTTCACCGACTTCGGATCCGACGCGTCACCGTCCCGCACCTCGACGGTGTCGTACCCGGCGAAGACCGACCAGGTGCGCCGCTTGTCGGGCATGAACGTCGCAGTGTTGTACTTCCACGCCGGCGTGCCGGTATAGACGTACGACGTCTGCTGGGGGCGATCAGTGGCCCCTCCGGTTTTCGGGTCGTCGAGAACGCTCGTCACCACGTACTTGTGGAAGAGGTCCAGCTTCGGCTCTTGCGCCGGCGTGATCGACGGTGTCCACCATTGCGGGTAGCAGCGGCGGGAGTTCGTGGCCGCCGCAGCCTCGATCGCGGAGGCTTCGGCGGCGGTGCAGTCCTGCACCGAGTAGTTGATGGACGTCACCGCGCCCGTTTCGGCGGTGATCGATGCGATGCGGAGCTTGTCGAGCGGAGCGAGTCCGTCGACGGCCCAGACGCGGTTCTGCATGCGGACGCCGCTGAACTTCACCGCCGGCTCATTGACGCCGGTGCTGCCCGTGTAGCCGGTGTGCTGGACCTGCGTCAGCCAGAGGGCGGCGGTGGTTCCGTCGCCGGGGCTCGGGAAGGAGTGCGACAGCGTCCACTTGTCGACCGTCGCGTATGCGGTTCCGGACTTCACGGCGGTGGTGACGGTGTCGAGCATGCCGTCTGTCCAGAAGGAGGGGACCGCGTTCGCCGTGCACGCAGTCGTGCAGAACTGATCCCAGGGCACGTCCGGGTAGGAGGCTGGCTTGGCCGGTTTCGTCGCCGCGGCGCTGATGGTCTCCTTCGTGCAATTCGCGTGGGTCGTGTCGCTGCAACGGCCGTATGCGTCATAGCCGAAGGTGACTCGACCGGTTGCAGCGTTGGCGGCGTACACCGAAGCGCTGGTCAGCCCGTAGTCGACGTGGTCGAGCTGCCCACCGCGGACGTAGGCGGTGGCGCCGCTACCGTTCTTGCCGTAGCTGTTCGTCTCGGCTGTGTAGTAGAACGCTTCCGCGTTGGCGTGGACGTCGACGACGTAGTCGAGGTTCCACCGCCACGCTTGGACACAGGACGACGCTGCGAATGTCGACGCATGGCACGGCTCGCCGGTGTCGTTGCCGAACACCGGAACGGTCCACGCTGAGTTCGTCGTCCCTTTCCCCGTGGACCATCCGGGGAGTTGGTTCTTGCCGAAGTAGTACTGCGTGCCGTCCGTCGTGGTGACGCGCCAGCAGTCGGTGTCGTAGGTGCCGTTCGGTGAACACCCTGCGGCGGTGCCGACCAGGTGCTCGATCCGTGATCCGTCGTCGGATTGCATCTTCCAGTCGCCGGTCGCTGAGTCGCGCACGAGCGCCGAGCTGTGACCGCCGAGGGAGAGCGTCGCGTTGTCCGTCTTCCAACACTGGTCACCGGACGTCTTGACCGCGCCGGAGGCCCCGTCGTCTTGCGAACACGAAACGTACTGACGTTCGATGAACCCGCCACCGTTCAGGTCCCAGCCGTCACCGATCGCCGACGGCTGGTTGTTCGTCGACCCGGTCTCGCCGTCGATCGACTGCGAATCGTACGACAGTCCGATCGAGGGCACCGGGCCCGCAGCCGCCGGCGGGACCGTCATCGGGTACTGCCATGAGAAGTCCCCGGTCTGCGCCGACACATCCCACGAACCGGCTTCTTTCAGCGTCGATGCCGAGAACGAACCAGTCCCCGACGTCGACACCGGAGAACTGGTCGCCGCGAGGGTCACCATGCGGCTACTGACCATCGGCGTCATCACGAGATTGTCGGCAGTCGAGGTCGTCGCGACAGGAGTCGCGGCGGTCGCCGAGTACTTGCGTGCCCCATCGAGTTGCACCCATCGGACGCGAGCGGCGTAGTCAGCTCCGAACTGTTGACGGAGGAGCGAAGTCGGCACTCGGACCGCCACAGGGGCTTTCCCGGTTCGTCCGTCATCGCGGGCAAGGGTGAGCACGACACCGCTCAGCCCCTGCTTGGAGGCTGCGGCTTGCGAGCGGACCCCGACGGTGAGGCCCTGCACAGAGGCCGAGGTCACTCGACCCGCTGAATCCACCGGGGCCACACCAATCGGTGTGTTCCCGACGGCCGTCCACTTCCCAGCGACGGTCGAAGCGCTTCCGACCGTTGCTGCACTGTCCGCTCGTCCGTTGCTCTGCCCGAGACTGCTACGAGCGGCAAGATCGACGTGCCAATTGCCCTTCTTCAGGTGCGCCGTCGGCGTGTGCACTGACTTCGATGATGCCGGTCGGACAGCACTCGACACGCTCGATGCCGCGGTGCCGGATACTGAACGACCGAGGTCGGCGACGACGGCGATGTCGCGCGATTGAACGAACACCAACGATCCGACCGCGACGGCCGCGATCGTCGCAGCGGCGATCACCATCTGTGTCCGTCGAGCAGTTGACGGACGAAGGTGCTTGCGATGCCGGCTCATTCGCCACTCCCAGCAGCAGCAGTCGTGACGTGTGACGTGCGAGCGCGCACTGGTCCCCCTGGAGTTTTGACCATGTCAAGCGTCCGAACGGACTTTCACGGCTTCGGGATCGTACCGAGAGCGAATGCATAAGAATGGACCCCCCATTCGGGGCGCATTGCAGCGAATTGCCCGGAAAATCGCGCTTCTGATGTCGAATGCTGAATGGACGCTCACCGTATGGCTTCCGCGATCGTCGCTAACGTGACGGCGGCGCGGGAGCGCTTCAGCAATGACTTAGGGGGTCTTATGCCGGTCGGGAGATCAGCGCTCATCTCAATTCTCACGTCCGTGCTCGTCCTGGGATCCGTCACCAGCATCAGCGCTGGCGCGGCAGCGGACGGTGAGGACGCGGCTGCCAAGCCGGCGTCGGTAGCCGACGTTCAGGCCGTTGACGATGCGAGCGCTGCTGAGGAGGTGGCGGAGACGTACGACCATGACGTCATCGTCTCCTCCTCGCTGACCCCGACGGTGTCGGTGGTGGCAAAGCCAGACGGCACGCTCGAGCGCACCGAGGACACAGTCCCAGTGCGGACCCAGCAGGACGGCACTTGGGTGCCCGTCGACACCTCCCTCGCGACAGACGGAACGTGGCTGACTCCTTCCGCCACCGACACGCACGTCCGGTTCTCCCGAGGTGGTTCGGACACGCTCGCGCAGGTGCAGACGGAGACGGGTGCATGGGTCTCGGAATCCTGGCCGGACGGCGGCTCCTTGCCGCCTCCGGACGTCGACGGCTCCACCGCTGTCTACCCGGACGTGGCTCCGAACGTCGACCTGCAGCTGACGGCAACTCCGTCCGGGATGTCAGAGGTCCTCGTCGTGAAGACCGCGGAAGCCGCGGCAAGTCCGGAGCTCCGAGAAGTCGAACTCCAGCTCGACGGCGCGAAGGTCACGGCCACCCAGACCGGGTCGACGGCGACAACGGCGGACGGCTCCTCCCTGTCGGCTGCTTCGCCCACCTGGTGGGACTCGTCCCATGGCGGCGATTCGGACGGACCCGGCGGCGACGGCAGCCCCCGCCCGGTGACACACACCACCACCAGCGACGGCGTCACCCTCGATGTCGCAGAGATCACCGCTCATGCCCCGAAGTACCCGCTCTACGTCGACCCCGACTGGTCTGCGGGTGACAGCGCCTTCTGGTTCGACGACGCGGCGTATCCAACACAGTCCTACCTGAACGGGCAGTACTCAGCTGGCTACCAGAGCGTCGGCTACGCGCAGCAAGACGGCTACACCTACGTCTCTCGGGCCTTTTGGCAGTTCGACACGGCCGGTCTCGCCGGCAAGCACATCGTGGACGCGCACTTCAACGCGGTCGCCACGTACAGCTGCGGCAACGCGACGGTGCAGGCATGGCGCTACGGCGTCGTCGGAGCAGGACAGAACTGGAACTGGGACCAGGGCAATCAGGGCCAGTGGCGTGACCACGTCTCGGATGCATCCATTCCAGCAGTCAGCGGCTGCGCGATGGCGGGCAAGGCAGTCGGTTGGGACGTCGCGCGAGCGGTGGACGCCGTGAACGGCGGCACCCTGCAGATCGGCTTGCGTTCCGCGACCGAAGGCAGCATCAGCCGCAAGCACTTCAACCAGCACGCTTCCCTGACCGTGTCGTACAACACGCCACCGAGCGCCCCCAGCGGTGCCGCGATCGCGTCACCGCAGCGATCCTGCGGAACATCGACGTCCAACGCGGCAGGCGTCAACAACAAAGCCCAAGACCTCGTCCTCTCTTCCAAGACGAGCGACGCCGACAACGACACGACCCACATCACCTACCAGGTCATGCGCACGACGGACGCGGACACCGCGGTCTTCTCGAAGGCCAGTTCGGACGCGCATGGGGGCGTACAAACAGCTGAGGTTCCTGCTGGCACGCTGTCGGACGGGAACTACATGTTCCGCGCCAAGACGTGGGATCGGACAGAGTGGAGTGGATGGAGCAGCTGGTGCTACTTCGCGTCCGACTCGCACGCACCGACCTCACCATCCGTCGCCGTTCCGAGCGGCTCGCACACCGTCGGGACGAACATGACAGTCACAGTGACGGCGTCCGACTCCGACGTGCGCGGCTTCTCGTACTGGGTCGCTCCGAGCGGCAGCGGGACTCTGACGCAGCCGCTCTCCGACGCGGTGGACACCTCAACCGGCTACGCCAGTTGCGCGTTCAGTGACGGCCGCGTCACCTACGTATGCGCGAACTCGTCGCACGCCGCAACGCTGACTTTCGCTCCGGTCGACACCGCGAACACGCTCTGGGTGTGGGCGATTGACCGCTCTGGCAACGTGTCCGCGCCCGGGAAGGTCGGCGGCTCCGCCAACACGGATGGAGGCGCTGCGATCATCGCCGACGCGGATCCGCGGGTTGGATCCACTTCCGGCACCACCGGCCACGTCTGGACCGGGATCAGCGACGGCTCCGTCACGGGTGCTGGTACCCCCGCCTCACCAACCGTCATAGCCGACGACCGCGCATCCGGCAGCACCGGATCGTCCGCGCCGCTGCCGTTGACGGTCGACCCGAGCGTCAACACGGCGGAACCGGACTCGTACCCGGACAAACTGAAGTACCCGTCGACGATCATGCATCTCGGCGACCTTGTGCGCATCAACCGGTTCAACGGCCTGGACGGACACCGCGCATCCATCGCCGGCGGTGCCCCGTCTGGGGCCCATTTCGAGGTCACTCTCGGTGAACTCGTCAGTTCTGAGGCCGACCAACCGGCCGGGACCAACAGAATCTGGTCCTGTCGTGGCGATTGGGGGGACCGCACCCTCATCGGCTCCTCTTGTCCGACCGGCACCGACACCAGCCAGTTGCTCGGATACGGGTGGGCGTCCGCCGATGATGTTCCCGCCGGCACGACTGCGCGACACATTTGGTCGTGCTGGACCGGGTCGGAGTACTTCGACTCGACCCAGTCAGCGTGCGAAGGCAAGACCGTGAAGAACGACCTCGGCTACTTCGCCCTCGTCGGTGCCACGCGGACGAGCGCTGCACCGATCGACACGACGAAGAGCTACACCGTGTCCGCCTTCATGCACCTCACAAGTGGAGCCTCCAGCCACTACAACACAGCGGTTTCCATCGACGGGGAAGCAACGTCAGCGTTCTACCTCCAGTACGGCGATGGGAACTTCCGATTCTGCGTCAAGCAGCAAATAGACGCTCCGAAGACTGACTGTGCCTCTCCCACTGGGACGGTTTACACGACAGCGCCCACCGACGGTGCTTGGTACTTCGTCACAGGCGTCTGGGACGCGGCGAACCAGGAAGTCCGCATCTACATGAACGCCTCTCCCGGCGGGTCACACAGCGTTGCACACAGCCTCGGCACCGGCGAAGCTGCGGTCTCGGGGGGCCTGCGTGTCGGCGGCGCTCTCTCCAGTGGTGGACCTTCAGACGTGTTCGATGGTGACATCGCTGACGTCAGCATCACGCAGGGCATCGCGACCACGGGTCAGCTTCGCCTCTTGATGAACCAGGGTACTTACGCATACGCCGACGGTGAACGAGATCAGCCAACGGGCGGATGAGGGTTGCGGTGAGAGCGATTCCTTTACCGGAAGCGAGTGTGCGACATCAGAAGTTGACGCTGTCTCCGCGGCGTTGAGGTCGGCACGTTCGTTCTTGCATCCGACGCGACGATCCGTTCGAGCAGTGGTGTGGCGCACAGCGGGGTGACCCCTCGGCGTGGAGACCAGCGCGAAACAGCTGCCGGACACGAGAAGAGCCCCCGGTCGAAACCGGGGGCTCTTCGTCGTGTTGTTGGCGGTACCGGTGGGATTTGAACCCACGGTGGAGTTGCCCCCACACATGTTTTCGAGACATGATCCTTCGGCCGCTCGGACACGGTACCGGGAAAGAGTTTACACGATCCGGGAGGCCCGTGATGACACCCCGGGTCGGCTCCCCCTCCACAGGCGGTCCCCTGCAGGGCTCTCCCCACACCCACAGGTCCTCCTCGTCTCCGGCAAGACCGGCGGGCGTACCGTCCACGGCATGAGATCCCGCACGCTCATCGCACTCCTCACCTCCGTCGTCGGCAGCCTCGGCGTCGTCGGTGCCGCAGCCGTCGGCGCCCGCGCCGGCGTGAAGGGCCAACGGGCAGCGGCGCAACGGGTCGTCGACATGCTCCCGATCCACGCCGACTGGTGGCGGGAACGACAGCAGCACGAGGGGCAGCTGCTCTACGTGGCGATCGGTGACTCGGCAGCGCAGGGCGTCGGTGCGACCGCACCCGGGCGTGGCTACGTGGGGCTGCTCGCACGGCGCATCCGGCACCGTTCCCACATGTCGGTGCGCGTGGTGAACCTCAGCGTCTCCGGCTCGACCACGTGGGGCGCGAAGCGTGATCAGCTGCCGAAGCTCCGGCACTACGCGCCCGACGTCTGCACGGTGTCGATCGGGGCGAACGACATCGCCGACTTCGATCCGGACAAGTTCGAGCGGAACATCCGGGCGATCTACGGCGCGGTGCCGTCGCACGCCGTGGTGGCCGAGCTGCCGTGCATGTTCGTGCCGGACCGGGAGCGCAAGGTGGCGGTGGCGAACGAGATCGTGCACCGGGTGGCCGACGAGTTCGGGCTGACGGTGGCGCCGCTGCACACGATCACGAAGCGCGTCGGGGTCCGCCGCACCTTCTTCAACAGCTACGGCGACCTGTTCCACCCGAACGACCGCGGCTACGAGGTCTGGGCGAGCGCGTTCGAGCCGGCGGTCGACGCCCGGGTCGACACCGTGGCGGCGATCCGGCACTACCTGTCCGTGCGTGAGGCCGAGAACCTCGGTCGCGAAGCCGGGGCGGTGGCGAACGCCCGCGCCGAGCAGGACACCGACGGTGCCGAGGCACTCGACCACGCCTCGCGCCAGGGTCCGGGGCCGGTCGAGCGCCTGCGCCACCGGATGACCGGTTCGATCGCAGTGCCCGAAGAACGGGACCAGTCGGACGAGCCGGGCGACCACGCCGGTGATGTCGGCCGTACGGCCTAGCCTCGACGACATGGCGCGCCCGCAGTCCCTCTACCGTTGCACCGAGTGCGGCTGGACCAGCATCAAGTGGGTCGGCCGGTGCGGTGAGTGCCAGACCTGGGGCACCGTCGAAGACAGCTCTGCGGCGTCGGCGAGCACCCGGGGTACCTCGGCTGTTGCCGTCACCGGCGCCCGGGCCGCGCGACCGATCACCGAAGCCCGCGGCACCTCCGTGCAGCGCTGGCAGACCGGCATCGGCGAGTTCGACCGCGTCCTCGGCGGCGGCGTGGTGCCGGGCGCCGCGGTCCTGCTGAGCGGCGAGCCGGGTGTCGGCAAGTCGACCCTCCTGCTCGAGGTCGCTTCGCGAGCCGCAGCCTCGGGCAAGCGCGTCCTCTACGTCAGCGCCGAAGAGTCCGTCGACCAGGTCCGACTCCGTGCCGAACGCACCGGGGCGATGCACGACGACCTGTACCTGGCGAGCGAGGTCGACCTCGGCGTCATCATCGGCCAGATCGACCAGGTCCAGCCCGACCTGCTCATCGCCGACTCCGTGCAGACCATCTCGTCGAGCTCGATCGACGGCATCGCGGGCGGCACGTCCCAGGTGCGCGAGGTCGCCTCGACCCTGATCCGCATCGCGAAGGACCGCGCCCTGCCCGTCCTCATCGTCGGGCACGTCACGAAGGACGGCACGATCGCCGGCCCGCGGCTCCTGGAGCACCTGGTCGACGTCGTCTGCCACTTCGAGGGCGACCGGCAGACCGCGCTGCGCTTCGTCCGGGCGCTCAAGAACCGCTTCGGCCCCACCGACGAGGTCGGGTGCTTCGACATGGGTGGCGACGGCATCCACGAGGTCCCGGACCCGAGCGGCCTCTTCATGTCGAAGAACGCCACCCCGGTGTCCGGCACGTGCGTCACCGTCGCACTCGAGGGGCGCCGAGCGCTGCCGGTCGAGGTGCAGGCCCTCATCGTCCCGAGCTCGGCGCCGCAGCCACGCCGGGTCGTGAACGGTGTCGACGCGTCACGCGTGGCGATGCTGCTCGCGGTGCTCGAACGCCGCGCCGGCCTCAAGCTGTCCGACGCCGACGTCTACGTGTCCACGGTGGGCGGCATGAAGCTCACGGAGCCCGGCGCCGACCTGGCGATCGCACTGGCCCTCGCGAGCGCCGCACGTGACCGTCCGTACCCGCACACGCTCGCGGCCGTCGGCGAGATCAGCCTCGCCGGCGAGATCCGTCCGGCCACGGGCACGAAGCAGCGCGTGAACGAGGCCACCCGCCTCGGGTTCACGACGGTGCTCGGCTCGGACTCCGGGCACCTGCGCGAAGCCCTGCGTGTGGCGTTCTCGATGACGCAGTCGCCGCGCGAACGCGAGCTCGACCGCGCGTTCTGAGGCGCTACGCGCGCAAAGCGGCCAGCAGGTCCGCCGGCGCGGCCTGCATGGTGTGCGGGCCGGCGATGTCGAAGAACACGCCCTCGAGCATGTCGAGGTGGGCGGCCAGGAACTCCTCGAGCCGCGGCCCGTCGTAGACCATGACCTGCCGGATCTTCTCGTCCGGCACCATCGCCGTGTAGGCGTCCGCCGACGAGAACAGCAGCAGGATGCGCTTGTCCGACCCCTCACGGCCGAACACCCGCACCTGCATGTCCTTCTTGCCGGTGACGAGTCGGGGGACGATCACGATGTCGTGGCGGAGCGCGAACGCCACAGCAGCGACGTCCTGCTTCGCGAGGGCTTCCTCGAGCTGTTCGCTCCGGAAGCGCTGTTCCTTGTCTGCCATCAGCTCAATTCCACCAGATTTTCGTCGTTCCGTGACGCACGGGTAGCCAGTCGGCCCAGAGCACGCTAGCCTGATGGGACCGCTTCGGCGGCGCTCAACGTCCGGGCGAGGTGGTTTGCCCCTCAACCCGGGCCCCAGGGTCACTGGCCGACAGGCCTGACCCCGAACCCGTCCCGCCGGCACCTGCCCGCGTGGCGCATTACCCCCGTCGACGTACGTCGGGGTCTCCGTCGGTGCATCTGCACCTTGGCGGAAGCAAGAAAGCTAAGGAAACGCCATCATGGCATCTACCGGTACCGTCAAGTGGTTCAACAACGAAAAGGGCTTCGGCTTCATCGCCCCGGACGACGGCAGCGCTGACGTCTTCGCGCACTTCTCTGCGATTGCTGGCAACGGCTACAAGTCGCTCGAGGAGAACCAGAAGGTGGAGTTCGACATCACCGAGGGCCGCAAGGGCCCGCAGGCGGAGAACATCACCGTCCTCGGCTGATCACATCAGCTTGAACAGGCCCCGTCGTCTTCGGACGACGGGGCCTGTTGCTGTTCCTGGCGCGCTGCTCGGCATCTCGCACAACCAAAGCCACGCCGAACCACGCGAGCGCCTGGCGCGAATGCACTTCGGTTGTGCGGAACGGATCGGAACCGCGTACCGCGTACCGCGAACCGCGAACCCGCCGCCGCCGCCTACTGCAGGATGAACTGCACCGAGCTCTTCGACTCGAGATTCCCGACGGCGACCTGCAGGTGGTAGCTCGCCCCTCCCGCGGTGACCGCCGGCCGTGACGAGTCACACGTCGACGTGGACGAGCGGGTCCGGTCCCAGGCGATCGCCGGGGTCGTGAGCGTCTGACCGGACTTGATCGTGACGTCCTGGTTCGTGCCGCCGGTCTGGCAGTCCTTCGACGACCAGTACTGCTCCTGGCCGGAGCTGATCGTCAGCACCTGCTGCGCCGATCCGAGGTCCAGGTGGCAGGAGTTCGTGCCGGAGTTCTTGATCGACATCGCGATCTTCGGGTCCTCGGTGGGGCCGTAGGCCGACTTGTCGAGCACGGGGGTCAGGACGATCTGGTCCTTCGTGCAGGTCGAGCCGTCGGCGGCAGCGGGCTTCGACGCAGAAGCCGAGGCGGAAGCCGACGGCTTCGGCGCAGCGGACCGCGAGGACCCGGAACCGGCCGTGGACCCGTCGGACGATGCACCGGCAGCGGACCCTGCACCAGCAGAGGCCGACGCACTCGGCGCCGCCGACGTGGCCCCGCTCCCCCGCCCGACGACGATGAGCACGACCACCAGGACGACGACCAGCAGCGCCCCGAGCACGAGCGCCCGGCGGCGCCAGTAGACGACCGGCTTCTCGGGCCCGACGGGGTGACGCAACGACGACATGCGCACAGGGTAGACAACGGCGCGTGCTGCACCCGGCCACCCCGCCGGGCGGCACGGGAAAGCGTCAGAGGTTCTTCAGCATGCGGGTGTTGCCGAGGGTGTTCGGCTTGACCCGTGCGAGGTCGAGGAACTCGGCGACCCCTTCGTCCGACGAGCGGACCAGTTCGGCGTAGACGTCCGGTGAGACGACGCTCTCGCCGATCTCCAGGTACCCGTGCTTCGCGAAGAAGTCGACCTCGAAGGTCAGGCAGAAGATCCGGGCGACGCCGAGTTCGCGGGCGTCGTGCTCGAGGGCCTCGAGCATCCGGTGCCCGACGCGCTTGTGGATCCACTGCTCGTCGAGGGCGAGGGTGCGCACCTCGGCGATGTCGTCCCAGAAGACGGCGAGCGCGCCGCACCCGATGGGGGTGCCGTCGGGCCCTTCGGCGATCCGGAACTGCTGGATCGAGCCGTACAGGGCGACGTTCTCCTTGCCGAGCAGGATGCGCCGGTCGACGTAGGGGGCGATGAGCCGCTGGATGTGCGGGACGTCCGAGGCGAGCGCCGGACGCACGAGGATCCCGTGGTCGTCGCGCTCGTGGAACGCGTGCTTGCCGTGCTCTGTCATCCGCCTCACACTACCGGGGTCGCAGGGGGACAGCCCTGCTGAGTGCCGCCCAGGTCGATCGGCCTACCGTCCGGTGCATGCCTCAGATCATCGAAACCGTCGACGTCAACGTCCCCGTCCGCCAGGCCTACGACCAGTGGACCCGTTTCGAGGAGTTCCCGCACTTCCTCGACGAGGTCGAGAAGATCGTCCAGGTGGACGACAAGACCACCGACTGGACCGTGAAGATCGCCGGCCAGGAGCGCGAGTTCCGGGCCCTCATCACGGAGCAGCACCCCGACGAGCGTGTCGCCTGGACCGTGAAGGACGGCGAGACCGACCACGCCGGTGTCGTCACCTTCCACAAGCTCTCCGACGCCGAGACCCGCGTCACCGTGCAGATCGACTGGGAGCCCTCCGGCATCCTCGAGAAGCTCGGCTCCGCCGTGGGCGTCGGTGGCCACGCCGTCAAGAAGGACCTGCAGAACTACAAGGAACGCGTCGAGAACGCACCGACCCAGCCGGGCTGGCGCGGCGACGTGCAGGCGTAGTCCGCACCACACGACGGACGGGAGGCGCGGTGCCAGCTGGCACCGCGCCTCCCGTTCGTTCGTCCCCCGTTCGGCATCCCCCCATCGAAATGCCGACCTGACGAGCGAGCGCGAGCCTGGCAGAGTGGTGACACCGGCCGATGCGCTGGATCAGTTTTATCATGTCTGAGACAGATGTGAGAGTGGGGACACGTGATCGAGTACAACGACGACGACGCACACCGTCGGGAACTGTCGCGCAAACTGCAGCTCCTGATGGACGTCGTCGAGGCCAACTCGGGCCAGCGACCCCCGTACAAGGAGATCGCCGCCGAGATCGAGGCGCAGGGTGCGTCGATGAGTCGACCGCGCTGGGGCTACATGCTCGGCGGCAACGGTCCGGCCGTCCGCGACCAGCGACTCCTGGCGGCCCTGGCGACCTACTTCGGCGTCCCGGCGGAGTACCTGACCGACGCGGCCGGCAACACGGACGTGCCGGAGCGGGTGCAGGCGCAGCTGGAGCTCGTGCTCGAACTCCGCAAGCGCGAGGTCGTGGCGTTCGCGACCCGGCGTCTGGGCGAGTTCGCCTCGGCGGACGAGATCCGCGACTTCACCGACCACCTGCGTCGCCTGGACGAGTCGGGCGGCGCCCCGTGAGCGGCTACCGCGACCGCTTCGACGCCCTGCGTCGGCAGACCGAGGCCCGTCGCCGCGTGCAGCGCCTCGGGCTCCCCCGTCGGCTGTCCCTGCCGGAGCTGACCGCCCGCGCCGAGGCGGCGCTCGGCAAGCCGATCCACGTGCGCACCACGGAGCTGCCGGGCGACCTGTCCGCGCGGCTGATCCAGCGCGCCGACCACGCCCTGCTCGAGACCCGCCCCGGGCTGTCCGAGCGCTCCCGGGTGGCGTGCGTGCTGCACGAGCTCGCCCACGTGTTCATGGACGACACCGGCTGCGACCACCAGGCGTACACGGGGCTGCTCAGCGGCCGGACGGCGTTCACCCGCTCGCTCGACACCCCGCACGAGCAGGCCGTCGAACTCGTCGCCGACCAGCTCGCGCTGCGGATCGGGCTGCTCGACCCCGAGGGCCAGCCCGGGATCTTCCGGTGACGCGGTGACGCTGCACGTCTGGGGGTCGATCCCGGTCTGGCTCATCCTGGCGGTGCTGGTCGCCCGGCTGCTCCTGGTGCGCACCCAGTCGGCCAGCGTCACCTGGCTGATGGTCTGCTGCAGCTGCGTCGCCGTCGGACTCACGATCAACCAGCCCGACGTCACGACGTTCCTCGCCGGTGTGACGCACGTGCCCAACATCGCCGACCTGATCGGCCGCTGTCTGATGGTGTGCGGCATGTTCGCCCTCGCGCAGTCGGTCGAGGCCGCGGCACGATCCGCCAAGCTCCTGCGCGCCAGCCGCATCATCGGCTGCGTGCTCGTGCTCGTCGCCCTGGTCGTGCTGTTCAGCCTCATCGACGCACCGACCCCGACGGCGCAGTTCATGGTGGCCTACGGTGACCAGCTGCCGACCGCGCTGTACTCGGCGGTGGAGATGACCTACATCGCCATCGTGATCGCCCGGTCGGCCGTCGCCGTGCTGCGCGGGTTCCGGAGCGGTGACGGGCTCGGCCGCCTGTACCGGCTCTTCGTCGTCGGTGCCGCCGGCCTCGTGCTGCTCGCCGGCATCGCGATCGCCCTCGACGCCGTGCACGTCGCCGGCGCGGACGGTGCGGTCGGGGTCCTGTCGAAGCTCTACACCCCGGTGTTCCTCGGCTCGATGGTCCTGCTCGCGATCGGCGCGGCCGGCGGCGTCCTGCCCGATGCCGCACGGGAGTTCCGCGACTGGCGGGCCGCCCGACGCCGGTTCCGCGTGCTCGAACCGGAGCTCCGGCGACTCGAGACGGCATCGGGCAACACCGGGCTCTACTTCACGATCGTGTGGCAGCGTCGCCAGTGGCGGAGTCGGCAGCACCGACTGTCCGTCGAGATCGAAGACCGCGCGCGCGAGGCCGGGCAGGACGTTCCGGCCGCTGCGACGCTCACCACGGCACGACTCAGGGAGATCACATGACCGGCGCACGTATCACGGCACTCGGCACCGCGGCAGGAGCGGTCGGCACGCTCGGACTCGGCGCCTTCGTCGCACGACGGCTGCTGTTCCCGACGCCGTACACGGCGACCGCCACGGTCCGCAGCGCCACCGACACCGAGGTCGAGCTGACCGCCACCCGCGACACCCGCCTGCCGGGCACCTACGACCTGCAGCGCGACGACACCCGGGTGCAGGTCGGCGCGATCACCACCGCGAGCACGGAGACCGGGGCCGGCAGCGACGGTGACACCGTGCGCCGCAGCTTCACCGCCCCCGTGGCGACCGGTGAGTGGGCCTGGGACGCCCTGCGGTACGACGGACCGGACGACGTGCCCGGCACCGAGCCCGAGGCCGCCACGACCCACGTGGTCCACGTGCACGGGCAGTCCCTCGGCCCGCGCCAGGTCCTGCGCGGTGTCGGGGTCTGGCGTGCGCTCGGCGCCTCGTCCGAGGTCGTCGACACCACCGACCTCCCGCTCCGCTCCCTCGACGCCGGTGCAGCGGACCGCATCGTCGCCGCCGTCCGCGCCGCCCGAGCCCGTGGTGCACAGCGCGTCGTGCTGCAGGGCTGGTCCGCCGGCGCGCTCGCCTGCTCCGTCGCCGCCGCACGCGTCGACGTCGACGGAATCGTGGCCGTCTCACCCCTGCTCGACGTCACCTCGGCACTCCGCGGGGCCGTCCGTGGCGCGCACCTGCCCGCGTTCGTCGGCACGGTCGCCGCCCGCATCGCGACCACGAACGTGCTGTCACGGCTCGCCGGGGCCCCGACCCCCGTGACGACGACCACGTGGCAGGACTCGTCGACGCCGACGCTGCTGATCCATTCCGAGGCCGACGCCCTGGTCGCGGCCGACGACGTCGCCGACGCCGCGCGGCAGGGCGCCACCACGGTCACGTTCCGCACGGCACCGCACACGCTCGAGTGGAACGAGGACCCGGAGCGCTGGGAGCGCGCCGTCCGCGACTTCGCCGCACAGCTGCCTGACGCCGCCTGACGCCGCGGGCACCCGCCCGCACCGCCGACCGGCACCACCCCCGGACGTGCAACGGCCCCGGTCTGCGAACAGACCGGGGCCGGCTGCGTCTCGATCCGTTGGGGGGAACCGATCGAGCGCGACGCGCGAGGAGTTGGGGGGAACGTCTCGCGCGTTGTCATCACAGTACCCCCGGACGGGGGTCCGTGGCCGGAAGGACGCGCAGATCGGCGATGCGGGATCTGAACGCGACCCGAGAACGGACAGGAGGCCCGGTGCCAGCTGGCACCGAGCCTCCTGTCCGTGGGGTGTCAGGTCCTAGGACTCGATCTCGCCCTGGGGCGTGTCGGTCGCGGCCTCGACCGCGGCTGCACCGGCGAGGACCTCTTCGCGGCCCGGCTGACGCCCGGTCTCGAAGTGGAACGCACCGTCGACGAAGTCGACCTTCACGTGGTCACCGGCGTTGAGCTCACCCTGCAGGATGTGCTCGGACAGCTGGTCCTCGACCTCGTGCTGCATCGCGCGACGCAGGGGCCGTGCACCAAGGGACGGGTCGAACCCGACCTTGATGAGCTGCTCCTTGGCCGGCAGCGTGAGCTCGACGGTCATGTCGCGGTCGAGCAGGCGGTCGGCCAGACGCTTCACGAACAGGTCCACGATCTGCAGCAGCTCGGGCTGCGACAGCTGCGGGAACACGATCGTGTCGTCGACACGGTTCAGGAACTCGGGCTTGAAGTGCTTCTTGAGCTCCTCGTTGACCTTGCCGCGCATGCGGTCGTAGCCGACGGCCGAGTCACCCTCGACCTGGAAGCCCACCGGGCCACCGGCGATGCCCTGCGAACCGAGGTTCGTGGTCATGATGATGACGGTGTTCTTGAAGTCGACCACGCGGCCCTGACCGTCGGTGAGACGGCCTTCCTCGAGCACCTGCAGCAGCGAGTTGAAGATGTCCGGGTGGGCCTTCTCGATCTCGTCGAACAGGACCACGGAGAACGGCTTGCGGCGCACCTTCTCGGTGAGTTGGCCGCCCTCCTCGAACCCGACGAACCCGGGAGGGGCACCGAACAGGCGGGACACGGTGTGCTTCTCACCGAACTCCGACATGTCGAGGGAGATCAGCGCACCCTCGTCGTCGAACAGGAACTCGGCGAGGGCCTTGGCGAGCTCGGTCTTCCCGACGCCCGTGGGGCCGGCGAAGATGAACGAGCCGGAGGGACGGTTCGGGTCCTTCAGGCCGGCACGGGTACGGCGGATGGTCTTGGACAGGGCCGAGATGGCTTCTTCCTGACCGATGACGCGCTCGTGCAGTGCCTTCTCCATGAAGACGAGACGCGAGGTCTCCTCTTCGGTGAGCTTGAACACCGGGATGCCCGTGGCCTGGGCCAGGACCTCGGCGATGATGCCCTCGTCGACGGTGCCGGACGCGGCGACGTCACCCGCACGCCACTGCTTCTCGAGGCGGAGACGCTCGCCGAGGAGCTTCTTCTCCTCGTCGCGCAGGCTCGCGGCCTTCTCGAAGTCCTGCTCCTCGATGGCGGCTTCCTTCGACCCACGGACCGTCGAGATCTTCTCGTCGAACTCGCGGAGCTCCGGCGGCGCCGACAGGATCGACAGACGCAGTCGAGCGCCGGCCTCATCGATCAGGTCGATGGCCTTGTCCGGCAGGAAGCGGTCCTGCACGTAGCGGTCCGCCAGGTTCGCCGCGGCGACGATCGCACCGTCGGTGATGGACACCTTGTGGAACGCCTCGTACTTGTCGCGCAGACCCTTGAGGATGTTGATCGCGTGGGGCAGCGACGGCTCGTTGACCTGCACCGGCTGGAAGCGACGCTCGAGTGCGGCGTCCTTCTCGAAGTGCTTGCGGTACTCGTCGAGCGTGGTGGCACCGATGGTCTGGAGCTCACCTCGGGCGAGGAGCGGCTTGAGGATCGAGGCCGCGTCGATCGCACCCTCGGCTGCACCGGCACCGACGAGCGTGTGGATCTCGTCGATGAAGACGATGATGTCGCCGCGGGTGCGGATCTCCTTCGTGACCTTCTTCAGGCGCTCCTCGAAGTCACCGCGGTAGCGGGACCCGGCGATGAGCGACCCGAGGTCGAGCGAGTAGAGCTGCTTGTCCTTCAGCGTCTCGGGCACGTCGCCCTTGACGATCGCCTGGGCGAGGCCCTCGACCACGGCGGTCTTGCCGACGCCGGGCTCACCGATCAGGACGGGGTTGTTCTTGGAGCGGCGGGAGAGGATCTGCATGACCCGCTCCATCTCCTTCTCGCGCCCGATGACGGGGTCGAGCTTGCCGTCACGCGCGGCCTGGGTGAGGTTCCGACCGAACTGGTCGAGGACCTGCGAACCCTGCTGCGCGTTCTGCTGCTGCTCGCCGCCGACGGCGACCGCTTCCTTGCCCTGGTAGCCGGACAGGAGCTGGATGACCTGCTGGCGCACCCGGTTCAGGTCGGCGCCGAGCTTCACGAGGACCTGGGCTGCGACACCCTCGCCCTCGCGGATCAGGCCGAGCAGGATGTGCTCCGTGCCGATGTAGTTGTGGCCGAGCTGCAGCGCCTCGCGCAGGGACAGCTCGAGCACCTTCTTGGCGCGCGGCGTGAACGGGATGTGCCCGGTCGGCTGCTGCTGGCCCTGCCCGATGATGTCCTGGACCTGCTCGCGCACGGCGTCGAGCGAGATGCCCAGCGACTCCAGCGCCTTGGCGGCGACGCCCTCGCCCTCATGGATGAGGCCGAGGAGGATGTGCTCGGTGCCGATGTAGTTGTGGTTGAGCATCTTCGCTTCTTCTTGAGCGAGGACGACAACACGACGGGCCCGGTCGGTGAATCTCTCGAACATGTGCTCTCCCTTGGCCCCTGATGAGCGGAGCCGACGCTGTGCCGGTCTCGTGTGAGTCCGGCCAAGTACTTCGAGAGTAACCAGCGCTCCCCCCGGGGGCTGCCCCTGTTCGCCGTGGGCGTGACCAGGGTGCGTCTTGTGCGCAGTGAGCGAACGACGAGACGGACGAGACGGACTGGGCCCCGCCGCCGGTACCGGACCGACGCGCCAGCGGCGGTTCGGCCGTGCCGGTGGGAGAGGCCCGTGGCGGGATCGCCACGGGCCTCCGGTCCGCTTGTCGGTTGCGCTGGGTCAGGAGCGCCGCACCGCACGACGCAGGTCGCGTCGGAAGCGGCGCGCGTCGACGCCGAGGGCGTCGAGGACGTCGTGCCCGGATCCGGCGAGCGGATCGTCGACCGAGTCGAGCACGGCGAGGACGACGTGCGGCGGTCGGATGCGCTCCGAACGCCCGGCGATCGTCGCGGCGCGGGCGAGCACGCGCATCGCAGCGGGCGTGCACGCGACACGGTCGTGTTCGCCGGGGCAGGTGCTGTGTGCGCCGACGAAGGCGCGGATGCCGGAGCGGACGGCTTCGGGGGTGATCCGGTGGGCGTCGAGGACGGGCCGGAAGCGGGGCATGCCGGCGCAGAGCGTGACGGCTGCCAGCAGCAGGTGTTCGGCGTCGACGAAGCCGAAGCCGGACTCGTGGGATTCGAGGTCGGCGAGCAGCACGATCTCGCGGCCGTGCCGGACGGAAGGGAGGGCGACGGAGAGTTGAGCGGTCTGCATGTATTCGGAATATCGCATACCTCTGCGAACGACCAGCCCGCATCGGAGGTCCGCTCGGTACGATCCGCTCATGGAGCAGCCCGTCGTCGGCCTCGTCGTCCACCCGACCAAGAACGTGCAGGAGTCCGTGACGACCCTGCAGCGCTGGAACGCGTCCGGCCAGGGCGAGCTGCTCGCCCGGCGCGCGGACGCCCAGCGCATCGGCGGCGGGGTCGACGTGGTCGACGACGACGACTTCACCGACCGCGTCGACCTGGTCGTGGCCCTCGGCGGTGACGGCACCATGCTCGGCGCGATGCGGCTCGTGGCGAAGCGCCCGGTGCCCGTCCTCGGCGTGAACTACGGCAACGTCGGGTTCCTGGTCGAGATCGAGCCGCCCGAGCTCGAGAGCGCGCTGGAACGGCTATCCGCCGGCGAGTACCAGCTCGAGCCGCACCACGCGCTCGAGGCCCGGTTGTCCTGGGGCGGCGCCCGCACCGACTACCTGGCGTTCAACGACCTGACCATCGTGCGGCGGCCCGGCGCCGGGCAGGTCTCGGCCGACCTCAGCGTCGGGGGCCTCGGCTACGGGTACTACCGGGCCGACGCCATCGTGGCCGCGACACCCGCCGGCTCCACCGCGTACAACTACGCCGCCGGTGGGCCGGTGCTCTCCCCCGCGCTGTCCGGCTCCGTGGTGACGCCGGTCGCGCCGATGGCCGGGATCGACCGCTCCGTGGTGCTCGCCGCGCGGGAGCGCTACCGGTTCGACATCGCCGAGGGCACCAGGAGCGCAGCGCTCGAGGTCGACGGGCTCGTGGTCGGCGAGGTGGCCACCGGGGCGCAGATCGACATGCGGCTCCGCAAGGACGCCGGAAGCGTGGTGCGCCTGGACGCCGAGCGGCACGGGCGGACCGGACGTGTGAAGCTCAGCCTGCTCGACCTGCCGGTGCGGCCCGACCAGCTGGTCGAACTCATCCCGAGCGACCTGCGGCAGAAGCTCCGGCGCGAGATCGACGACTGACGCCGCGTCGGCGCTGGCCCTGACCCCGGTCCTGGGCCCGGTCCTGGTCCTGGTCCTGGGCCTGGTCCTGGCCCTGGTCCTGCCCCGGGAACGTGAATGGCCCGCTCGAGCAGTGCTCGAGCGGGCCGTCCCATCACCCCACCGGATCGTCTTCCCACAGAACGACCCGGTTTCCCCGCGCCGGCACGGGTGAACGTGCCGGCCGAAGTCCACTGACCTAGTCGGTCAGGTACAGCTGCATGTCCTGCGAGACCGCCTTGGCGAACAGACGCAGCTTCGCGCGCGACTCCACGCGGCTGACGGCCTGACGGGTCGTGTGGACGATCTTCGAGATCTCGTCGAGGGTCATCGGCTTGTCGTCGTCCAGGCCGTAGCGCATGCGGATGACGTTCGCCTCGTCGCTGGGCAGCTCGGCGACGATGGAGCGGATGTCGCGGTGCAGCAGCGTCGTCTCGGTGAGCTCGTTCGGGCTCGCGGCGTCCTCGTCCTCGATGAAGTCACCGAGCTCGCTGTCGTCGGAGTCGCCGACCACGGTGTGGATCGAGACCGGCTCGTGCGAGCGGCCCTTGAGGTCGACGAGTTCCTCGACGCTCATGCTGAGTTCAGCGGCGACCTCTTCCGGCATCGGCGCACGGCCGAGGTCGACGGTCAGGTCACGCTCGGTGCGCGAGATCTTGTTGATGAGCTCGACGGTGTGCACCGGGATGCGGATCGTGCGTGCCTTGTCGGCGAGACCACGCGAGATGGCCTGGCGGATCCACCAGGTGGCGTAGGTCGAGAACTTGTAGCCCTGCGTGAAGTCGAACTTCTCGACCGCACGGACCAGGCCGAGGTTGCCTTCCTGGATGACGTCCATGAAGGGCAGGCCGCGCTGCGAGTACCGCTTGGCGATGCTCACGACGAGGCGGAGGTTCGAGGTGATCATGCGCTCCTTGGCGCGCTCACCGTCACGGACGAGCCAGCGGAGTTCACGCTGCAGGGTCTTCGCGAGACCCTTCTCGGTGGCGAGCTTCTCTTCGGCGAAGAGCCCGACCTCGATGCGGCGTGCGATCTGCGCTTCTTCCTCGGCGGTGAGGAGCGAGAGACGGCCGATGTGACGGAGGTAGTCGCCGACCTGGTCGACCGAGGCACCGCGGACACCGGCGAGCTGCTCGTCGGCCTCGACCTCGGTGTCGAGGGAGGTGGTGGCGGACTCGGCGGTCGCGGTCTTCGATGCCGATGCCTTCTTGGTGGCGGTGCGGCGGGTGGTGCTGGGTGCAGCCGTTGCGATCGTCATGGTGTTTCTCCCTGCGTTCGACGGTGATGGCTTCGTGGGGCGTTGCCGGGGGGTGCTGATGAGTAAAGCGGCCCGGAGGTGTACCCCACAAATCGTTCGGAGCGATTCTCAGGGTTCTCCGTGCTTCGTCATCGAAAGCGTCCCCCGCGGGGTACAGCCCACCGCCAGTCTGGTCCCCCAATCGGCCCTGGATCAAGCGGATAACGCCGTGTTTCCGGCGTTGCAGGCGTGTTTCACCAGCGTTTCCGATCGTGTACCCCAGGCGACTGCGTACTCCGGACATGCAAAAGGGGTACGTCCGACCGGATCAGTGCGATCTGGTCGTCGTACCCCGAATACCGAATGGGTGGGGGTCACCAGGAGGGTTCGAGCCACCCGTCCCGGCGCTTGGAGACCTCGAGGTCTGCGTCTCGGTCGAACTCGTCGTACTCGCTCTCGATGTCACCGACGAGGCTGCGGCCCGTGAAGGGATGTGCGGTGGTTGCCATGCGGACGATGCTCACCCCGGCACGCGTCGGCGAGGTGAACGGTGCGTGACGGTCCGTCGGCGCTCAGACGTCGAGGTCGTCGACGTCGCCCTCGTCGTCGAGGGGTGCGCCGTCGGCTCCGCGGTCGGTTCGATCGGCACCGTCAGGCAGGCCGGACGTGCCGGACACCGGGTGCCCGAAGGCGTCCTCCACGTCGAGGTCGTCGAGGTCCTCGACGGGTTCCGGGAAGGTCGGCATGCGCGACAGCGTCACACCGCGCGGTGAACGCCGGGTGAAGTCAGCGCGGGGACGTGCGCGCCGGGCAGCGCGCGGTGCAGGGTGCTGCGGCTGCGACTACTCGGCCGACGTCGGAGTCGGCGCAGGGCGACCGTGCTCACGTTCGAAGCGGGCGCGCTCTTCGGCCTCGACCTTCGCGTACGCGGCACGCTCGGTCCGGTCGGCACGCATGATCGCGCGCATCACGAACCAGAAGATCAGGCCGACGACGATGGTCGGCGTCAGGGCGAAGACGATCCCGCTTACGACTCCTTCAGGCACCCGAGCATCGTACCCCGACTATCTGTTCCGACCGGACTCGCAAGCTCGTCCGGGGCTGGCGTCGCGCAGCGCTGGCGCGCTGCCCTAAGCTCCAGCGCCCTTGACCAGCGGGAACAGGATCGTCTCGCGGATGCCCAGGCCCGTGATGGCCATGAGCAGGCGGTCGATCCCCATGCCCATGCCGCCCGACGGGGGCATCGCGTGTTCCAGGGCCCGCAGGAAGTCCTCGTCGACGCGCATGGCCTCGAGGTCACCGCCGGCCGCGAGCTTCGCCTGCTCGACGAACCGCTCCCGCTGCACGACCGGGTCGACGAGCTCGGAGTACGCCGTGCCGAGCTCGAAGCCGCGGACGTACAGGTCCCACTTCTCGACGACGCCCGGACGGGTTCGGTGCTGCCGGGTGAGCGGCGAGGTGTCGACCGGGAAGTTCATCACGAAGGTCGGGCGGTCGAGCGAGTCGATGACGAAGTGCTCCCAGAGCTCCTCGACGTACTTGCCGTGCGTGGCGTGGGCGACCTCGACGCCCTCGGCCTCGGCGAGCGCCTGCAGCTCGGACAGCGGGGTCTCCGGAGTGATCTCGCGCCCCGCGGCCTCGGACAGCGAGCCGTACATGTCGATGCGGGGCCACTCGCCACCCAGGTCGTAGGTGCTGCCGTCGGGCAGGGTGACCTCGAGCGCACCACCGGTGACCGCGCGGGTCGCGTTCTGCACGAGCTCCTGCGTCAGGTCGGCCATCTGCTCGTAGTTGCCGTACGCCTGGTACGCCTCGACCATCGCGAACTCGGGCGAGTGCGACGAGTCGGCGCCCTCGTTCCGGAAGTTCCGGTTGATCTCGAACACCCGGTCGATGCCACCGACGACGGCGCGCTTCAGGAACAGCTCGGGTGCGATGCGCAGGAACAGCTCGGTGTCGAAGGCGTTCGAGTGCGTGACGAACGGTCGGGCCGAGGCGCCGCCGTGCTGGGTCTGCAGCATCGGGGTCTCGACCTCGAGGTACTCGTGCGCGGTGAAGGTCTGGCGGAGCGAGGCCATCACGGCAGCGCGGGCACGCACGGTGGCGCGGGCCTCGTCGCGGACGATGAGGTCGAGGTAGCGCTGGCGGACCCGCGTCTCCTCGTTGAGCTCGTTGTGCAGGTTCGGCAGCGGCAGGATCGCCTTCGCCGCGATCGCCCAGTCGTCGACCATGATCGACAGCTCGCCGCGGCGCGAGGAGATCACGCGGCCGTGCACGAACACGTGGTCGCCCAGGTCGACGAACTCCTTCCAGCGGGCGAGGGACTCGTCGCCCACCTCGGCCAGGGAGACCATCGCCTGGATGCGCGAGCCGTCGCCCGACTGCAGGGACGCGAAGCAGAGCTTGCCGGTGTTGCGCGAGAACACCACACGACCCGCGATGCCCACGACGTCCTGGGTCTCCTCGCCGGTCTCCAGGTGCGCGTACTGCTCGCGCACGGCCGGGATCGTCGTGGTGATGGGGAGCTCGGCGGGGTACGCCTCGATGCCCGACTCCAGCAGCTTCGCCCGCTTGTCGAGCCGGACCTGTCGCTGCTCGCTGGTCTCCTGCTCGGCCAGTGCGGCGGCGTCGGCGATCGCGGTGTCGGGGGTGACGGTCTCGTCGGTCATGCGGGTGCGGCTCCGATGGTCGTGGGGGTCGGGGGAAATGCTACCCGCGCCGCGGCCCCGCCCCCGAACCGTGCCCGCCCGGCCGACAGTTCCCGCCTCCTCGGCAGAACTGAGCGGTGGGTCCCGACCACCACGGGCTGCCGGACGGCGGGGCTGCCAGGCTGCCGGAGCCGAGACCGCGGTCACAACACCCCGCCCGCACCACGCCGACCGGTCACGATCCGTCGGCTCGAGCACGGGCAACCGACACTTCACGACCGCTCGGGCGAACTGAGCGGGGAGTCGTGACCACCCGGAGTCGCCGAGCCCGCCGAAACAGGAGCCGAGACCGCGGTCGCAACACCCCGCCCGCACCACGCCCACCGGTCACAACCCGTCGGCTCGAGCATGCGCAACCGACACTTCACGACCGCTCGGGCGAACTGAGCGGGGAGTCGTGACCACCCGGAGTCGCCGAGCTCACCGAAACAGGAGGCGAGACTGCGGTCACAACACCCCGCCCGCACCACCCCCACCGGTCACGATCTGTCGGTTCGAGCACGCGCAGCCGACAGGTCGTGACCACTCGGCGGAACTGAGCGGGGAGTCGTGACCACCCGGAGTCGCCGAGCTCGCCGAAACAGGAGCCGAGACCGCGGTCACAACTCCCCGCCCGCACCACGCCCACCGGTCACGATCTGTCGGTTTGAGCACGGGCAACCGACAGGTCGTGACCACTCGGGCGAACTGAGCGGGGAGTCGTGACCACTCGAGCGCCCGGCCCCGACTTCCACCCGGCCCCGACGTCCTCCCCGCGCCGCGGTCCCGCCTCCGAACCGCTAGAGCGTCGACTGCCCGTCGGCGGCGGTCAGCGCGTTGTCGACGGCGGAGCGGACGAGCGCACCGAGGACACGACCCGGGTGTTCGACGCCGATGCCGGACAGGGTGCCCGCCGACTGGTCGACGATCGCGGTCGAGAAGCTCACGGCGGCCCGCACCGCATCGGCGTACGCGGGCCGGTCGCCCTCGGCCACGACGAACGGTTCGGCCCCCATCTCGACCACCAGCGCCTGCGCGATCGGCAGGACGGGCGCCGGGGCGGTCACCGCGCAGTACGCGTCGCGCAGCCGGGACAGGTCGACGCTCGTGCCCGTGAAGGCCATGGCGGGGTGGATCGCCAGCGGGATCGCACCGGCTGCCATCGCCGGGGCGAGGATGCCGACGCCGTGGTCCGGACTGGTGTGCACGACGAGCTGCCCCGGCTGCCAGATCCCGGCGTCCGCCAGCCCCTGCACGAGCGAGGCGAGCTGGTCGTCCGGCACCGCGAGCAGCACGAGTTCGCTCCGCTCGACCAGGTCCGGCGTCGCGAGCACCGGGGCGCCCGGCAGCATCGCCTCGGCGCGGTCACGGCTCTCGTCGGACACGGCGGTCACCCCGACGACGGCGTGCTCCGCGTTCGCCAGGGCCGCTCCGAGGACGGGTCCGACCCGTCCGGCGCCGACGATGCCGACCCCGAGGCGCCCGGCCCTCATCGTGCGGCTCCGGTCGGGGGGACGTCGCCCCAGCCGGCGGGGACGGCGCCCGGCCGGTGGTCCGCTGTCGGTCCGGCAGGGGCTCCGGACCCGGGCACGGTGTCGGCCGCAGCGTGCCTGGCGGCCGCGGGACGGGCCTCCCGTTCGCGCCAGCGGTGCGTCGTGTCGACCGCAGCCGCCTCGACGGCACGCTGCGTCGTCTCCGACCACAGGCGCTGCGCGTCACGCGCGTCGAGCGCACCGACGCGGGCCGAGACCGGACCGGCCACGGTGTGGACGTGGACGGCTGCGAGCCGCAGGGCACGCTCGAGGGGACCCTGCTCGACCTTGACGCTCTGCACCCGGGGCAGCGGCACGATGACGAGCGACCGCCACACGGCACCGAGCCGCAGCAGCACCGCGCCCTGCACGAACCGGTAGCCGTTGCGCCGGAACGCGAACGGACGGAGCCAGGCGCCGCGTCGTGGGGAGTGCACGAAGCCGCCACGGTCGCCCGAGGTGGTGAGGCTGTCGTCGACGACGTCCACGGCTTCGGCAGCCCCTTCTCGCAGGGCTTCCTGCGACGCCTCGGGACCGGCGACGACGGTGCCGACGAGCCCGGGCAGGATGATGTCGAGGACCTCGCGGACGTCCGCCGTGGTGCCCACGGGCAGCACGATCGAGGACACCTGCTGGTTGCTCGACGCCCCGTTGCCGGCGCTCGTCGCACGGTTGATGCGGATGTCCCACCAGCCGAACGGACGCCACAGCAGCGGCTGCGCGACGCTGACGGCGTGGATGCGGCCGGGCGGCAGCGTCTCGTTCGACGTCGAGACCAGCCCGAAGCCGATCCGGATGCCGTCGCGGGTCTCGGCGATCGTGTACTGCAGCGAACGGGAGAACTTGCGGACGTAGTAGCCACCGGCACCGAGCACGGCGGGGAACAGCCCGAACAGCACCGCGAACTCGCCGGTGAGGGCAACGCTGACGATCATGCCGGCGATGACGAGCAGCAGGAACAGCGTCGTGCCGGACAGCAGCATCGACGCGATGAGCCGACCCGGGCGCACCTTGACGATGCGGGTCGCGTGCACGGCTGCCGGGTCGAGCTCGGGCGAGAACATCTCGTCGACGCGGTCCTGCAGTGCTCCGTGCGACTGCCGCGACGGACCGCCGTGGCCGTCGTCGTACTTCGCGCCGGACGCGAGCACCAGGATCCGCTGCCGCAGGTCGTCGGCGGCACGGGCCCCGAGGTAGGCGAGCTGCACGTTGGCGTCGTTGCCGGCCTGCGCGATCTCGAGCTTGGCGGTGCCGAACACCCGGGGCACGAGCGGCCGCTGGATGTTGATGCCCTGGATCCGGTCGAGCCGGGCCTTGCGGTGGTTCCGGAACAGCACCCCCGAGCGCACCTCGACGATCTCGCCGGTGACGCGGAACTCGTGCATGCGCCAGGACAGGTAGAACAAGCCGATCAGCACCACGAGCAGCACCACGATGCCGAGCAGGACCCAGCCGACGACGCCGTGCTCGTACACGTACCGGACCGGGTCACCGTCCTCCTGCTGCTCGCCCGGGATGAAGAACTCGACGAGCTGGTCGCGCAGGCTGTTCAGCACGTAGCCGAGGATGACGATGAGGAAGATCCCGCCCTTGAGCAGCGGGGTGAGCGGGTGCAGGCGGTGCCACTCGCCGTCGGTCAGGGGCGCCGCGGCGGCCGCGTTGCCCCGGGTGGGCGGCGCGGGTGGAGCGGGTGGCGGGGTGCCCGGTCGGAAGGTCACGGACGATCCCTACAGACCGGCGCGACGGGACTCGGCGAGCTCGACGAGGCGGTCGCGCAGCTCGTCGGCGTCCGATGCCGGGACACCCGGGATCCGGACGTTCGTCGCGGCCGCGGCGGTGACGAACTTCAGCTCGCTCATGCCGAGCACCCGGTCGAGCGGGCCCCGGGCGACGTCGACGAGCTGCATCCGGCCGTACGGGACCGCCGTGAACCGCTGCCACATGAGGCCACGGCGCACGACCAGGTCGTCGTCGCGGAGCGCGTAGCCGATGGCTCGGACCCGTCGGGGCGTCAGCGCGGCGGTGATCGCCGTGGTGACCGCGACGACGATGCCGATGGTGAGCCACACGGTGCCGGCCCCGGAACCGAAGCCGTCGGTGACGATCCCGATGAGCACGCAGCCCGCGGTGAGCACGACACCGATCACGAGCGTGGTGATGAGTTCGGTCCACACGAGCTTCGCGGACACCCGCTGCCAGGCGATCCCACCGAGGCCGAGGCCGGGCTCGTCGAGTCGTTCACGCGGCATCGCGGGCCTCCTGGGGTTGCTCGGTCAGTTCACCGTCGTCGAACCGTTGCGGGGATCGTCACGGTCGTCGTCGTCACCCGGAGGTGCGATGCACATGCGCTCCGCCACGAGTGCGCAGACCGTCAGGACGATCCCGCCCCCGACGGCGATCACGTTCGGCAGGGTCGAGCCTAGCGAAGGCGTCGCGGAACGGGTCAGCAGGTACAGCACGAGGCCGAGGGCGAACCCGCCGAGCAGCGTGCCGCAGATGCTGGACGCCTTCGCGAGCACGACGACCCGTGTCGCGTAGAGCGGGTCGACCGGCCGCTGGCGTCCGGCGCCGTCGCGCGCGTGCCGGCGCACCGGGCGCGCCATGAGCACGACGGCGACGCCGATGAAGGCGAGCGTGATGCCGAGCGGGATCGAGAACAGGAAGGTCGGCAGCTGGCGCGACGCCAGGACGGCGTCGACCGCGAAACCGGCGACCACCGTCACGACGGCGATGCTGATCAGCGTGGAGGCACGGGTGGGCTTCATGCGCTGGTCGCGCTCCCCGCCGGCCGGGAGGCCCGTGCCGGTTCCGCGAACAGGCGCGGCTCGTCGACGCGCTCGGTGTCGTCCCCCACGGCGGTGAGCAGGTCGGCCACCGGTCCGGCACCGGGCAGGACGGCCTCGGGGTCGGCGTCGAGCCACGGGGCGAGCACGAACGCGCGCTCCGCTGCCCGGGGGTGCGGCACGACCAGGGTGTCCGTGGCGATCCGCAGGTCGTCCACCGCGACGATGTCGAGGTCCAGGGTGCGGTCGCCCCACCGGACCTCGCGCGTGCGGCCGTGGGCATCCTCGATGCCGTGCAGGGCATCGAGGAAGGCCTGTGGCTCGAGGTCGGTGTCGACGACCACGACGGCGTTCCGGTAGCGGGGCTTCGACGTGTCGAGGCCGTCGAGGGTCACGGCGACCGACTCGACCTCGCGGCTCGAGGCCACGGGCTCGACCCCGGGCAGGGCGGCGATCGCGGTGGCTGCGGCGCGGAGCGTGCTCCCCCGGTCGCCGAGGTTCGCTCCGAGAGCGACGACGACCCGGTGGGTCATTCTTCTTCCTCGTCCGGCACCGTGGCGCCGCGGGTGCGCCGGATGGTGATCGAGACGTCGGTGAACGGCACGGTGATCGGGGCCTGCGGCTTGTGCACCGTGACCTCCGTCGCCAGTGCGGCACGGTGGGTGAGCACGGCCGCGGCGATGCGTTCGGCCAGCGTCTCGATCAGGTCGACCGGGTCGCGCTCGATCTCGGCCACGACCTGCTCGGCGAGGACGCCGTAGTGCACGGTGGCGTCGAGGTCGTCGCTGCCCGAGGCGGCACGGGCGTCGAGCTCCACGGCGACGTCGACGACGAAGTCCTGGCCGTCCTCGCGCTCGTGGTCGAAGACGCCGTGGTGTCCGCGGGCGCGGACCCCGGTGAGTCGGATGGTGTCGTTCACGATCGAGCTGCCCTCCAGGCGTCCCAGACGTCGAGCATGGCACGGGTCGGTGCCGGGTCGTGCACGCGCACACCCCACGCGCCGCGTTCTGCGGCGAGCAGGCTGATGGCGGCGGTGGCGAGGTCGCGCTCCCTGGGCGGAGCACCCTCGGGGCTCCCGACACCGTCGAGGAACCGCTTGCGTGAGGCGGCGACGAGCACCGGCAGACCGATCGAGGCGAAACGCTCGTAGCCGGCCAGGATCTCCCAGTTCTGCACGCCGTGCTTGGCGAAGCCGAGGCCCGGGTCGATCACGACCTGCTCCTGCCGGACACCGAGCACGATGAGTTCGGCGACCCGGAGTTCGACCTCGCGCCGGACCTCTTCGACCGCGTGGGTGTACTCGGCGTTGCGGTACATCCGGTCGCTGTGGCCGCGCCAGTGCATGACGACGAAGCCGACCCCCGTCGACGCCACGACCCGGGCCATGTCCGGGTCGGCGAGCCCGCCCGAGACGTCGTTGACGATCGCGGCACCGAGGTCGACGGCACGTTCGGCCGTCGCGGCGTTCATGGTGTCGACGCTGACCGGGATGCCCTCGGCGACGAGCTGCTGCACGACCGGCAGCACACGTTCCTGCTCGACCGGCACGGGCACGCGCTCGGAGCCGGGGCGGGTGGACTCCCCACCGACGTCGATGACGTCCGCACCGGCTGCGACGAGGTCACGTGCGTGCTGCACGGCGGCGTCGTAGGCCTGGTGCAGCCCGCCGTCGCTGAACGAGTCGGGGGTGACGTTGAGGATGCCGAGCACCCGGGTGCGTTCCTCGGCCGGGCCACCGCGGTCACGGCGACGGCCGGTCACGACCTCCGGCACCGGCTGGGGTGCACGGAGGTCGATCGCGACCGTCGCCGGTTCGGCGGCGGCGGCGCGGGCACGACTCACCTCGGCGAGTCGACGCTCTCGTCGCGTCGGCAGCTCGGTCATGCCGGCCTACGCGGGGGCGATACCCGGGTTGCCGAACGGGCGACGACGGGTCTTCGAGGTCGACTCGGAGTCCGACGGGTCCGCTGCGGTCGAGGCGGCCTTGCCGGGCACGTCGATCGCGGGAAGGTGGCTGACCGGGCGCTTGTCGCTGGAGAGCCACTGCGGGCGCTCCGGCAGCTTGCGGACGTCCTTGAAGATCTCCACGAGCTCCGGGGCGTCGAGCGTCTCCTTCTCGAGGAGCTCGCCGGCCAGGCGGTCGAGGATGTCGCGGTTGTCGTTGAGCACCTGGTAGGCCTCGTCGTGCGCGGCCTCGAGCAGGGCGCGGGTCTCGGCGTCGACCGTCTGGGCGATGGTCTCCGAGTAGTCGCGACCGGTGCCACCGCTCATGTCACGGCCGACGAACGGCTCGCTCGAGCCGGACCCGAGCTTGACGGACCCGACGGCCTGGCTCATGCCGTACTCGGTGACCATCTTGCGGGCGGTGCCGGTGGCCTTCTCGATGTCGTTCGAGGCGCCGGTGGTGGGGTCGTGGAACACGATCTCCTCGGCGACGCGACCACCCATGGCGTAGGTGAGCTGGTCGAGGAGCTCGTTGCGGGTGACCGAGTACTTGTCCTCGAGCGGGAGCACCATCGTGTAGCCGAGGGCACGGCCGCGGGGCAGGATCGTGATCTTCGTGACCGGGTCGGTGTGCCGCATCGCCGCTGCCGCCAGGGCGTGGCCGCCCTCGTGGTACGCGGTGATCAGGCGTTCCTGGTCGGACATGATCCGGGTCCGGCGCTGCGGGCCGGCCATCACGCGGTCGACGGCCTCGTCGAGGGCACGGTTGTCGATGAGCTGCGCGTTCGAGCGGGCGGTCAGCAGGGCCGCCTCGTTCAGGACGTTCGCCAGGTCGGCACCGGTGAAGCCCGGCGTCTTGCGGGCGAGCAGCTCGAGGTCGACGCTCGCGGCGAGCGGCTTGCCCTTCGCGTGCACCTCGAGGATCTGCTTGCGGCCGGCGAGACCCGGGGCGTCGACGCCGATCTGGCGGTCGAAGCGGCCCGGACGCAGGAGCGCGGGGTCGAGCACGTCGGGACGGTTCGTCGCGGCGATGAGGATGACGTTCGTCTTGCCGTCGAAGCCGTCCATCTCGACCAGGAGCTGGTTCAGGGTCTGCTCGCGCTCGTCGTTGCCACCGCCGATGCCGGCACCACGGTGACGACCGACGGCGTCGATCTCGTCGATGAAGACGATGGCCGGCGAGTTTGCCTTGGCCTGCTCGAAGAGGTCACGGACACGGCTCGCACCGACACCGACGAACATCTCGACGAAGTCCGAACCGGAGATCGAGTAGAACGGCACGCCGGCTTCACCCGCGACGGCGCGGGCGAGCAGGGTCTTGCCGGTTCCGGGAGGGCCGTAGAGCAGCACGCCCTTCGGGATCTTCGCCCCGACGGCCTGGAACTTCGCGGGCTCCTTGAGGAACTCCTTGATCTCGTGCAGTTCCTCGATCGCCTCGTCGGCACCCGCGACGTCGGCGAACGACACCTGCGGGTTCTCCTTGTTGTTGATCTTGGCCTTCGACTTGCCGAACTGCATGACCTTCGAGCCGCCGCCCTGGGCGCTCGAGAGCAGGAACCAGAACAGGGCACCGATGATCAGGAACGGCAGCAGGATGCCGAGCAGCGACAGGAACCAGTTGCCCTGGGCGACACGGTCGTTGTAGCCGTCGGGCAGGTTGGCGTCGTTGACCGCCTGCACCACTTCTTCGCCGCGGGGCGTGGAGTAGTAGAACTGCTCCTGCTTGTCGCCGTCCTTCAGGACGAGGTCGACCCGCTGCTCGGTGGAGTTGATGGTCGCGGACGAGACCTTGTCATCGGAGAGCTGCTCGAGACCCTTCTGGGTGTCGATCTCTTGCGTGCTGCCCTGGCTGATGACGCTCCAGCCGATGAAGATGCCCGCCAGCGCGATCAGCACGTAGAGGTACGGGCCGCGGAAGATGCGCTTGAAGTTCATGTGATCCGGGCGCGAGTGCCCGACACCTTTCTCTGCCGAAGTTGCGTGCAGGTCAGCATACGGCCGCGATTCTGTGGCGAGAATGGGTGTCCTCTGCGGGCGAACTCACCCCCGGGCCAGAGTCGGCCGAGTGCGACCCGAGCGCGGCGGGCCGCCCGTCAGGAGTAGACGTGCGGAGCGAGGACGCCGACGCCGCGCAGGTTGCGGTAGCGCTCGTCGTAGTCCAGGCCGTAGCCGACCACGAACGCGTCGGGGATGTCGAAGCCCACGTACTTCACGTCGACCTCGACCTTGGCGGCCTCGGGCTTGCGCAGCAGGGCGACGATCTCGACGCTCGCGGCACCACGGGACTGCAGGTTCTGCTTGAGCCACGACAGGGTCAGACCGGAGTCGATGATGTCCTCGACGATCAGGACGTCGCGGCCGTGCAGGTCGGTGTCCAGGTCCTTGAGGATCCGCACCACACCGGACGACTTCGTGCCGGAGCCGTACGACGACACCGCCATCCAGTCCATCCGCGCCTGCATCTTGAGGTGGCGCGAGAAGTCCGCCATCACCATGACGGCACCCTTGAGCACCCCGACGAGCAGCGGGTCGCGGCCCGCGTAGTCGGCGTCGACGACCGCCGCGAGCTCGGCGAGCTTCTCGTCGATCTGCTCGGGGGTGAAGAGCACTTCGGACAGGTCTGCCTGGACGTCGGAGAGTTCCACCACGCCAGCCTAACCGGCGCTGAACTCGATGCGGTCGCCGGTCCGCGTGGCACGGACGCCCGGCAGGTCGATCGGGCCCTGTCCGCTCCAGTCCGTGACCAGCCGGCAGACCTCGAGCGTCTGCACGCGCGACAGCGTCACCCCGAACTCGCTCTCCACCGCCAGGCGCACGAGTCGCTGCCGGAGCGCCGGCGGGTTCGCCCCGAGCGCCCGCACCGACAGCGAGATGCCCGCCTCGGAGTGCTCGGCGATGTCCTCGGCGATCTCCTCGGCGAAGTGGTCGAGGGCCGCGGAGTCCTCGCGCAGCTGGTCGGCCGTGCGGGCCAGGGCCTCGGGCACCCCGGCACCGAGCTCCCGTTCGAGCACCGGCAGCAGGGTGTTCCGCACCCGCACCCGCGCGTACGCGGGGTCGTCGTTCTGCGGGTCGTGCCACGGCGCGAGCCCCGCTGCGGCGCACGCCTGCCGGGTCGCGTGGCGCCGGACCGACAGGAGGGGCCGGCCGTACGCCGGGCCGCCGTCGCGTCGGGCGAGCGGCTTCATGCCGGACAGGCTGTCCGGCCCGCTGCCGCGCAGCAGGCCGAGCAGCACCGTCTCGGCCTGGTCGTCCAGGGTGTGGCCCAGCAGCACGAGGGGTGACCCGGTGGCGACCGCGACCTCGGCGATCGACGCGTGGCGGGCCTCCCGGGCGGCGCCTTCCGGGCCACCGTCGGAGCCGACCGTGACCCTGCGGACCGTCACCGGGTCGAGTCCCAGCTCAGATGCCTGCCGGGAGGCGCGGCTCGCGACCGCCTCGGAGCCCGCCTGGAGCGCGTGGTCGACGACCACTGCCCCGGCCCGCAGACCCTGCTTGCCCGC
This sequence comes from Curtobacterium sp. MCLR17_039, assembly GCF_003234745.1. Classification (NCBI taxonomy): domain Bacteria; kingdom Bacillati; phylum Actinomycetota; class Actinomycetes; order Micrococcales; family Microbacteriaceae; genus Curtobacterium; species Curtobacterium sp. MCLR17_039. The sequence continues at coordinate 122,368 of NZ_QKTF01000009.1, forward strand.
TTCGAACGCGGTGGCCGCCGCCAGGGCGAGGGAGTCCGGTCCGCCGCTCAGTGCGACGAGGACCAGGTCGCCTGCGGCGACCACACCGTCGTCGACGGCTGCGGCGAGCAGGTCGCGGACCGCCAGGCGGGTCTCGGCGACGGCGGGGTCGAGCCGGGGACGCGGAGAGTTCACCCGGTAACGTTAGCCGCGCTTTCGCAACACACGACAGTCCCCGAAGCAGACACAGGAGCGCAACATGGCCGCGTACGACGTCGTCGTCGAGATCCCCAAGGGCAGCCGCAACAAGTACGAGGTGGACCACGAGACCGGTCGCGTCTACCTCGACCGCGTGCTGTTCACCTCGTTCGTCTACCCCACCGACTACGGGTTCTTCGAGAAGACCCTGGCCGACGACGGTGACCCCGTGGACGCGCTGCTGCTGCTCGAGTTCCCGACGTTCCCCGGCGTCGGCGTCAAGGTCCGCCCCGTCGGCGTCTTCAAGATGAGCGACGAGGCCGGCAACGACGAGAAGGTCCTCGTCGTCCCCGCCAAGGACCCGCGCTGGGCACACATCCAGGACATCTCGGACGTGCCGGAGCAGACGAAGGCCGAGATCGCGCACTTCTTCGAGCGCTACAAGGACCTCGAGCCGAACAAGTGGGTCAAGGCCGAGGGCTGGGGCGACGCTGCCGAGGCCGAGCGCATCGTGCAGGCCGGTCAGGCCGCGTACGTGCCTGCTGGTCACTGACGACCCCTGACGACGAACGGCGCCCGCTCTCCATCCGGAGGGCGGGCGCCGTTCTGTGCGCGGTGTGGTGGGCTGCTGTCGCGCGGGGCGGGACGGGGGCGGCGCGGGAC